>NZ_MUBA01000847.1 GCF_002154575.1 Streptomyces bobili
GTCGGCCGACGGCGCCGTCGGGGGCGGCCGGGAGGGTGCGCAGCACTCCGGTGCCGTAGCCGAGCATCAGGTCGGCGGCGGCCATGCCCGTGAGGAGGGAGAGCTGGGCGTTCCAGCCTTCGGCGGGCAGTGGGGCGCGGAAGGAGAGTTCGTAGGTGTGGTCGCGCTCGGTGATCTCCTGCTCGGGCACGTCGAGGGAGATGCCGCCGCGGTCGGCCTCCAGCGCCTGCCGCAGTTGTCCGACGGTCCGCAGGAGCGCCAGGGGTTCCTCGGCGGTGCCGTCGTCGATCTGTCGCTGCACGCGCGCGTAGTCGAGTTTGGCGCGGCTGCGGACGAGGGCGCGGCGGACGTCGACGGCGAGGGTACGGCCGTCGGCGTCGAGGTCGACGGTCCACAGGGCGGCCGGGCGCGGGCCGTCGGGCAGCAGGCTCGCGGCGCCCTCGCCGAGCGCCGGCGGATGCAGCGGAACCTTCCCGTCCGGGAAGTAGAGGGTGTTCACCCGGCGGTGGGCCTCGGCGTCCAGCGGCCCGCCGGGTACGACGAAGGCGGCGACGTCGGCGATGGCGTACCGCACGCGGTAGCCGGTGCCCTGCCGGGACAGGTGCAGGGCCTGGTCGAGGTCGGTGGAGGTGGGCGGGTCGACGGTGACGAAGGGGATGTCGGTGGCGTCGTACGCCGGCAGGGCGGGGGCCGCGGCGGCGCGTTCCGCCTCCGCGAGCACGGCGGGCGGGAAGCTCGCGGGCACGCCGAGCTCCGTGCGCAGGGCGGCGAGGGCGGCCCGGAGCGGTGCTTCGGGGGCGCCGGTCACG
>NZ_MUBA01000848.1 GCF_002154575.1 Streptomyces bobili
CGACGGTGGCGATGCCCCGGCTGCTGACCGGCGTGGCGGGCGCGGACGGGCTCGCCATGCTGCGGGACGCGCTGAAGATGGGCGCCTCGGTGGTGGGCGGGTGCCCGGACCTGGACCCCGACCCGACCGGCTATGTCGAGGCCGTCCTGGAGGTCGCCTCCGAACACGGCTGCCCCGTCGACCTGCACACCGACGCCGCCGACCCGGCCCGGCTGGCCCGGCTGGCCGCGATGGCGGGCGGCCTGCGCCCCGGCGTCAGCCTCGGCCCCTGCGCGGCCCTCGCCCGCCTCCCCGCCGAGTCCGCGGGCCGCACCGCCGACCAGCTCGCCGCGGCCGGCATCACGGTGGTGTGCCTCCCGCAGGGCGGATGCGGCGCCACGGACCGCCGCGGCACGCCTCCGGTACGGCTGCTGCGGGCGGCCGGCGTCCGCGTCACGGCCGGCAGCGGCAGCCTGCGGGACGTCTCCAACCCGGTCGGCCGGGGCGACCCGCTGGAGGCGGCGTACCTCCTCGCCTCCCGCCACGGCCTGCGCCCCGAGGACGCCTACGACGCCGTCAGCACGTCCGCACGGGCGGCCCTGGGCCTCCCGGAGGTCCGGGTGGAGGCCGGCTTCCCCGCCGACCTGCTGGCCGTCCGCGGCGACCGTCTGGCGGGCGCGCTCTCACTGGCGTACAGCCGGATCGTGATCCACCAGGGCCGGGTGGTGGCGCGCACGAGCGCGGTGCGCGAGTACTGCGACTCGGCGGCGGCAGCGGAGTTGGGGCTGCCGCGGCAGGGACGGGGGACGGTGTCCTAGAGCGCGGGGACGTCGTTCCTCCGCCGGACGGCGGGGCCGGACGGCGGGGCCGGACGGCGGGGGGCCGCGGCCGGGCGTACGGTCGAGGGCATGCGCATTGTCATCGCCGGGGGTCATGGTCAGATCGCGCTGCGGCTGGAGCGTCTGCTCGCCGCGCGCGGAGTCGAGGTCGCGGGCATCGTCCGCAAGGCCGAACAGAGCGACGACCTGCGGGCCGTCGGCGCCGAACCGGTCGTCCTGGACCTGGAGTCGGCATCGGCCGAGCAGGTCGCGGACGTCCTGCGGGGCGCGGACGCGGCGGTGTTCGCGGCGGGCGCGGGACCGGGAAGCGGAACGGCCCGCAAGGAGACCGTCGACAAGGGCGCCGCGGTCCTGTTCGCGGACGCGGCACTGCGCGCGGGCGTACGCCGCTTCCTCGTCGTCTCCTCCTACGGCGCCGACGCCGGCCACCGGGGCGACCAGGTCTTCGACGTCTATCAGCGCGCCAAGGGCGAGGCCGACGCCTACGTCCAGGGCCTGGACGGCCTCGACTGGACGATCCTGCGCCCCGGTTCACTCACGGACGACACGGGCACGGGCCTGGTCCGGCTGGAGGCGCGGACGGGCCCGGGGGCGGTCCCGCGCGACGACGTGGCCGCCGTGCTCGCGGAACTGCTGGACACCCCGGCGACGGCCGGCCTCACCCTGGAGCTGATCTCCGGTTCGACGCCGGTGCCGGTGGCGGTGAAGTCGGTCGCGGGCAACTGAGCGCGCGGTCCGGCGGGTTGTTGGGCTCGTGTTGCCGGGCGGGTGGTGCTGACGGCGTTCAGAAGAGGGGCAGTTGGCCGGGAATGGCGGACAGGACGTATCCGTCCAACGAAGGCTGGGCGGCACCCAGTTGCGCCGTGCTCCGGGAGCCGGGGCAGGAGGTCAGCCGGCCGTTCTCGCGCGTTCCGGGCGGGTCATGGCGGGCGAACCGGCCGGCGACCACGGCGATCTCCCGACGGCACTCGGGGCAGGTTCTGCGACGGCTGGACATGAGGTCAGTCTGCCCCAGTGCGCCACACGGGTACCGCCCGACAACGTACGCCCCGCTCGCCGCGCACAACTGCCGTCCCCTCCCTAGCATCCCTACATGTGGCACATACCTTCGAGGAACTCGTGGCGAAACAGCGCGCGGTCGACGAGGCTCACGTGAGGGTCCTGCACCTGCGGGACACCTACGGCGCGCCCACGGCGGCCCCCTGGTCCCAGGCCCAGACCGACACCTACGAAACCGCCTGGCGCGCCTGGCGCGATCTCGCCCGCGACACCCAGGCGGCGCTCTCCGAATTCGCCAAGGACGAGAGCAGCCCCCGCAACGCCGTCGAAGCGGACGTGAGGAGAGCCGCGAAGACCCCGCCGGAGGCACCGGGGTGGGGGCCGGAGACGGGAACGGGGAAGGAGACGGGAACGGGATCGGTATCCGGGCCGGAGTCCGAGGAGCCGCCGTCCGGCGGACGATGAGCCGGGCCGGACAACCGAGCCCCCCGAAAACGAAGCAGACCCCCTCCGCTCTGCGTTTCCGCAGTTCGGAGGGGGTCTCACTCAGCGTGGCGGCGCCAGGATTCGAACCTGGGAAGGCTGAGCCGGCAGATTTACAGTCTGCTCCCTTTGGCCGCTCGGGCACACCGCCGGGTTTGCCGCCGTTCGAACCGCTTTTCGGCGGCGCTCTCCGGCAACGACGTAAACGATACCCGATGGGGAGGGGTGCTTCGCCACCTGGATTCCTCACCGTCCGGGGCGGGCCGGGTGGCTAGGCTTGTCCGGATGCGGCCCGCGTCTCGCACCGGGCTCGGCGGCAGCTCCACGGACGCCGGCACGCATCCGATACACACCCCGATACAAGGAGCCACAGGACATGGCCGACTCCAGTTTCGACATCGTCTCGAAGGTCGAGCGGCAGGAGGTCGACAACGCCCTCAACCAGACCGCCAAGGAAATCTCCCAGCGCTACGACTTCAAGGGCGTCGGCGCCTCGATCTCGTGGTCCGGAGAAAAGATCCTGATGGAGGCGAACTCGGAGGACCGGGTCAACGCCGTCCTCGATGTCTTCCAGTCGAAGCTGATCAAGCGCGGGATCTCCCTGAAGGCACTGGAGGCGGGCGAGCCGCAGCTCTCCGGCAAGGAGTACAAGCTCTTCGCTGAGATCAAGGAGGGCATCTCCCAGGACAACGCGAAGAAGGTCGCGAAGCTCATCCGCGACGAGGGCCCCAAGGGCGTCAAAGCCCAGGTCCAGGGAGAGGAGCTGCGCGTCAGTTCCAAGAGCCGTGACGACCTGCAGACCGTCATCACGCTGTTGAAGGGTCAGGACTTCGACTTCGCGTTGCAGTTCGTGAACTACCGCTAGGACCTGACTCCCCCGAGACCTGGCAGCGGGACGGGAAGGGCGGGGCACCGCGTCTGCGGTCGCCCTTCCCGTCTGCCCGGCCTTGAGGCGGACGAGAGGCCCCGGGTCAGTCCCGTGAGTTGCCGAACAGGATGCGGTAGGCGATCAGCAGCACCAGCGATCCGCCGATCGCCGCGGCCCAGGTGGCGCCGTCGTAGAAGTCCTTGGTGACGGGGTGGTCCAGCCAGCGGGCCGATATCCAGCCGCCGAGGAACGCGCCCGCGACGCCGATGACCGTGGTGCCGATGAAGCCGCCCGGGTCCCGGCCCGGCAGCAGTACCTTGGCGATGACCCCGGCCAACAGCCCCAGAATGATCCAACTGACGATGCTCATGTCCTGACCCTGCCCCTTCGCGCTGTGTCCGCACCGTCCCGGTGCTGTGATCCCGCTCCGGACAGGCTGTACGTCCGCACCGGCTGTGCGTCCGCACCTCGTCCACGGCCCGTTCGTGCTGCGTTACCCGGGACGACGTGCTGGCGGCGCCCGGTGGTTCCGCTGATCAGTAGGGTGCGGTCCATGACACCGTCCGGATCGGCCGCCGAGCTGCGGCGCACCCTGGGCGTCGGGGACGCCGTGATCATCGGGCTCGGCTCGATGGTCGGCGCCGGCATCTTCGTCGCCCTCGCGCCCGCTGCCCGTGCCGCCGGCTCCGGGCTGCTGCTCGGACTCGCGCTCGCTGCCGTGATCGCCTACTGCAATGCCATGTCGTCGGCCCGTCTGGCCGCGCTGTATCCGGCCTCCGGTGGCACCTATGTGTACGGACGCGAACGGCTCGGCCCGTTCTGGGGGTATCTCGCGGGCTGGTCCTTCGTGGTCGGCAAAACGGCCTCCTGTGCGGCGATGGCGCTGACGGTCGGTGCGTACGTCTGGCCGGGGCAGGCGCACGCGGTGGCGGTCGCGGCCGTGGTGGCGCTGACCGCGGTGAACTACGGCGGCGTCCACAAGTCGGCCTGGCTGACGCGGCTGATCGTGGCGGTTGTCCTGGCGGTCCTCGCTTCCGTGATCGTCGTGTGCCTGGGATCCGGTGGGTCCGACGCCGGGCGGCTGGACATCGGGACCTCCGGGGGTCTCGGTGGTGTGCTGGAGGCTGCCGGCCTGCTGTTCTTCGCCTTCGCGGGGTACGCGCGCATCGCAACCCTCGGCGAGGAGGTGCGGGATCCTGCGCGCACCATCCCGCGCGCGATCCCGCTCGCGCTGGGTATCGCGTTGGCCGTGTACGTGGGTGTGGCGGTGGCCGTCCTTTCGGTGCTGGGGTCGGAGGATCTCGGGCGCGCTGCCGCGCCGCTGGCGGACGCGGTGCGCGCCGCAGGTGTGCCGGGGCTGGTGCCGGTGGTCCGGATCGGGGCCGCCGTGGCGGCGCTGGGTTCACTGCTGGCCCTGATTCTGGGCGTCTCGCGGACGACGCTGGCCATGGCTCGGGACCGGCATCTGCCCGGCTTGCTGTCGGCCGTGCATCCGCGTTTCCAGGTGCCGCACCGGGCCGAGCTGGCCGTGGGTGCGGTGGTCGCGGTCCTCGCCGCGACCGTGGATGTGCGCGGCGCGATCGGTTTCTCCTCCTTCGGTGTGCTGGCGTACTACGCGGTGGCCAACGCCTCGGCGTGGACCCTGGACGCGGCGCCGCTCAAGCGGGCCGTGCCGGCGGTGGGCCTCCTCGGCTGTCTGGTCCTGGCTTTCGCGCTGCCGGGGACCTCGGTGGTCACGGGGGCGGGGGT
>NZ_MUBA01000849.1 GCF_002154575.1 Streptomyces bobili
CTCCGGCCCGATCCCGGTGCATCCCACCACCCTCGCCGACCTGGCCAAGCCGCCCGCCACGGGCCTGCGGCTGACCTGGATGGGGCACTCCAGCGTGCTCGCGGAGATCGACGGGCACCGCGTGCTGTTCGACCCGGTCTGGGGCGAGCGCTGCTCCCCCGTCCCCTTCGCTGGCCCCAAGCGGCTGCACCCGGCCCCGCTGCCGCTGGCCGCGCTCGGCCCGGTCGACGTCGTGGTCATCTCGCACGACCACTACGACCACCTGGACCTGCCCTCGGTCAAGGCGCTGGCCGGCACGGACACCCTGTTCGCGGTGCCGCTCGGCGTCGGCGCCCATCTCGAACACTGGGGCGTGTCCGCCGACCGGATCCGCGAGCTGGACTGGCACGAGGCGACCCGGGTCGGCGGCCTCACCCTCACCGCCACCCCGGCCCGCCACTTCTGCGGCCGCGGCCTGCGCAACACCCAGCACACCCTGTGGGCCTCCTGGGTCGTGGCCGGCGACGAGCACCGGATCTTCCACAGCGGCGACACCGGTTACTTCGACGGTTTCAAGGACATCGGCGCGGCGTACGGCCCGTTCGACGCGACGATGATCCAGATCGGCGCCTACTCGGACCTGTGGCCGGACATCCACATGACCCCCGAGGAGGGGCTGCGCGCCCACCTCGACCTCCAGGGCGGTCCGAGCGGG
>NZ_MUBA01000850.1 GCF_002154575.1 Streptomyces bobili
AGGCCCCCACCACCCGCCACCTCCTCACCGACCCCTCGAACGCGGCCCACCTGGAGGACAGGGACGACCTGCTCGGGGGACGGGCGGCGGCGGACGGGGATGCCTAGGCCTGCCCCTGCAACGCCTCCCCCAGTTCGCCGCGGCGGCGGATGCCCAGTTTTCGGTAGGCGCTCGTGAGGTGGGTTTCCACGGTGCGGCGGGCTATGTGGAGGAGGTCGGCTATCTCCGTGTTGGTGCGGCCGGCCGCGGCGAGTTCGGCTATGCGGCGTTCGCTGCCGGTGAGGGAGGCGGTGCCGGTGTGGGCGGTGGAGGTGCGGCGGGCGCCGCCCGCGCGCAGGGCTTCCTCGGCTCGGGAGCGCAGGCGTACGGCGCCCAGGCGTTCGGCTCGTTCGGCGGCCTCGCGGAGGCTGTCGCGGGCGCGGGACCGGTCGCCGCCGGTGGACAGGAGGCGGCCCCGGGTGAGGAGGGCGGCGATCAGCTCGGCGTCGGCCGGGGAGTCGCGGAGCAGGGCCACGGACTCCTCGGCGAGTTCCAGGCCCCGTCGGCCGCCGGTCGCTCGGGCCAGGACGCGCAGGGCCCGGCCGACCGTGCGCGGGGTGTCCCACACCCGGGCCAGCCGCAGTTCCTCCTCGGCGAGGGCGATCGCCTCGCGGGGACTGCCGAGGGCCAGGCGGCAGCGGGCCGCCGCCGACCGCCAGGGTGTGACCACGGGGCTGAGCACGGCGCGGGCGGACTGGCGGCGACCGCACTCCAGGAAGTCGTGCAGGGCACCGGTGGTGTCCCCGTCGGAGAGGCGGAGGATGCCGCGTGCGTACAGGAAGCGGTTCAGTTCCCAGGAGTCGGGCGCGCCCCGCAGGTCGAAGCGGGCCGCGAGGCGCCTTGCCTGCGCGGCGCGGCCGGTTTCGACGAGGGCGAGGAGGGCGTGGGCGTCGGCGTTGGTGGGGCCGTTCGCGGCCGGGGTTTCGGCGTCGGTATCGGTATCGGTATCCGGAACAGTTTCCGCACCCGTCTCGGTCTCGGTCTCGGCCAGCAGGCGGGTGTAGTCGCCTCGGGCCGCGGTGATGTCCAACAGGACGTCGCGCAGGGCCCGTTGCATGGGGTGGAGGAGGGAGGGGCGTTGCCCGGCCAGGCCGCGTTCCACCAGGCCCTCCGCCTCGTCGAGTTCGTCGGCCCACTGGGCCACGGCCGCCGCGGTGCCCAGCAGGAAGGGCTCGGCGAGCGGTTCCGCCGGTTCGGTCAGCAGGGTCCGCAGCCGGGCCATCGCCGCCTTCGCCGAACTCGCCCCGGCGGTCGCCGCGTAGCGCACGAGGAGGGCCTGGCCGGTGGCGCCGACCAGTTCCGGTGAGCGTCGCGCGGCGTCGGTCAGCCAGCGGTAGGCCTCGCGGCGGACCGTCTGGTCCTGGTCGGACAGCAGCGCGGACGCGGTCCGCACGGTGCGGACCAGTTCGGGGTGACCGGTGAGTCCGGCCTCCGTCGCGCGCAGCACCTCCACCGCCGCCCGCACCTCGCCGCGGCCCGCGAGGGCGGTGCCCAGCGCGAGGGCCGTACGGACCCGGTCGCGGGGCTCCGCCGGGAGGTCGAGGGCCTCGGCGAGCCGGGGGAGGCCGGCCGGGGCGTCGGCGGAGGCGTACTCCAGCGAGCCCAGTTCGGTCAGCAGCCGTTGGCGCAGGTCGTCGGGGAGCGGTTCGGCGAGGGCGCGCCGGAGGTAGACGACGGCGTCGTCGGGGCGGCCCTGGTGCACGGCGACGGCGACGGCGTCCCGCAGCACCCGCAGCACCCACGGCAGTCCGGCCGGCCCGCTGCCCAGCAACTGCCGGGCCACGGCGTCGACCCGGTCCCCGCGCCGCAGCATCGCCTCGGCCACCGCGAGCTGCGCGGCCCGGCGGCGGGCGCCCGGCCAGCCGCTGAGTACGGCGTCCCGGAGCAGGGGGTGGGCGTAGCGGGGGCGGCCCTCCGCGTCCGCCCGCAGCATTCCGAGGCGTGTCAGCGCGGTGAGCCAGCCGGCCACGCGGGCGGGGTCCGCGCCGCAGCATCGCCTCGGCCACCGCGAGCTGCGCGGCCCGGCGGCGGG
>NZ_MUBA01000851.1 GCF_002154575.1 Streptomyces bobili
GGACGCGGCAACCACGCGCCGCCCGCCCATGACCCCACCCACCTCACCTCCCGAAGGTGAATCGGGCCGCGGCCTCCTCCTGGTGGACGTCCTGTCCGAACGCTGGGGCACCACCCCACGCCACCCCCTGGGCAAGACGATCTGGGCGGAGATCTCCACCGCGGGCAGCCGCGGCCAGTTGACGTGAGTGCGGCGATGTGCGGCCCACTTCGCGTACATGGGCCCGGTCCGTCGGACGGAAAACGCGTTGGCCGCTCGCCGCCGACCTGCGACGATTCCCCTGTTTCCCACAACGGAGGACATTTGTTCGTTTTCGTGTGTGCGGGGTGCGGCGCCGGGCTGACCTCGCCGCTGTCCCAGGTCACCCTGCCGATCCACGCCCGCCAGAAGTACGGGAACGGCATTCAGCTCCCGGTGCTCATGGAGTCCGGCACGTTCGCCGTGGACCCGGAGCCCTGGGGGCCGCCGTGGCGGAGGTGGGAGGAGACCGATCCGGAGGAGGCGGCGGCCCGCGGGATCTACGCGCCGGTCCACGCCCTGTCCGACGCGGTGCCCGACGCGATCGTCATCGCACCCGGGGACACTCGCGGGACCGTACTGATCCCGGAGAACGCCGGCGGCTACTGCTGCGG
>NZ_MUBA01000852.1 GCF_002154575.1 Streptomyces bobili
GGCAGCATCACCAAGACCTTCCTCGCGACCGTCGTGCTCCAACTGGCCTCGGAACAGCGACTGTCGCTGTCCGACCCGGTCGAGAGGTACCTGCCCGGCCTGGTGCGGGGAGCCGGCAACGACGGGCGCGCGCTGACCCTGCGTTCCCTGCTGACCCACACCAGCGGCCTGTACGACTTCGCCCGGGATACGGGTGGCGTCCGCCCCGTCACCCCTCTTCAAGCCGTCCGTATCGCACTCACCCACCCTCCGGCCGACCGTGGCCGCTACGCCTACTCCAACACCAACTACGTCCTGCTCGGCCTGGTCGTCGAACAGGTCACCGGCCGCTCCTACGCCACGGAGGCGGAGCGCCGCATCCTCGATCCGCTTGCTCTGAACGGCACCTCCTTTCCCGGGTCCCGCACCTCTCTGCCCTCCCCGCACGGCCGCGCCCACGGCCCGGACGGAACCGACGTCACCGAACTCGACCCGCGGGTGGCCGGGGCCGCGGGCGAGCTGGTGACGACGCTCGCCGACCTGAACCGCTTCTACTCAGCCCTCCTGAGCGGCGAGCTGCTCCCCTCGCGCCGGCTGCACGAGATGCTCGACACCCGCACCGCACATGGCTCGTACGGCCTGGGGCTGATTCCGGCGAGGCTGCCCTGCGGAGTGACCGTGTGGGGGCACAACGGCCGGATCTCGGGCAGCTACGTGCGCACCGCGGCCACCGTCGACGGCCGTCATGTCCTCACCTTCCGCGTGAACACGACGGCGATGGCGGACCCCAGCCTCGAACCGGCCCTGCTCGCCTCCGAGTTCTGCCCTCGCACCCCTTCCAACGAGCCGGTCCCGAACGGAGATCCCGTCCCACGACACCCGTTCGAGTGAAGCAGCGGGCGAGCAACCGAGGCCGTCCGGCCGAAGCCGTCCAGCCGAGGCAGCCCGAAGACCGGCGGGCCTCACACCCACGAGGCGGGCCCCCCGCCCACGACCGCGGCGACGCCACAGCGGCTCACAGCCGCAGGCCTCACGCCCACCACCTCGGCGCCCCACAACACCTCAGCGCCTCAGGCCTCGCACCCCGCCACCCCGCAGCCCCCCACAGA
>NZ_MUBA01000853.1 GCF_002154575.1 Streptomyces bobili
ATGACGACCGCGTTGCCCGCGACGAAGGCGGGCAGGGCGTCGCCGACGGAGAGTTCGAGCGGGTAGTTCCAGGGGGCGATCTGGCCGACGACACCGCGCGCGTGGCGCAGTTCGGTGACCTTCGTCAGCGTCGGCATCGCACCCGCGTGCCGCTTCGGCCGCAGGTAGGAGGGTGCCTTGCGGCCGTAGTGGCGGGCGGCGACCGCGACGGCCTGNNGTGCAGGCGCGCCTTGCCGGTCTCCAGCTGGATCAGGTCGAGGACCTCGCCCTGGCGCTGGAGCACCAGGTCGTGGAAGCGCAGCAGGACCGCGGCCCGTTCGCGCACCGGCACCTGCTCCCACACCGCCTGCGCGGCACGGGCCGCGGTGAACGCCCGCTGTACGTCCTCGGGAGTGGACTCCGGCAGGTCGGCGAGCTTCTCACCGGTGAACGGCGTGTGGTTCGCCGTACGCCCGGAACCGACGACGCCCTTGGTCAGCTGGGCGACGAGCTGGGGGGTCACCACGTCGGCG
>NZ_MUBA01000854.1 GCF_002154575.1 Streptomyces bobili
GCGCTGACCGCCGGAGAGCGTGCGGATGCGGGCCTTGGGGTTCAACTCGCCCGCGGAGACGATCCGCTCCGCGATGACGGCGTCCCAGCGGGCCGGGTTGAGGTCGGCGCCCACGAGCAGCGTCTCGGCGACCGTGAGCTGCGGGTACAGCGGCTTGTCCTGGGCGACGTAACCGACACGCGCGCGTGCGGACGCCGGGTCCGTGCCGAGGACGGTGACCGAGCCCTCGGAGGGGGCCAGCAGGCCGGCGGCCAGGGCGAGGAGCGTGGACTTGCCCGCGCCGTTGGGGCCGACGACGGCGCAGACGCGGCCGGTGGGCAGCCGGAACGCGCAGTCGCGCAGCGCCCAGCTGCCGCGCCGGCCGAAGCGCTTGCCGAGCGCGGTTGCCGCCATGGCGGTGTCGGTCATGAAGGGTCCCCCTGGGAGTGCTTGTCGGAGTGCCTGTCGTGGGTGGTTGTGGTGCTGCCTGCGCTGCCTGCGCTGCCTGCGCTGCCTGCGCTGCCTGTGTTGCTGGGGCGGCTGGTGCGGTCCGTGCTCGGCTCTCCGTGGTCGGCCGTGAAGTGCTCGTCCAGTACGGCGGTGAAGAGCGCGCTCACGTCGTCCCGGTCGAGGCCGGCCGTGTGGGCCCGGGTCGCCCACTCGTCCAGCTCGGTGCGCAGGGGCGAGTCGGCGGGGGCGGTGCTCAGGCCACGTCGGACGAAGGTGCCCACACCGCGCCGGGCCTCGACGAGTCCGTCCCGTTCCAGTTCGCGGTAGGCCTTGAGCACGGTGTTGGGGTTGATGGCGGTGGCCTCGACCACCTCGCGGGCCGTCGGCAGCTTGTCGCCGGGGCGAAGCATGCCCAGACGCAGGGCCTGCTTGGTCTGCTGGACGATCTGGAGGTAGGTGGCCACGCCGCTGTGCCGGTCGATGCGGTATTCCACCACTCGACAACCACCCTTTCACTAATTGAGTAGTGAAAGGGTGGTTGTCGA
>NZ_MUBA01000855.1 GCF_002154575.1 Streptomyces bobili
GGTGCCCCGGCCGGGGCACCGCACCGGAGGCGACGGGCCGCCCCCACCGTCCGTCCGTCACCATGGGACCGGCCCGCCCCACGCACCTCGAGAACGGACGCCATGACCATCCGCGTACTGCTCGCCGACGACCAGGCCCTGCTGCGGGCCACCTTCCGGATCCTCATCGACTCCTGCGACGACATGGAGGTCGTCGGCGAGGCCACCGACGGCGCCGAGGCGGTCGAGCTGACCCGCCGGCACCGGCCGGACGTCGTCCTGATGGACATCCGCATGCCCGGCACCGACGGTCTCGCCGCGACGTCCGCCGTCTGCGCCGACCCGGAGCTGTCGGACACACGCGTGCTGATCCTGACGACCTTCGAGATCGACGAGTACGTCGCCGCCGCGCTGCGCCGCGGTGCGAGCGGCTTCCTCGGCAAGGACGTCACCGCCGACGTCCTCCTCGACGGCATACGCGTCGTGGCCTCCGGCGAGTCCCTGCTGTCGCCGCTCGCCACCCGCGCCCTGATCACCCGGTTCCTCACCTCCCCCGCCGAGGGAGCCCGGCTGGCCGCGCCCGACGACCTCTCCGTGCTCACCGCGCGCGAACGCGAGGTGATGGCCTGGGTGGCCGAGGGCCACTCCAACGACGAGATCGCCGCGAAGCTGTTCGTGAGCCCGCTGACCGTGCGCACCCACGTGCACCGGGCCATGACCAAGCTGGGCGCCCGCGACCGCGCCCAACTGGTCGTCATCGCCTACCAGACGGGCCTGGTCCAGCCCCCGCCGCTGCCGCCGGGCGCCACCTTCTGAGCGCCGGGTGCCGCCCGGCCGCGCGGGCCGCTGCCTCCGATCAGGCGAACCCCGCCTGCCGCGGGCGTGCCACGGCGCGGGCCCGGCGACAAGTCACCCGTGACCCTGCCGCTGATCGCCCCCATGCTGGCCAGCCCCGGCACCCTGCCGCCCGTCGCCCAGGACGCGCGCTGGGCGTACGAGACCAAGCAGGACGGGCAGCGGGCGGTGGTCTACCTCCCCGGTGACGGCACCCTCGTGCTGCGTGCCCGCTCCGGCGAGGACATCACCGCGGCCTATCCCGAACTGCGCGCGCTGGGCGGCGCGCTCGGCGCGACGCCCGCCGTGCTCGACGGGGAGATCCTCGCCCTGGACGAACAGGGCCGCGCCGACTTCCAGCTGCTCCAGTCGCGGATGGGCCTCGCCCAGGCGCCGGCGAAGGCCGCACGGCTCGCGGCGACCGCCCCCGTCCACCTGGTGCTGTTCGACGTGATGCACCTGGCGGAGGACTCCCTCCTGCGGGTCCCTTACTCCCGGCGCAGGTCCCGGCTGGAGGAGCTGGCCCTGGCGGGGCCCACCTGGTCGACGCCTGGCGCGCTCGTCGGGCACGGCCGCGAGGCCCTGGAGGCCACCCGCGCCCACGGTCTGGAGGGGCTGGTCTGCAAACGGCTGGACTCCCTCTACGAGCCCGGCGTGCGGTCCCGGGCCTGGATCAAGATCCGCAACATGCGTACGGCGGACGTCCTCGTCGGTGGCTGGCTGCCCGGCAAGGGCCGGCTCACCGGTCTGCCCGGCGC
>NZ_MUBA01000856.1 GCF_002154575.1 Streptomyces bobili
GGTCGGGGACGCCGGGGGGGAGCATCTGGCGGCGCTTGGGGCCGCCGTGCTCGGACTCGCCGGGTTCCTTCGCGCCGGGCCAGGCCTTGGCCACGCGGGCGGCGAGGACGAAGTCCTTGCGGAGGGGGTGGCCCTCGAAGGTCTCAGGGAGGAGGAGGTGGTCCAGGGCCGGGTGGTTGGCGAAGACGACGCCGAACATCTCGTGGGTCTCGCGTTCGTGCCAGGCGGCGCCCGCGTAGACGTCGACGGCGGAGTCGAGGGTCGGGGCCTCGTGCGGGACCGTCGTGCGCACCAGCAGGCGGCGGACCGGCGTCAGCGCGACGACGTGTGCGGCGACGCGGAAGCCGGTGCCGGGTTCGTCGACCGCGCTGAGCCAGTCGAAGTAGGTGCAGGACAGCCGGTCGCGGGCGGTCAGGAGGGCCGCGGTCCAGGACTGCGGCGGTACGTCGACCGTCAGGACCTCGTAGGACTCCTCGGCGGTGGCCTCGGGGCCGAAGAGTTCCTCGGCGGGGGCGGGCAGCCAGCCGACGGTGGTCATCGGGCGCCCCCCTCCGCGGCCGGCGGGCGTACGAGGCCGCTCTGGAGGGCCGCCGCCGAGGGACGGTCGGTGCCGGTGGCGTAGCGCTCCCCCAGCGACTCGCGCGCGATCTTCTCCTGGAGTTTGAGGATGCCCTGCAGCAGCGCCTCGGGGCGCGGCGGGCAGCCGGGGACGTACACGTCGACCGGGATGATCTGGTCGACGCCCTTGGTGACGGAGTAGGAGTCCCAGTAGGGGCCGCCGCAGTTGCTGCACGCGCCGAAGGAGATGACGTACTTCGGTTCGGGCATCTGTTCGTAGAGGCGTTTGACGGCCGGGGCCATCTTGTCCGTGACCGTGCCGGAGACGACCATCAGGTCGGCCTGGCGCGGGCCCGGCGCGAAGGGGATGACGCCGAGGCGGATGAAGTCGTGGCGGGCCATCGACGCGGCGATGAACTCGATCGCGCAGCAGGCGAGGCCGAAGTTGAAGACCCAGAGCGAGTAGCGGCGGCCCCAGTTCAGGACGACCTTCATCGGCTCGGGGGCGAGGCGGGACAACGCACCCAGCCGCTTCGGCTCGGGAAGCAGCACCGGCTCGGGGGCGGGCGGGTTCACGTCCATGTCAGGACGCCCTTCTTGTAGGCGTACAGCAGGCCCACGGCCAGAAAGCCGAGGAAGATGAACATCTCCACGAGCGTGGCCGCGCCGTAGCCGGGGGCGGCGAAGACCGTCGCCCAGGGGAACAGGAAGATCGAGTCGACGGCGAAGATGACGTAGAGGAAGGCGTAGACGTAGTAGCGGACCTGGGTGTGGGCCCAGCCCTCGCCGACGGGGTCGACGCCGCACTCGTACGTCAGGAGCTTCTCGGTGGTCGGGACCACGGGGCGCAGCAGGCGGCCCGCGCCGAACGCGACGGCGACGAAGAGCACGCCGATGACGGCGAGGAGTCCGACGACCGCGTAGGAGTCGAAGTAGTCCGACGCCACGACGACCGTCGGTTCCCTCAGCGCTGCTTGCGACGACTGCGGCACGGTCCGTCCCTCGCTCCCCGACCCGACCTCGGCCTGTTCGACGATCTGTACGCACGGGAGTCTAGGGCCTGATAAAGGCACGGTAAGCAGGCCGTCACAGCTGGGGCAACGGGGGTGGGGTTTTCCCCCGTGACTCCTGGCGGCGAACTCCATGGCGCGGCGGCGTCTCGCGCGGCACGCTGACCCGTATGACCGTATCCAAACCCGCTCCCACGGCCGTGCGTCCGCGCGCCGTGCCCGTCGAGTCCTCCGCCGGACGGGACACACCGGGGCGTGACGAGCAGTTGCCGCGCGTCCGGTTCGCCTACGACCCGCAGACGTGGAAGGAGATCGCACACCTTCTGACGAACCTGCCGATGTCGGTCGTCGGATTCGTCTACGTCATGACGGTGCTGTTCACCGGCGCCACGCTGACACTCACGGTGGTCGGGCTGCCGGTGCTGGCGCTCGGGCTGCTGGGGGCGCGGCTGATCGGCCGGTTCGAGCGGGGCCGGGCGCGGATGCTGCTCGCGGTGCGGGTCGACGAGCCGAGCCCGTTGCCGTTGCGCCGGGCGGGCAATGTCTTCCAGGGCATGTGGCTGGTGCTGAAGGACCCGGTGGCCTGGCGGACGGTGCTGTACGACTTCATCCGGCTGCCGTGGGGGATCCTCACCTTCGTGGTGACGCTGACGTCGTTGTTCGTGCTGTGGCCGGTGCTGCCGTTCCTGGCCCGTGGGCTGACCAACGCGGACCGGGCGATGGTGCGGGCCCTGCTGTGCCCGTCCGACGAGCTGGAGCGGCGGATCGCCGAGCTGGAGTCCGACCGGGGGGTCGTGGTGGACACCGCGGCGGCCGATCTGCGGCGCATCGAGCGGGATCTGCACGACGGTGCGCAGGCGCGGCTGGTCAATCTGGCGATGGGGCTGGGCCTCGCCAAGGAGAAACTGCTGGAGGACCCGGACGCGGCCTCGTTGATGGTCGATGAGGCGCACGGCGAGGTGAAGCTCGCACTGCAGGAGCTGCGAGATCTGGCGCGCGGGATCCATCCGGCCGTACTGACCGACCGCGGGCTGGACGCGGCGCTGTCCTCGGTGGCCTCGCGGTGCACGGTCCCGGTGCAGGTGACGGCGGATCTGCCGGCGCGTCCGGCGCAGGCCATCGAGGGCATCGCCTACTTCACCGTCTCCGAGCTGCTCCAGAACGTCAGCAAGCACAGTGGGGCGCGGTCGGCGTTCGTGGAGGTGTGGCGGGTGGAGGACCGGCTGCTCATCCAGGTGCGCGACGACGGCCGGGGCGGTGCGCGGCTCGACGGCGGCACGGGGATGCGGGGGCTGGCGGACCGGCTGGGCGCCGTCGACGGGGTGTTCGTCGTGGACTCCCCGGTCGGAGGGCCTACGACCGTGACGGCGGAGTTGCCCTGGCGGGACCGGACGGAGCCGACGGCGTAGGGGATGCGCGGGGGTGGTCCCTCAGGGGTGGTCCTGTAGACCGGATCGCTGAAGTGCCGAGGTATCGCTGTAGTGCCGAGGTAGGGAAAACCCCCCTTCCAAGACTCCGACGGACTCCATGGTCCGCGGGGCCGCCGCCGAGGAGGGTGGAGGTAGGGGACGACACCTGCGGACGCGACAAGCAGAACGGACGACGCCGATGGCCACGCAGTACGGGCAGTACGGGGACTACGGGGACTACGGGGACTACGGGGACCGCTCGCGGCAGGGTGAGGCGCCGGGGGCCGGTGCCGGTGCCGGGGGGCGTCGTCGGCACCGGCTGCCGGCCGTGCTGCGGGCGCCGGTCGAGGCACGTGCCTGGCGAGAATTCGCCTACGTGCTGCTGAGCCTGCCGATCAGCATCGTGCTGTTCACCTTCGCCGTCACGATGCTGTCGGTGGGGGCGGGCCTGCTGGTGACGTTCCTCGGCGTCCCGGTGCTGGCGGCGGGGCTGGCGGCGTGCCGCGGCCTCGGGTCGGTGGAGCGGGCGCGGGCGCGGGGGCTGCTCGGGCTGGACGTGGCCGCGCCGGAGCCGTTGCGGCCACGAGGCAAGGGGGCGATGTCGTGGATGGGCGCGGTGCTCAAGAGCGGCACGTCCTGGCGGCACGTCCTGTACGCGGTGCTGCACATGCCGTGGGCGGTGTTCTCCTTCACCGTCGCGATCACCTTCTGGGTGTACGGCTGGGCGACGCTGACGTACCCGCTGTGGTTCTGGCTCTTCCCGCTGTACGGCGGGCAGGACGGGCTCCAGCTGTACGGCGACGACGGGCACCGGGTGTACCTGGACAACCCGTTCGAGATCACCGTGACGGCCTTGCTGGGGCTGTTGATCACGCTGGCCACGCCGTGGATCGTACGGGCGCTGACGACGGTGGACCGGGTGATGGTGCACGGGCTGCTGGGGCCGTCGCGGCTGGCGTCGCGCGTGGTGGAGCTGGAGTCCGACCGAGGGGTCGTGGTCGATACGGCGGCCGCCGACCTGCGGCGTATCGAGCGGGATCTGCACGACGGGGCGCAGGCGCGGCTGGTCGCGTTGGCGATGGATCTCGGGCTGGCGAAGGAGAAGCTGCGGGAGGATCCGCGGGAGGCGGCGCGGATGGTGGACGAGGCGCACGGTGAGGTGAAGACGGCGTTGCAGGAGCTGCGGGATCTGGCTCGGGGGATTCATCCGGCCGTGCTGACCGACCGGGGGCTGGACGCCGCCCTGTCGTCGGTGGCCTCGCGGTGCACCGTGCCCGTACAGGTGGAGGTGGACCTGGTGGAGCGGCCGGCGGCGGCGATCGAGGGGATCGCGTACTTCACGGTGTCGGAGTTGCTGCAGAACGTGAGCAAGCACAGTGGGGCGCGGTC
>NZ_MUBA01000086.1 GCF_002154575.1 Streptomyces bobili
CTCCCCGCACACCGCCGCGCCCACCACCGCGGCCGCGTGCGCCGCGAGCCCCGGGCGCCCATTCCCCACCACGACAGCCGCGCCCAGCAGCGCGCCGAGGGCGTGCGCCCCGGTGTCACCGAGCATCGCGCGCTCCCCCAGGTCGTCGGGCAGCACCGCCGCCGCGACCCCCGTCGCCACGGCGGCCAGTTCACCGGCGGGCCCCGCCCGCAGCAGCCCCGGCGCGGCCAGCGCGAGGACGGCACCGGCGGCCCGTCCGGGCCGTACGTCCACCAGGTTGACGAAGTGCGCCGCCCCGGCGATCACGACACCCGCGAGCACCCTGTCCACCGGCCGCTCCTTCAGCAGGGCCCCGGCCAGCAGCCCCGCCGCGCAGATCCCGCCCAGCTTGACGGTCCCACCGGTGACCTCGCCCTGCCGCAGCGCCCCCAGGTGCGCCCGGAAGCCGCGCCGCGGATCACCGGCGCCCACGAGGTCGTCGTACGCCCCGCAGGCCCCGGCGGCGAGGACGGCCCCGGCGACCGCCGGGCGCACCCGCGCCGCACCGGCCACGGCCGCGAGGACGGCGGCCGGACCGGCGTACAACTCCACGGTCCGGCCGGCGAAGTTCGTCCGTTCCCAGCGCGCCCGCCCACCGGGCGCCGCCGTGCGCAGGGCCGCCGCTCCCCCGCGCGCCAGGCAGGCCGCCACGGCGAACGCGGCACTCCTGCTGCTGCTCCTTCGTGTGATCATCGGGCCACTCTAGAAAGCGGAGAGGGCGGGACGGCCACCCCGCAGGTCGCCGTCCCGCCCTCTCCGCCCGTTAACCGCCGATAACCGGTGAAAGCCGTCACGCGTCCGCGCGTGCCGTCTCCAGGAGTTCCTCCGCGTGGGCCCGTGCCGTCTCGGAGTCCTCCTGGCCCGCGAGCATCCGGGACAGCTCCCGAATGCGGTCCTCGCCCTCCAGGACCTTCACGCCGGACCGGGTCACGGACCCGTCGTTGGTCTTCTCGACCAGCAACTGCCGGTCGGCGAAGGCGGCGACCTGCGGCAGGTGGGTGACGACGACGACCTGCGCGGTCTTCGCGAGCCGCGCCAGGCGCCGCCCGATCTCCACCGCCGCCTTGCCGCCCACGCCCGCGTCGACCTCGTCGAAGAGGTACGTCGGCACCGGGTCCGTCCCCGCGAACACGACCTCCACGGCCAGCATCACGCGCGACAGCTCACCGCCGGACGCGCCCTTGGCGATGGGGCGCGGCGGAGCCCCCGGATGCGGGGCGAGCAACAGCTCGACCTCGTCGGCGCCGGACGGCCCGTAGACGACGGTGCGGCCGCCGACCTCCACGCCCAGCGGGTCGTCGGTCTGCCGGATCTCGAACGACACGCGCGCGTGCGGCATCGCCAGCGAGGCCAGCTCGGCGGTCACGGCCGCGGCGAACCGCTCGGCGGCCTCCGTCCGCGCGTCGGTCAGCGCCTGCGCGAGCCCGCTCAGCTCGCCGCGCAGGGCGTCGCGCTCGGCGGTCAGCTCGCCGATCCGCTCGTCGTCGCCGTCCAGTTCGCCGAGCCGCTCGGCGCCGCGTTCGGCCCAGTCGAGGACAGCGTCGACGTCCTGGCCGTACTTCCGGGTCAGCCCGGTCAGCGCGGCCCTGCGCTCCTCGACGGCCGCCAGCCGCAGCGGATCGGCGTCGAGGTCGTCGGCGTAGCCGGCCAGCTCCCCCGCGACATCGCCGAGCAGGATCCCGATCTCGCCGATCCTGTCGGCGAGCGCGGACAGCGCCGGATCGTGCGACCGCACGGCCTCCAGGGCCCGCTGGGCGCCCGCGACGAGCGTGGCGGCGTCGATGCCCTCGGGGTCCTCCGGGTTGCCCGCCAGGGCCCCGTGGGCGGCCGTGGCGGCCGAGGACAGCGCCTCCGCGTGCCCGAGCCGCTCCGCCTCCTCCGCCAGCTCCGTGTCCTCGCCCGCGCGCGGCTCGACGCCGGCGATCTCGTCGAGGCCGTAGCGCAGCATGTCGGCCTCCTGGGCCCGTTCACGCGCGCGCGTGGTGATCTCTTCGAGCCGGCCGGAGACGGTCCGCAGCCGCCGGTAGGCCTCCGTGTACTTGGCGAGGGGCGCGGCGACCGCGTCGCCCGCGTACCGGTCCAGCGCCTGCCGCTGCCGGGACAACTTCAGCAGCCCCTGCTGGTCGGTCTGTCCGTGCACGGCCACCAGCTCGTCCGCGAGGTCGGCGAGCACCCCGACGGGCACACTCCGCCCGCCGACATGCGCCCGCGACCGCCCCTCGGCGGAAACGGTACGGCTGATCAGCAGCGCCCCGTCGTCGAGTTCGGCCCCGGCCTCCTCGGCCCGTGCGGCCACCGAGGTGCCCGCGGGCACGGTGATCCGCCCCTCCACGACCGCTTTGTCGGCGCCGAGCCGCACGAGCGCGGCGTCGGCGCGCCCGCCCAGCAGCAGCCCGAGGCTGGTGACCACCATGGTCTTGCCCGCGCCCGTCTCACCCGTGACCGCGGTGAAGCCTGGCGACAGCTCGACGACAGCGTCGTCGATGACTCCGAGCGACCGTATCCGCATCTCCTCCAACACGGACACGACCTTACGAGGTCGGAGGGAGGAAGTGCGAGGCACCCCGTCAACCGGACGAGCCGGCCTTCCTCCCCCGACACCGTGCGCGCGGCCAGACCCCGCGACGCCGGCATGATCCAAACGAGAGGCCCTAGTGCCGGGCCCCGCGCCATCCCGAGACGGGCAGTGCGAACTTGGCTACCAGCCGGTCGGTGAAGGACGCGTGGTGCAGCCGGGCCAGCCGCACCGGCACGGCGCCCCTGCGCACCTCCACCCGGGCTCCCGGCGGCAGCTCGAAGGTCCGCCGGCCGTCGCACCACAGGACCCCCGGCGGAATGTGCGGCAGCAGTTCCACCGCGAGCACCGAGTTCGGCGAGGTCACCAGCGGCTTGGCGAACAGGGCGTGCGCGCTGATCGGCACCATCAGCAACGCCTCGACCTCGGGCCACACCACGGGCCCGCCCGCGGAGAACGCGTAGGCGGTGGACCCGGTCGGCGTCGACAGCACGATCCCGTCGCAGCCGAACCCGGTGACCGGCCGCCCGTCGATCTCCAGCACCACCTCGAGCAGCTTCTCCGCGCCGGCCTTCTGCACGGCCGCCTCGTTCAGCGCCCAGTCCGTGTGCACGATGTCCCCGTTACGGTGCACGACGACGTCGACGGTCATCCGCTCCTCGACCTCGTACGACCTCGTCACCACCCGGTCGACGACCTTGTCGAGGTCGTCCCGCTCGGCCTCCGCCAGGAAGCCGACACTGCCGAGGTTGACGCCGAGCATCGGCACCCCGGACGCCCGCGCGAACTCCGCGCCGCGCAGCAGGGTCCCGTCACCGCCGAGGACGATGAGCAGCTCGCAGCCCTCCAGGCACTGCGGGGTGGCCTCGCTGACCAGCTCCACCTCCTCCGGGAGGGGCAGGTCGGCGGCCTCGTACTCCAGGACGCGCACCCCGATGCCCTCGCGCAGCAGCCCTTTCACCACCAGCTCCGCGCTGCGGATCGCGGCGGGCCGCCCGGTGTGGGCCAGGAGGAAAACAGTACGAGCTCGGTTCTGTGTCAACGCGGCCCCTCCGCCACTGCACGGTCAACATCGGCCGGGTCCAGGGCAGGCGCCCCGGCCCGGAGCCACAGAAAGTACTCGACGTTGCCCGAGGGTCCCGGCAGCGGACTGGCGGTGACGCCCTTCACGCCGAGTCCCAGTTCCCACGCCTTGCGGGCAACGCCCCGCACCGCATCGGCGCGCAGCTGCGGACTGCGCACGACACCCCCGCTGCCCAGCCGTTCCTTACCCACCTCGAACTGTGGCTTCACCATCATCACCAGGTCCGCGTCCGGCTTGGTGCACCGTGCCAGGGCCGGCAGCACCAGCCCGAGCGGGATGAAGGACAAGTCCCCCACGACAAGATCCACTGGCTCCCCATCGATCGCTTCGAGCGTCAACTCGCGTACGTTCGTACGGTCCTTGACGGTGACGCGTTCATCGCTCTGGAGAGACCAGGCCAGTTGGCCGTAGCCGACGTCGACCGCGACCACGTGCGAGGCGCCCGCGCGCAGCAGCACATCGGTGAATCCGCCGGTGGACGCGCCGGCGTCCAGCGCCCGCCGCCCCTCGACGAGGAGCCCCTGCGGCACGAACGCCTCCAGGGCACCGGCGAGTTTGTGCCCGCCCCGCGACACGTAGTCGGGATCGCTGTCGTCGACGGAGACGACGATCGCCGCCGCCGTCTCCACCTGTGTGGCGGGCTTGGTGGCGACGGTCTTCCCGACCGAGACCCGCCCCGCGGCGATCAGCTGGCCGGCGTGCTCACGCGAGCGCGCGAGCTTGCGGCGCACCAGCTCCGCGTCCAGACGGCGACGTGCGACTCCTGCCACGTTCGGTTCAGCTCCTACTTGCTGTACGTCGATGGGGGCACCGGAGGTCCCGGGCGGGCGTCGAGCGCGGTGAGCGCGTCGCGCAGCCCCCGGTGTACATCCTCGTACACCTCCAGGTGTCCGTCCGTGGCGAGGTGGTCGGCGTCCGCCAGCCGGTCCAGGTGGGCGTCCACCTCGGCGTCGCCGGTGGGCGTACGGGGCACCTGGAGCGGGGCGGGAGCGGAGGGGTCGTACTCCTGCTCCTGGGGCGCGGCCTCCGCCTGCGGAACTGTGTCGCTCATGCCCCGACGCTACCCCGAACCGCTGCGGTACCGTCGAGCGCGATGGCCACGATCGAGGAGTGCCGCGCCGCACTCGAGAAGCTCTCGGAGAACATGGGCAGCGCCGAGGGGGACGTCCGGGCTGCCGCCACCCTGGACCGCTCGGTGAGCTGCTGGATCACCGACCTGGACGTCACGTTCGTCGGCCGGATGACGGGCGGCCGGATCGTGGTGCGGGACACCTTGCAGGGTCCTCCTCGCGAGCGGGCCGGCATCAGGCTGCGGATGACCGGCGACGACCTGGTCGCGCTGGTCGACGGTGAGCTGAACTTCGCGAAGGCCTGGGGGTCGGGACGGGTGCGGCTGGAGGCGGGCATCAGGGACCTGCTCCAGCTCAGGAAACTCCTCTGAAGCTTCCCCTCGGCCGTCAGGAGGCCGGCCGTCAGCTGGATTCTGTGACCGGCACGCGCGCGCGGGCCTTCCGCGCGGCCGGCACCACCAGCGGCGTACCTGTCTCCGGGTCGTCGATGACCTGGCAGCGCAGCCCGAAGACCTCCTCGACCAGACCGGCCGTGACGACGTCCTCGGGTGCGCCCTGCGCGATGACCGTGCCCTCCTTCAGCGCGATGAGGTGGGTGGCGTACCGGGCGGCGTGGTTGAGGTCGTGCAGGACGGCGACCAGGGTGCGGCCCTGCTCCTCGTGCAGCTCGGCGCACAGGTCCAGGACGTCGATCTGGTGCTGGATGTCGAGGTAGGTGGTCGGCTCGTCGAGGAGCAGCAGCGGGGTCTGCTGGGCGAGGGCCATGGCGATCCACACGCGCTGGCGCTGACCGCCGGACAGCTCGTCGACGTACCGGTCGGCGAGTTCGGCCACGCCGGTCTGCGCCATGGACTCCTGGACGACCCGCTCGTCGTCGGTCGACCACTGGCGCAGGATGCCCTGGTGCGGGTAGCGGCCACGGCCCACCAGGTCGGCGACCGTGATGCCGTCGGGCGCGATCGAGGACTGCGGCAGCAGACCCAGCGTCCGGGCGACCTTCTTCGCGGGCATCGACTGGATGACCTGCCCGTCGAGCAGCACCCGGCCCTCGCTCGGCTTCAGCATCCGCGACAGCGCCCGCAGGAGCGTCGACTTGCCGCACGCGTTGGGGCCGACGATCACGGTGAACGAGTTGTCGGGTATCTCCACCGACAGCTGTTCGGCGATGACCCGCTGGTCGTAGGCGAGGGTGACGTTCTCGGCGGACAGGCGGTTCACGGTGCTCCTTCGGTTGTTCAGCCCGCGGCTGACACGGGTGGTGGCGGTGCTCATATCCGGCCCGCCTTGCGCTCGGTGACCAGCAGCCACAGCAGGTAGACCCCGCCGAGGACGCCGGTGACCACGCCGACGGGCAGCTGTCCGTCACCGAACAGGCGCTGCGCGGCCCAGTCGGCGGTCACCAGGAGGGCGGCGCCCATGAACAGGGCGGGCACGAGGTTCGGTCCGGGTGAGCGGGTCAGGCGCCGGGCGAGCTGCGGCGCGGTGAGCGCCACGAAGGCCACGGGTCCCGCGGCGGCGGTGGCGGAGGCGGTGAGCAGGACGGCGCACACCATCAGCAGCAGCCGTACGCGCTCCACGCGCACCCCGAGGGCGTTGGAGACGTCGTCGCCCATCTCCATCATCCGCAGGCCGCGCGCGTTGGCGAGGACGAGCGGGACGAGCACACAGCACAGGACGAGCAGCGGCCAGACCTGCTTCCAGTCCCGGCCGTCGAGCGAGCCGGTCATCCACACGACCGCGCGGGCGGCGTCGACGAGGTCGGCCTTGGTGATCAGGTAGCCGTTGACCGCGGTCGCGATCGCCGACACCCCGATGCCGACGAGGACCAGGCGGTAGCCGTGCACGCCCCGCTTCCAGGCGAGCAGGTAGATGGCGGTGCCGGTGACCAGTCCGCCGATGAGCGCTCCGACGGCGACCTGGTTGGCGGAGCCGGACATCAGGACGATCACGACGAGCGCGCCGGCGGTGGCTCCCTGGCCGAGCCCGAGAATGTCCGGACTGCCCAGCGGGTTGCGGGAGACGGCCTGGAACACCGCGCCGCCGAGCCCCAGCGCGGCGCCGACCAGCAGACCGACGATCACCCGCGGCAGCCGCAGGTCGTTGACGATGAACTCCTGGCCCTCGGTGCCTTCGCCCACGAGCGTCTTCAGTACGTCGCCGGTGGAGATCGGAAAGTCGCCGGTGCCGATCAGCACGACGCTCGCGGCGCACGCGGCCAGCGCCAGCACGACCACGACGATCAGAGCGCGCGGGTCCACCCGCAGGGACAGCCCGCCGGGGGTGCGCAGGGCACGGCGGGTTCCACCGGTTCGGGTGGCGGCAGGCGCGGTCCCCGTGGGCTCCGGCGCGGTCTTGGGTGCGGTCTTCACAGCTGGGCCGTCCTCCGCCGTCGTACGAGAAAGATGAAGACCGGGCCGCCGATGATCGCGGTGATGATCCCGACCTGGACCTCCGAGGGGCGGGCGACGACCCGGCCGATCACGTCGGAGCCCAGCAGCAGCACGGGCGACAGGATCGCCGCGTACGGCATGATCCAGCGCAGGTCGGGCCCGGTGAAGGAGCGGACGACGTGCGGGACCATCAGGCCGACGAACACGATCGGCCCGCAGGCGGCGGTCGCGGCCCCGCACAGCACGGTGGCGGCGAGCATGGACAGCGCCCGGGTGCGGTTGAGATGCGCGCCGAGGGCCTTGGCGGTGTCGTCGCCCATGGCCATGGCGTTCAGCGGCCGGGCGAGGGCGAACGCGAGGAGGGTGCCGGCCGCGAGGAAGGGCAGTACCTGCCAGATCATGTCCTCGGTCGCCGAGGTCAGCGAGCCGACCGTCCAGAAGCGCATCCGGGCCAGCGCCGCCTTGTCCATGATCATCACGGCCTGGACGTAGCCGAAGAGCGCGGCGCTGAGCGCGGTCCCGGCGAGCGCGAGCCGCACCGGCGTGGCCCCCCGGCTGCCGCCCAGGAACCAGACCAGCGCACCGACCGTCGCGGCGCCGAAGAACGCGAACCACACATAGCCGCTGAGGCTGGTCACGCCGAAGTAGGTGATGGCGGTGACCACCGCGGCCGAGGCGCCCGCGTTGATGCCGAGCAGTCCGGGGTCGGCGAGCGGATTGCGGGTCAGTGCCTGGAGCACGGTTCCGGACAACCCCAGTGCGGCGCCGACCAGCAGGCCGAGCACGGTCCGCGACACCCGCTCCCCGACGACGACATCTCCGTACGTCCCGGTGTCCTGGAACAGCCCGTGCCACACCTGGTCGAGGGACAGCTCCTTGGCGCCGATGGCGATGCTCGCCAGCGCCACCAGCAGCAGGACCACGAGGGAAGCGAGCAACCCGAGGGAACGTATCGCCCGGCGGGTTGGGGGCGCGGGGGCTGTCTCCGCGCGCTGTTCGGGAACACTGTCGACCAACACGCAGTTAGGTTAGCCTACCCTGCTATTCGGCCCCGATCCATGGTCACGGCAACGCCCCGCCCCTCACCGCCGCCGGGCGACCAGCACGACCAGCCCTGTCACCGCGGCGGCCCCCGCCGCCGGACTCACAGCCCCAGCCGGGCCAGCGCCTTCCCCCCGTCCAGGCCGCACGATCCCTCGCCCGCCGCGGTCCAGGCCGCCGCGCACAGCGCCCGCAGCCCGTCCAGGGCGGCGCCGTCACCGTCGAGTTCCAGCCTCCCCGACACGGGACCGCGCTCTCCTGGGCGGACTTCCGCCGCGCCCGCCGACGCTGTCCATCCTCCGCACCGGAAGCCACCGCCCTCCTGCACCACCTCCGGCTGCCCGGTCAGCATGCCGCGCAGATCGGCGTCCACATACGTCGGCCGGTGCTGCGGCGGGGCCGCGAGGAGCAGTGCGCCGTCGGTTACCCCGGTCAGCACGAGCAGCGAGTCCACCCCGCCGTTGAACGCGCCCTCGATGTCGGTGTCCAGCCGGTCACCGACCACCAACGGCCGCTCGGCGCCCGTCCGCAGGATCGTCTCCCGGTGCATGGGCGGCAGCGGCTTGCCCGCGACCTGCGGCTCGGCACCGGTGGCGATCCGCACGACCTGCACCGCCGCGCCGTTCCCCGGCGCGATCCCCCGCCCGCTCGGAATGGTCAGGTCGGTGTTGGACGCGAACCACGGCACCCCGCGCGCGACGGCGTACGACGCCTCGGCGAACCGCCCCCACGGCAGGTCGGGCCCGCCGTACCCCTGCACCACGGCCGCCGGATCGTCGTCCGCCGACTCGACGGGCTCGAGCCCGCGCTCGCGCAGCGCGACCCGCAGCCCCTCGCCACCGATCACGAGCACCCGCGCACCCGCCGGCACCTGCTCACTGATCAGCCGGGCCACCGCCTGCGCCGAGGTGATGACGTCATCCGCGCCGGTCGGTATGCCCAGCTCGGTGAGGTGCTCCGCCACGGCGTCGGGCGTGCGCAGCGCGTTGTTCGTGACGTACGCGAGCCGCATGCCGCCTTCGCGCGCGACCGCCAGCGACTCGACGGCGTGCACGATCGCGTTGCCCCCCGCGTACACCACGCCGTCCAGGTCGAGCAGCGCCGTGTCGTACGCCTCGCTCAGGGGCTGCCCACTGCCCTCGGGCCTCGTCCTGACGCTCCGGCTCATTCCACATCGCTCCTCGTTCGATCGCTTTCCCCGATCATCCCGCATGCCACTGACACACGTACGATGCCGGGATGAACTCAGCAGGTCACTCGGAAGCGACGGCGCCCCGAGGCCTGGAACTCACCCCGTTCCGAGGCCTGCGCTACGACCCCGACCGGGTCGGAAGTCTCGCCGCCGTCACCTCCCCGCCGTACGACGTCGTGGTCCGCCCCGACGGCCTGCACCACCTCCAGGACGCGGACCCGTACAACATCGTCCGGCTGATCCTCCCTCAGGCGACCACGCCCAGCGCCCGCAACGAGCAGGCCGCCGACACCCTCCGCCGCTGGCTCGACGAGGGCGTCCTCACGACCGACCCGGTACCCGCCCTGTACGTGTACGAGCAGCGGCACGCCGACGGCATGCTCCAGCGGGGCCTCATCGGCACCCTGCGGGTCTCCGAGCCCGCGGCCGGCGTCGTCCTCCCCCACGAGGACGTGATGCCGCACATCGTCGCCGACCGCGCGGCCCTCATGCGGGCCACCCGGGCCAACCTCGAACCCCTGCTCCTCACCTACCGCGGCGACGGCACCGCGGCGGAGATCATCGAGCACTCCGCCGGCCAGGACCCTCTCCTGTCGACGACCACGGAGGACGGCTTCAGCCACCGCCTCTGGTCGATCACCGACCCGGCCGAGGTGGCCCGCGTCCAGGCCGACCTCGCCCGCAACCAGGCCCTCATCGCCGACGGCCACCACCGCTGGGCGACGTACCTGCGGCTACGCGCGGAACACGGCTCCCCCAGCCCCTGGGACGATGGCCTGGTCCTCCTGGTCGACACCGCCCGCTATCCCCTGCGCGTCCGCGCCATCCACCGCCTCCTGCACGGCCTTCCCGTCGCGGAGGCGCTGACCGCGGTCGAGGGCCTGTTCCGCGTCCGGCGTCTGGAGGTGCCCCTGGACCGGGCCCTCGACGCCCTCGCGGACGCGAGCGCCGAGGGCAACGCCTTCCTGCTGGCCGGCGACGGTGCCTTCCACCTCCTGGACCACCCGGACCCGGCCCTCCTCGCCCGCACGGTCCCCGCCGACCGTCCGCAGGCCTGGCGCGCCCTGGACGCGACCGTCCTGCACGCCACGCTCCTGGACCAGGTGTGGCACATCCCCGAGGACGATCCGACCCGCATCGCCTACATCCACGACACGGCCGCCACGATCGAGAAGGCCGAACGAGACGCCGGTACGGCCGTACTGCTGCACCCGGTCCGCGAGGAGGTCGTCCGCGACCTCGCCCGCCAGGGCGTCACCATGCCCCGCAAGTCGACGTCGTTCGGCCCGAAACCGGCCTCGGGCCTGGTCCTGCGCGCCCTGGACCTCTGACCCGGAACCCTGACGGGGACAACGACGGAGAACGAAAAAGGGGCTCGGCACCGGTATGACACCGGAGCCGAGCCCCTTTCCCTCACTCACGCACGTCAGTCCTGGTCGTCGGCCTTGCCCTCGACCGGCTGCTCAACCTCGACCTCGACCTCGACGGCGACCTCGTCGTCGCCGTCCTCGGTCATCGCGTCGACGAACTCCACGCCGTCCAGCTCGGCCAGCCGGTCCGAGGCGTCGGTGCTGCTGTCGCGGTCGGCCTCGACAGCCTTCGCGAACCACTCCCGCGCCTCGCCCTTACGACCGGCCGCGAGGAGCGCGTCGGCGTACGCGTACCGCAGCCGCGCGGTCCACGGCTGCACCGAGTTCGACGCCAGCTCCGGGCTCTGGAGCGTCACGATGGCCGCGTCCAGCTGGTCCATGTCGCGCCGGGCACCGGCCGCGACGAGCCGCATCTCGACCTGCCCGGCCTTGTCGAGCTTGTGCACGTCGGGCGCGCCGGCCATCTCCAGCGCCTTCTCCGGCCGCCCGAGCCCGCGCTCGCAGTCGGCCATGACCGGCCAGAGTTCCACGGACCCGGTCATGCGCCGGGCGGCACGGAACTCGGCCAGCGCCTCGCTGTACCTCTGCGTGGCGTACGCCGCGAATCCGGCCGCCTCGCGTACGGCGGCGACGCGCGACGCGAGCCGCAGCGCCACCTTCGAGTAGGCGTAGGCGTTATCGGGCTCCTCGTCGATGAGCCGCGCGACCATCACCAGGTTCTTGGCGACGTCCTCCGCCAGCCCCTTGGGCAGGCTCTGCAGCTCCTGCCGTACGTCCTTGTCGATCTCGTCGCCGGTGACGTCCTCGGGGATCGGCAGCCGCTTGATCGGCTCCCGGTCGCGATCCCGGTCGTCACGTCCCTGGTAGCCACCGCCGGGCCGCCCGCCACGCCGGTCGTCCCGACGGTCGTCGCGCCCACCACGGTCGTCACGACCACGGAAGCCACCGGGCCGCCCGCCCCGGTCGTCACGCCCCTGGAACCCTCCGGGCCGACCACCGCGGTCGTCCCGTCCCCGGAACCCACCGCGATCCCCGCCACGCTCGCCACCACGACTGTCCTCACGCCGGACGAAGCCGCCGCGGTCCCCACGGTCGTCGCTGCGGCGGTCGTCACGCCGGTCGTCGCTGCGACGCTCCGTCGGACGGTCGTCACGGCGGTCGTCACGGCGGTCGTCACGGCGGAACGCGGGACGGTCACCGCGGTCGTCACGCCGGAAGGGAGGCCGCTCACCACGGTCGTCACGACGGAAAGGCGGCCGCTCACCACGGTCATCCCTACGCGGCCCACGGTCCCGGTCGTCACGCCGGACGAAGCCACCGCGGTCCCCACGGTCGTCGCTACGGCGGTCGTCACGCCGGTCGTCGCTGCGACGCTCCGTCGGACGGTCGTCACGGCGGTCGTCACGGCGGAACGCGGGACGGTCACCGCGGTCGTCACGCCGGAAGGGAGGCCGCTCACCACGGTCACCACGGTCGTCACGACGGAAAGGCGGCCGCTCACCACGGTCATCCCTACGCGGCCCGCGATCGCGGTCGTCACGCCGGACGAAGCCACCGCGGTCCCCACGGTCGTCACGCCGGACGAAGCCGCCACGGTCTCCGCGGTCGTCGCGCCGGTCGTCGCTGCGACGCTCCGTCGGACGGTCGTCACGCCGGGACGCGGGACGGTCACCACGGTCGTCACGACGGAAGGGAGGCCGCTCACCACGGTCACCGCGGTCGTCACGACGGAAGGGAGGCCGCTCACCACGGTCACCGCGGTCGTCGCGACGGAAAGGCGGCCGCTCACCACGGTCATCCCTACGCGGCCCACGGTCCCGGTCGTCACGCTGGAACGCCGGGCGAGAACCCCGATCACCCTGACCGCCGCGGTTGTCATCACGACGGCCGGCAGCCGGCCGGTCGTCGCGCCTGTCGTCACGCCGGACGAAGCCACCGCGGTCCCCACGGCCGTCGCTGCGACGCTCCGTCGGCCGGTCATCACGCCGTGCGTAACCGCCACCACCGCTGGGGCGCCCCGCGCCGCCACCTCGGTTGTCGTCGCGTCGGCCGGCAGCGGGACGATCGTTGTCACGACGGAAGCCGCCACGGTCACCGCGGTCGCTGCGGAAGCCTCCGCGCTCGCCCCGGTCTCCGCGGTCCCCACTGTCCCGTCGCCGCTGGTCGCGTTCCGGTCGATCGTCGGGAGAGTTGGTGGACATGGGTGACTCCTGTCTTCGGTACCGCAAGTCATTCTCGCGCAGCCGGCTACCCGGCGCTTCCTGGAAAAACAAAAGGACCCCTGGTCCCCAGCGTGAACGCTGGGGACCAGGGGTCCTTCCAAAGATTGTTCGGCGGCGTCCTACTCTCCCACAGGGTCCCCCCTGCAGTACCATCGGCGCTGTGAGGCTTAGCTTCCGGGTTCGAAATGTAACCGGGCGTTTCCCTCACGCTATAACCACCGAAACCCTAATGGTTTCGAGCGAACAAGCACACTTTTTACTTGTTTAGCTCTAAGCCGGCAACGGTTCGTTGCCTCAGAACTAACACAGTGGACGCGAGCAAC
>NZ_MUBA01000857.1 GCF_002154575.1 Streptomyces bobili
TCGCCGGAGAGGGGCGGGTCCTGGGGCACGGCGACGAGGTGGCGGCCGTCCACCCAGGCCGACCAGCCGTTGGAGCACAGCACGTGTCCCCAGTCGCCGCGCCGCTCGACGAGCCGGACGGGCAGCAGCGGATCGAGGGCGACGGTGGGCCGGGCCGGGTCGGGGGCCTCCCAGGCGGGCATGCCCTGCTGGGGGACGACATGCGTGGGCCGGAAGCCGGGGGTCGTCATCGAAAGGCCTACTTCCGCATCACGGCGGGCTCGTGCCGGCGCAGCAGCCGGGCGACCAGGTATCCGAAGACGGCCGAGAGGACGACGAGCATGCCCACGTCGAGCAGCCACACGCCCGCCGAGTGCGCGAACAGCGGGTCGCCGGTGAGGTCGCCGGGCACGATCCGGGCGAGGTCGAGGGTGCCGGCCATCGCGCCGAACGCCCAGCGGGAGGGGATGAGCCAGGCGAGCTGCTCCAGGCCCGGCACGCCGTCCAGCGACAGCAGGGCGCCGCAGAAGACGACCTGGACGATGGCGAGGAGCACCAGCAGCGGCATCGTCACCTCCTCCTTGCGCACCAGCGCGGAGACCACCAGGCCGAGCATCATCGCGGTGAAGGCGAGCAGGGCGACGGCGACGGTGATCTCGACGAGCGGAGGCATCAGCACGCCCTCCCCGCCCGGTGCGTTGAGGTCGACGCCGAGCAGGGCGACGAGCGTCAGCACGATCGCCTGCACGACGGTCACCGCCCCCAGGACGACGACCTTCGACATCAGGTACGCCGATCTGGACAGGCCGACGGCGCGTTCGCGCTGGTAGATCACCCGCTCCTTGACGAGTTCGCGTACGGCGTTGGCGGCACCGGTGAGGACACCGCCGACGCACAGGATCAGCAGCGCGTTCATCGCGGTGTCCCGGGTGAGCTGACTGCCGGCGAGGGCACGGGCCATGGCTCCCATCACGAACGGCAGGGCGATCATGATGGCCAGAAAGGTGCGGTCGGCACTCAGCGCGGCCGTGTAGCGGCGGACCAGGGTGCCGAGCTGGGCGCTGCGGCTGCGCGGCCGGGGCGGCGCCGGTACGACGACCGGGCCGGAGCGGGGCAGCAGGGGCTGGGCGCTGGAGTCGACGACGTACCGGCGGTGCGAGGCGGAGGCCGCGTACTCGCCGGCCCAGTCGCGGTCCTGGTCCCGTTCGAAGGCCTCGAAGGCCTCGGGCCAGTCCGCGAAACCGAAGTAGGCGAGGGCGTCGTCGGGCGGGCCGTAGTAGGCGATCCGGCCGCCGGGCGCGAGGACGAGGAGGCGGTCGCAGACGTCGAGGCTCAGGACGCTGTGGGTGACGACGACGACCGTGCGGCCGTCGTCGGCGAGGCCGCGCAGCATGTGCATCACCGAGCGGTCCATGCCGGGGTCGAGTCCGGAGGTCGGCTCGTCGAGAAAGAGCAGGGACGGTTTGGTCAGCAGTTCCAGGGCGACGCTGACGCGTTTGCGCTGGCCGCCGGAGAGGCTGTGCACATGCTGGTCGGCGCGCTGTTCGAGGCCCAGTTCGCGGATGACCTCCTCGACGCGCGCCCGGCGCTCGGCCTTGGCGGTGTCCTGGGGGAAGCGCAGCTCGGCGGCGTAGGTGAGGGCGGCGCGGACGGTGAGCTGGGCGTGCAGGATGTCGTCCTGCGGGACCAGNNGGGTGGACTTGCCCGCGCCGCTGGGTCCGACGACCGCGAGCAGACACTTCTCCCCCACCGGGAACGACACGTGGTCGAGGAGGACCTTGCGGCCGCGGTCGACGGCGACGGTGAGGTCCTGCACGTCGAGGGAGACCTCGCCGGTGTCGACGTACTCCTGGAGTTCGTCGCCGACCAGGCAGAACGCCGAGTGGCCGATGCCGACGATGTCGCCGGGGGCGAGGGGGGCGGCGGTGACGGGCAGGCCGTTGAGGTAGGTGCCGTTGTGGCTGCCGAGGTCGGCGATCTCGTAACTGCCGTCGGGCAGGGCGCGCAGTTCGGCGTGCCGACGGGAGACGACGAGGTCGTCGAGGACCAGGTCGTTGTCGGGGGCGCGGCCGATGCGGACGGTGCGGGTGGGCAGGGGGCGGACGGTGGTGGGGCGCCGGAACGTCCCGGTCACGGCGGGGTTGGCCACCGCGGAGGGGCGCTGCGGTGCCGGCCTCGTGCGGCCGGTC
>NZ_MUBA01000858.1 GCF_002154575.1 Streptomyces bobili
CGCCGAACCCACCAGGCTGTTCCCCCGCGCTCCACACCCGGGGTGCTGTAACAATGTGCGGCCACCGCCGCGCGGCCCCCGGAGCCCAGGCCGGTCCCGGAGCCGGCCGTCGACGACTACACGAGGCAAGGATTCGTGAACTTCACGCGCTGGAGCGCCCGGCTCCCCGGAACGCAGCGCCGCGCCGCCGCCGCGCGAGCGGAGCACCCGGTCACCACCACGGACCGGCGGAGCGAGGGCTCCGGCTCCGGCCCCGGCTCCGTACCTGCGGCCCGCGTCGAACAACTCACCGACGAGCCGCCCCCGGTGCCCGCCGTCGACGAACTCCCGGCCCGCGAGGTCCTCGACCGCGTCCCGGCCCTCGTCGCCCTCGTCCACGGCACCGACCACCGCCTCGCCTACGTCAACGACGCCTACACGGCGGCCTTCGGCGTACGCCCCATCGGCGAACCGGCCGCCGAGGCCCTCCCCGAACTGCGCGAACTCGGCCTGATGCCGCTCCTCGACCAGGCCCAGCGCAGCGGCAAGCCCCGCACCCTGAAGTCCCGCAAGGCGCCCGACGGCCGTTCCTACACCTTCACCTGCACCCCGGTCCCGGAGAACCACGGCGAGAGCGCCGTACTGGTGTTCGCCACCGACGTCACCGACCACGCCGAAGCCGCCGAGCGCCTCAGAACCAGCGAGCGCCGCCAGCGGGAGACCGCCGTCACCCTCCAGCGCTCCCTGCTCCCCCAGGAACTGGAAGAACCCGACGACCTGCGCATCGCCGCCACCTACCACCCCGGCGGCACCGAGGCGGCCGTCGGCGGCGACTGGTACGACGTCATCACCCTCGGCGGCGGCCGCACCGCCCTCGTCATCGGCGACGTCATGGGCCGCGGCGTCCGCGCGGCAGCCGTCATGGGCCAGCTCCGCACGGCCGTCCGCGCCTACGCCCGCCTCGACCTCCCGCCGCACGAGATCCTCCAGCTCCTCGACGGCCTCGCCATGGAGATCGACGCCAACCAGATCGCCACCTGCGTCTACGCCATCCACGACCCCAACGAGGGACGGCTGGTGTACGCCTCCGCAGGCCACCTGCCGATCCTGGTCCGCGACGAGAGCGGCACCGTCCTGCGCGCCGACGAACCCACCGGCCCGCCGCTCGGCACCGGCGGCTGGATGCACGCCTCCGGCTCGATCCCGCTGGGCCCCGGCTCCACCGCCGTCCTCTACACCGACGGCCTGGTCGAG
>NZ_MUBA01000859.1 GCF_002154575.1 Streptomyces bobili
GCGGAGGATCACCGGGGTGGGGAGGGTGATGTCCTGGACGGCGGTCGAGGCGGGGCCGCCCCGGACCCGGTCGGTGACGCGGGCGACCACGCGCACGTCCAGCGTGAACTGAGCCAGTACGGAAGCGGACTTGGGCTTGTGGACCGGCATCGAGCCGGCCGCGTTCGCGGCGGTCGCCGTCGCGCTGCCGGAGCCGTCGACGGTGCCGAGGAGCTGGTTCATGCGGAACTGGTCGGCGTTGAGCACACCCGCGCCGAACACACCGCGCGCGGTCGAGCCGTGCTCGTTCGCCCGCTGCCCGTCCGCACCCGTGGGACGCGGCGCGTCCAGGCCGCTCTGCGCCACCGTCTCGAACGTCATCTCGTCCACGACGCCCAGCACCCGCCCGTCCCGCAGCCGGGCGTGCAGCGAGGTGCGCAGATCCTGACCGGACGCGCCGGTCGCGTGCACCGGCGGCAGGTCCACGCCCGCCGCGGTCAGCAGCGGCAGCGCCGAGATCAGCCACTCCGTGGACACCGCCTCGCGCAGCAGGTGGTACGCCGCCTCGCCGCGGGTCCGGAAGCGGTTACCGCCCCCCGCCCGCCGCACGGCCTCGTCGACCGCCTGCTGCACCCTCGGCGCCCCCGAGAAGCCGTTGACCTGCGCCTCCATCGGCAGCCGGAAGCCATCGGCCCGCCAGGGCCCGAGCCGGTCCGCCCGCGCGTCGTCCACCCCGGCAGCACGACGGACCCCGGCCTGCGCGGGCGGCACCGGCGTGACCCTGGACAGGGCGTTCAGGTCGGCGTCGAGAACCCGGTGCGTCAAGGACAGGCCGTCCAGCCTCGACAGGGCCACCCGGCGGTCGCCCGACCAGACCTCCAGCGAGGCCTGGACGGGTACGTTCATCCGTGACGAGGGCGCCTTCGCCTCGGCAACCGTTTTCACGCCCAGTTGCGCCCGCCCCGACGACGCCGTACGCCGGGCGCCGCTCCACCCGAGGCCCAGCCCGGCCGCCCCGCCGACGCTCTTCACCTGCCCGGTCCCGCCGTCCGGCTTTCCGGCACCCGCCAGGACCGCCTCCACGCCCCGCGAGTCGCTCTCGTCGTGGGCGGACGCCCGCTGCGCGGCGGCGGAGGTGATGTACTCCATGTCCCGCCCGTCGGACGCCGTCTCCACGTACGTGCCGGGCCCCGCCCGCCGGACGGCGAACACCGCCCGGTACGGCCGCTTTCGCCCGTCGAAGAGTTCCACCCCGACCCCGCCGTCCATCGCGCTCGACAGCAGGCCCGCCGAACCGTCCCGGTCCAGGACGCGCAGCAACCGCTGCACGTTGTCGTTACGGTCCGCCGACTGGGTGCGCGGCAGCAGGTCATCGGCGAGGGACCGGTCCAGCCGCCCCCGCATCCGCTCCAGCAGCGGCACGAAGTCGGGCAGGTCCTCGATCATCCCGAAGCCGAGCGGCAGGCCCTGCGCGAGAGCGGGTACCGGGGCGGCCGGCACGAGCGGCGCGGACCGCGACCCGACGGCACCGGCCGAGGCCGCCCCGGCTGCCTCCCCGCTCCTTTCGGGCTCCTTGCCCTTCCCCGAGGCCCGGCCCGCCCCGTCGAAAGCCGTTTCCGTAACCGTGCCCGCCGCCGCC
>NZ_MUBA01000860.1:0-615 GCF_002154575.1 Streptomyces bobili
CGGGCGGGAGCACCGCACCCGACGCGGCGGTCCCGCCCGCCGGTGAGCACCCGCCGCACCGGTTCCGCCGCGACCGCGAGCACAAGATGCTCGCCGGCGTGTGCTCCGGCCTGGGGCGGCAGTGCGACATGGACCCGGTGATCTTCCGGATCACGCTCGCCGTGCTCTCCGCGACCGGCGGCATCGGCCTGATCTTCTACGGCTTCGCCTGGCTGTTCGTCCCCTACACCGACGACGGCCAGAACGAGGTGCGCAAGCTGCTGACCGGCCGGGTCGACGGTCAGGCCCTCACAGCCGTGCTGTTCGCGCTGGTCGGCTGCGGGGTGTTCCTGTCGATGCTCAGGAACGGCGGGGTCCTCACCTTCGCCGTCGTCCTCTCGCTCCTGCTGGCCGGCGCCGCCTACTGGTCGCGGCACCGAGAGGCCTGTGACGCCGACCCGCTCGCCGCCCAGNNGGTGGCGCGACCCCATCGTCAAGGACGGCACCCACGACGGCGGCACGGGGTATCTCTGGGGCCCCGGGGGCTCCCACGCCCCGGATTTCGTGTCCTCCGTCGACGTCGACCTCACCGAGCACGCGCATTACCGCCGGCACATACACGCCCCGTACGGCCGG
>NZ_MUBA01000860.1:650-856 GCF_002154575.1 Streptomyces bobili
CCGTCGCGCTGATCGTGCTCGGGGTGGGCATCGCGGTCAGCTCCCTGCTGGGGCGTACGGGCGCCGGGTCGGTGTTGCTGGCGCTCGTCACGGCGGGCCTGCTGGCCGCCTCGACCGCGGTCCCCAAGGACATCGGCACCCGCTGGATCGACACGACGTGGAGACCCATGGCGGTCGCCGACGTCCGGGAGAGCTATGACCTCGGC
>NZ_MUBA01000861.1 GCF_002154575.1 Streptomyces bobili
TGCCGGGCGGTCAGCACCTTGTCGCCGACGGCCACCGTGCGCGGGCCGGTCAGGCGGCCGTGACCGCGGTAGAGGTCGGCGCCGATGCCGTCCAGCCAGCCGACCTGGCCGTCGTCCTTCCAGTCCGAGGTGAAGTAGTTGCGGTGGGCGAGGATCGCGTCCGCGTCGAGGGGGCCCCGCACCGCCTGGCGCAGGCCGGGCAGGCGGCGGGCGTCGGCCTGGGCGATGACCGGGCGCAGCAGGGCCTTGCTGGGCATGCAGGCCCAGTAGGAGCATTCGCCGCCGACCAGTTCGCTCTCCACGACCGCGGTGGTGAGGCCGGCCGCGCGGGTGCGGTCGGCCACGTTCTCCCCCACGGGCCCGGCCCCGAGCACCACGACGTCGTACGCGATGGTTTCCGTTTCCGTCATGGGGTCAGTCTGGTGGGTGGTGTGCGGCGTGGCCACACGGGTAGGGGCGCGGAATACGCGACCGGCCGGCTGTGTTGGTGAGGTCGGCTTCACCCCATGCCGGGAGGACCCCGGCAGGAAGCACCGGGAAGAGGAATCACGTCATGAGCAGCAGCACCGTGGAGCTCACCAAGGAGA
>NZ_MUBA01000862.1 GCF_002154575.1 Streptomyces bobili
CCCCCACCCCCGCGCCGACCTCGTACAAGGCCTACCGGGCACGCCGTGACCAGCAGGCCAAGTGGGAGCGCCGCTACGCCCGCGAGCGCGGCACCCGCTAGGCACCCCGCGCCCCGCACAGGCCGGGGGCACCCAACCCGCGGGCGCCGCCCGCACCGGGAATTCCCGTGCACTGTCGCGCCGCTGCCCCGCACCGGGCGGCGGCGCGAACGGGCAGCGGGAGCCGTTCTTGTCAGCGCCGACCCGTCGTCGCGCGTATCCGCGCCGCCCGCTCCCTCAGCCGCTCGTCCGGATCGTCCCGCACCGTGACCAGCGCACGCTGCCGCAGGTCACCGCCCCGCTCCAGCAGCAGCCGGAACGCGGCCCGCCGTACATGAGCCGGCCGCCCGATGCCGAGCCGCTCCACGAGCCACTCCTCGGGCACCAGCTCCGCCGACGGCAGCACCGCGAGTGTCACCTCCCGCACCACCCCGGCCACCGGATCGTCCAGCATCGGCCACAGCCGCCGTACGTCCGCCGCGTCCAGCAGCCGCAGCCCGGCCACCGCCTGCGCCCGGACCGCCCCGACGGGATGCCCCAGCAGCGGCCACAACAGCACGGCGTCCGCCCGCTCCCCGCACTCCGACAGCCCGACCGCGGCGCCCGGCGGCAGCGCGGGGTCACCCGGATCGGCGCACCGGTCCCGGTGCCAGGCCAGCGGATCCATGCCGCCCTGCCGCACCACGTACCGCGCACAGGCCCGCACCAGCCCCGACCGATCGGCCAGAAAGACCGTGGCCTCCTCGGGCCGCCCGGCAGGCCGAAGCGCGGTGACCCCGGCGGAACGTACCCGCGGACTCCGTGCCGCGAGCAACGGACCGAGCACGTCGTCGTAGGCCCCGCTCTCCCGTACGGCGGCCAGCGCGCCCTCCGCACACAGGCTCTGTACGACCGCGTCGGCGTCCCGGGCGGCGACGCGCGCCAGCTCGGCCGGGGAGAGGAGCCGCTGCTCGACGGCCCGTCGGTACGCGTACCGACGGGTGAGACGGTCGGCGGTGATGTACAGCGGAGCGAGCAGCGCACTCGGGGCCCCGAGCAGCAACCCGTCGGCCAGCTCGGCGGCGAACCCCCCGTGCTGCCGGCGCTCGACACGCAGGATCAGCGGAAGCAGGCCGACCGCCCGCCCGGCGTCGAGCAGCTCGGCCAGCCGGTGGCGCGCCGCCACCCGTACCGGCTCCACCCAGTCCGCACACCGCAGCACCAGAAGCGGCAGCAGCACGGGATGATCCACGACCCGCCCCAGCACAGCCGCGCGGATCCGGCCGTCACGGTGACACAGCGCGAGAGCGACCTGCCCCTCGGCGAGCACCGCACCGGACCGCACGGCGGCGGACAACGCCCGCGACCCGTCGACCCGCTCCCAGAGGGGCAGGCCAAGGGTCGGGTGGTACCACTCGTCCCACCGGACCCCCGCGTCGAACCGGATCCAGGAATCGGGAACCTCCGCGTCGAGGACCTCCCGCAGCGCCGCGCCCTGCGCGAGTCGTCCGGCCGCCGCCGCTCCCCGCGGGTGGTCGATGTGCACGCGTCAGCGCTAGTACGACGCCTGGAACCGCGAGTACCCCAGCAGCAGGATCACCGCGATCACGCAACCGAGCACGATCGCCGTCGACGACCATGACGACCGGCGGGGTGTCCTCGGTCCGGGGGCGGCGCGGAAGGGCTGGGGCTCGGGCGGGTTCTCCTT
>NZ_MUBA01000863.1 GCF_002154575.1 Streptomyces bobili
GCCCTGGCCGCAGCTCCCGCCGCGCGGCACCCTGGAGATCCGGCGCGACGACGTGCACTGGGCCCCCGATCCACGCCACCAGATACTCGCGCGCCCAGTGCACGTCCCCCTCATACACGGACCCCCGCTCCCGCACGTCCCCCTCGTCCACAGCGCCCCCCTCCCGTACGTCCGGCAGGGCGCCGCGCGCCCTCGCCGCGGCCGTCGTGACGCTGCTCGCCCTCGGGCTGCCGGCCGTCGCCGTGCCCACGGCCGCCGCCCGGCCCACCGGGGCGGTGACCGCGCCCAGTCCCGCCACCGTCACCGTGACCGGCGAGGGCGGTGCGAGCGCACAGCCCGACATCGCGGTCGTCGTCGCCGGTGTCGAGGCCATGGCCGCGACCCCGCGGACGGCCCTGGACACCCAGGCCGCGGCCGCGACCGCCCTGCTCGACGCCGTCCGCCGCCAGGGCGTGGCCGAAGCGGACATCCGTACCGAGAGCGTCTCCGTGCATCCCGTCCACGACTACACGGACGGCGCCGCCCGGCTCAGGGGCTACCAGGCCGCGCAGACCTTCTCTTTGACGGTCCGTGAGGTGGGCAGGACCGGGGCGGTCCTCCAGGGGATCACCGATGCCACCGGTGAGGCGGGCCGCGTGAACTCGGTGACCTTCGACGTCTCCGACCCGGCCCCGCTGCTGGCCCGCGCCCGCCAGGCCGCGCACGAGGACGCCCACACCAAGGCCCTTCAGTACGCCCGGCTCAGCGGTCACCGCCTCGGCCGCCTGGTCTCCCTCAGCGAGGACGCGACCGGCTATCCGCGCCCGGTCCCCCCGGCCGCCGACGCGGCATCGGGCGGTGTCCCCGTGGCGCCGGGCGTCATCCGCGCGACGGCGACGGTGACGGCCGTGTACGCGCTCGACTGAGCCGTGTCCCAGCCCGACTGACCCGTGTCCGAACCCGACTGATCCGGTCTCAGCGCTCCTGTGGGCTCAACGTCTGTGCCCCGAGGCCGAGTTCCCGGTCCAGCGCCTCCTCCACCCATTCCTGCGCACGGGCCCGGGAGACGGCACCGTCGTAGGACGTGAGCTGTACGGCGAGACCGTCGAGGAGGGCCGTCAGGCGCAGGGCCGTCCCGGCCGGGTCGGGACAGCGGAACTCGCCCGCGGCCACCCCCTCCGCGATCACCTCGGCGAGCGCCGCCTTCCACTGCCGGTCGAGGCCGCGGGCGACGTCGCGCAGGGCGGGTTCGCGCAGCGACACCGCCCAGCCCTCGATCCACAGCCGCCAGCCCTTGGCCGGCCCGGTGGGGGCGTACCAGCGCACCGCCGACCGCAGCCGGCGCAGTGCGGTCGTGCGGCGGCCGAGCAGTTTGCGCAGCCGGGCCAGGTCGGCTTCGGCGGCGAAGGCGAACGCGTCGGCGACCAGCCGCTCCTTGGTGGCGAAGTGGTAGAGCACCAGCGCGTTGCTCACGCCGAGCGCCGAGGCCACGTCGGCGATCCTGACCGCCGCCACGCCCCGCGCCTCGATCTGCTCGATGGCCGCCCGCAGCAAATCCTCGCGCCGCTCCGCCACACTCAACCGGACCCTTGCCACGCCGTCACCCTACACAGGGCCCGCGACCTGCGCCGACGCCCTCAGCGGTGCTGCCCGAAGCGTTCCGCGAGGAGCGGCAGCCGCTGGTCGGCGATCGCGTGCGCGGCCCGGCGCGGGGTCGTCGCGTCGGCCTGCGCGCGCGTCAGCACCCGTTCCACCAGGGCGCGCATCGAGCGACGTGTGTACGCGAACGCCTCGTCGGCGTCCGCGCCGATGTCGCCGAACAGCGTCCACCACCACCAGGCGTTCGTCCCGGAGTTGACGACGACGTCCGGCAGCACGCTCACCCCGCGCGCGTGCAGCAGCGCCTCCGCCTCGGGCAGGACGGGCATGTTGGCCGCCTCGGCGATCCAGCGGGCGGTGATCCGCGCCTGCTCGTCCGGGCCGATCGCGTACGACACGGCGGCCGGCACCAGCACCTCCGCCTCGGCCGACAGCCAGGCGTCGCCGGGCAGTTCGTGGTCGCCGGGGCGCAACGCGTCGCGGCCGACGGTGCCGTGGGCGTCCCGCGCCGCCAGCAGCGCCTCCACGTCGAGGCCCGCCGGGTTGGCGATCGTGCCCTTGACGTCGGCGACGGCCACGACCGTCAGTCCCGCGCGCGTGAGGAAGCGCGCCGTGGCCCCGCCCATCGTGCCGAGCCCCTGGAGCGCGACCCGGGTGCCGGCATGGGGCACCCCGGCCCTGTCCAGGGCGGTGAGGACCGACTCGGCGACCCCGCAGCCCCCGACCAGCTCGCCCAGGCCGATGCCGTCCACCTGGACCGCGAAGGCGTCCGCGAGCCGCCGGCGGGCCGCGCCCTCGTCGTCGAGCAGCGGATAGACGGCCTGGATCGACGACACGAGCCCGGCCTCCGCGGCGGCCCGGTCGACGACGTCCTGGCTGAGCCCCAGATCCTCACCGGTGGTCCAGCAGCTCTCCACGTAGGGCCGCACCGCCCGCAGGTACCGCACCAGCAGCCCGTACGATTCCGGGGCACGCGGATCGCAGTCGATGCCGCCCTTCGCCCCGCCCAGGGGGACGTAGCGTGCCGCCGGGTCGTAGTGCAGGGCCTCCTTGAGGCTCATCCCGCGGGCGAGCCCGGTCACCTCGTCGAGGGTGCAGCCCTCCCGCATCCGCAGGCCGCCGCGGCTACCTGGTCGTCGACCGGCTCGTGCGCGGCGTGTGCAGCGGCGGCCTGCGGATGCGGG
>NZ_MUBA01000864.1:0-503 GCF_002154575.1 Streptomyces bobili
GGCGGGCGGGACGGCCGCCTGGGCGGCGGCGCTCGGCCCGCAGGCCGACGCGTTCGACCTGGCGACCGCCGTCGCGCCGTACCGGCTCGGCGGGGAACGCGTCGCGCGGGCCGCCCACGGCGCCCTCGCCCTCGCCGCCTTCGACGGCGGCCCGCTCACCGCCGCCCACGTCCGCCTCGCCGCCCGGCAGCAGTCGGCGTCCGGGCTGGAGCGGCACGCCCGCCGGATCCGGCCCGACGTCGGCTGGGAGGACCTCGTCCTGCCCGAGAGGCCGCTGACCCAGCTGCACGAACTCGCCCTGCGCGCCCGCCACCGCGACCGGGTCCTCGGCGACTGGCGGCTCAGCGCGGGCGGCGGCCGGGGCCGGGGCGTGCTCGGCCTCTTCGCGGGCGAGTCCGGCACCGGAAAGACCCTGTCCGCCGAGGTCGTGGCCGCCGAACTCGGCCTGGACCTCTACGTCGTCCAGCTCTCCTCCATCGTCGACAAGTACGTCGGCGAGACCG
>NZ_MUBA01000864.1:572-825 GCF_002154575.1 Streptomyces bobili
ATCGACGAGGCCTTCACCCGCCGCCTCGACCTGGTCGTCGACTTCCCGTTCCCCGACGCCGAACAGCGCGTGGCCCTGTGGCGGCACTGTCTCTCCCACGTGCCGTGCGCCCCCGGCATCGACCCGTCCCCGCAGGCCAAGGACTTCGAGCTGGCCGGCGGCTCGATCCGCAGCGCCGTCGTCACCGCCGCCTACCTGGCGGCCGGACGCGGGGAGCCGGTCGGCGACGGGGACCTGATGGAGGGGGCCCGCC
>NZ_MUBA01000865.1 GCF_002154575.1 Streptomyces bobili
GCAGGCCGCCGTCGCGGCGGCGGATGCGGAAGTAGGCGCCGTAGTTCTCGCTGCCGTCCTTGATGGCCCGGGTCACCAGGGTGTCCAGGCGCAGGGACTCGGCCTGCGGGACGCGCGGGGAGAGGCTCTCCGGGTTGCCGTCGTACTCCTCGGGGGTCAGGTCGAAGATCTCGTGGGCGCGGGCGTCCATGGCGAAGACGCCGGTGTCCAGGTCCCAGTCGAAGCCGCCCATGCGGTTGAGTGCCAGGATCGGGTCCGGGTGGGCGGGCCAGTCGTCCGGGAGGGACAGTGCGCTCGCTCCCCGATCAACCATGCGCCCACCTTGCCAGGATTCGCCCGATTCTTCGACCGGGAGGGGAGCACGTGCGTGAGGCGTCCCGGCGTGGAACTCGGCGGGTGTCAGGGCCAGGGAAACGGGAGAGGAGCGCAGCCGCGTGGAGTGGTTCACCGCACCCGATTACTGGCTGAGCCGGACGGTCTTCCAGCGGGCGCTGGCCTGCGTGTATCTGGTCGCGTTCGTGACGGCGGCGCTGCAGTTCCGTGCGCTGCTCGGCGAGCGCGGGATGCTGCCGGTCGCCCGGTTCGTCGAGCGGGTGCCGTTCCGGCGGGCGCCGAGCGTGTTCCACTGGCGCTGTTCGGACCGGTTCTTCGCCGGGTGCGCCTGGGCGGGCTGCGCGGTGTCGGCGGCGCTGATCGCGGGCCTGGACTCGCTGCTGCCGCTGTGGGCGGCCATGCTCGCGTGGCTGGTGCCGTGGGCGCTGTACGTGTCGATCGTCAACGTCGGCCAGACCTGGTACGGCTTCGGCTGGGAGTCGCTGCTGCTGGAGACCGGTTTCCTCGCCGTCCTCCTCGGCAACGACGAGGTGGCGCCGCCGATCGTCGTGCTGTTCCTGCTGCGCTGGCTGCTGTTCCGCGTCGAGTTCGGCGCGGGCCTGATCAAGATGCGCGGTGATCCCTGCTGGCGCAAGCTCACCTGTCTGGACCACCACCACGAGACGCAGCCGATGCCCGGCCCGCTGAGCTGGTTCTTCCACCGGCTGCCGAGGCCACTGCACCGGGTGGAGGTGGCCGCCAACCACGTCACCCAGCTGATCGTGCCGTTCCTGCTCTTCACCCCGCAGCCGATCGCCACGGCCGCCGCGTCCCTGATGATCCTCACCCAGCTGTGGCTGGTGCTGTCGGGCAACTTCTCCTGGCTCAACTGGATCACGATCGTGCTGGCCGTCCCCGCCCTCGAACTCCCCGCCGACCCACCGGCCACGCCCGACGCCCCGCTCTGGTACGTGGTCGTGGTCCTGGCGGTGGCCGCGTTCCTGCTGTTCCTCAGCCACCGCCCGGTGCTCAACATGCTCTCGCGGCGGCAGGTCATGAACCGCTCCTTCGACCCGCTCCACCTGGTCAACACCTACGGCGCCTTCGGCAGCGTCAGCCGGGTCCGCCACGAGGTGGTGATCGAGGGCACCCTCGACGAGGTGCCGCGCGCGGACTCCGACTGGCGGGAGTACGAGTTCAAGGGCAAGCCCGGCGATCCACGGCGCTGGCCGCGCCAGTTCGCCCCCTACCACCTGCGGCTGGACTGGATGATGTGGTTCGCCGCCCTCTCCTCCTCCTACGCCGGTCCCTGGTTCGGCGCGCTGGTGGAGCGGCTGCTGGAGAACGACCGCGACACGCTCCGCCTGCTGCGCCGCTCCCCGTTCCCGCCCGGCGAGCCCCCGCGCCACATCCGCGCCCGCCTCTTCCGCTACCGGTACACGACCTGGCGGGAGCTGCGGGAGACGGGGGCGTGCTGGGAACGGACGTACGTGCGGGAGTACCTGCCGCCGACACGGCTCACGGGGTCGGCTCAGAGGCCGTAGACACGGGTGGCGGTGGTCTCGAAGACCTGCGCGCTCTCGTCGGCGCTCAGGTGCCCGGTCAGTTGCCGGGCCGTGTCCAGGACCTGGCCGTATCGGGCGGCGAGGGTGCACACCGGCCAGTCCGAGCCGAACATCAGCCGGTGCGGGCCGAAGGCGTCCAGGGCGGTCTCGGCGTACGGCCGCAGGTCGGCGGGCGTCCAGCCGGCCGGGTCGGCCTCGGTGACCAGGCCGGAGAGCTTGGCGACGGTGTTGGGCAGGGCGGCCAGCGCGCGCAGGTCCGTCTCCCAGGGTCCTCGGTCGCCCGAGGCGACGGGCGGCTTGCCGAGGTGGTCCAGGACGAAGGTGAGTCCGGGATGCCGGGCGGCGGCCCGTGCGCAGGCGGGGAGCTGGCGGGGAAGTACGACCAGGTCGTAGACCAGGCCGGCGGCGGCCACGGCGGCGAGTCCTCGGCGTACGTCCGGGCGCAGCAGCCACTCCGGGTCGGGTTCGCCCTGGACCTGGTGGCGGACGCCCTTGAGGTAGGCGCCGCCGGGGAGTTCGCGCAGCCGGGCCAGTTCCTCGCCGACGTCGGGGCGGGTCAGGTCCGTCCAGCCGACGACGCCCGCGACCAGGTCGTGTCCGGCGGCGAGGGCGAGGAACTCGGGGGTCTCCTCGGCCACGGTGACCGTCTGCACCAGGACGGTCCGGCCGACCCCGGCGGCGCGGGCCTCGGGTGCGAGGTCGGCGAGGGTGAAGTCGCGGCGCAGCGGCTGGAGTTCGTCGCCGGTGATCCAGTCCTGATCGCGTACGGACAGGTCCCAGACGTGGTGGTGGGCGTCGACGGTCACGGCAGCTCCCGTGGGG
>NZ_MUBA01000866.1:0-542 GCF_002154575.1 Streptomyces bobili
CGTCCCGGCGGAGCGGCTCCCCGTCGGGATCGCCCTGGTGCCCGTCCCCGTCCGCTTCACGCTGTCCCTCGCCCTCGGCGGCAAGACCGCCGCGGCGGCCACCTCCGTCGGCTGGTCCGCGAAGCTCCTGACCGCGCTGACCAAACCGGCCGTCGCGGTCACCGCCGGCGCGACCATCGCGGCGGGGCGTCGGGGGGCTGGACGACGACGTAGGCGCCGCCCGCCGCGATGGTCGCGCCGGCGGTGACCGCGACGGCCGGTTTGGTCAGCGCGGTCAGGAGCTTCGCGGACCAGCCGACGGAGGTGGCCGCCGCGGCGGTCTTGCCGCCGAGGGCGAGGGACAGCGTGAAGCCGACGGGGACGGGCACCAGGGCGATCCCGACGAGGAGCCGCTCCGCCGGGACGACGGAGGTGCGGGTGTCACCGCAGTAGCCGCATCCCCGGATGTGCCGGGCCAGCCGCTTGCGCCACACCGAGTCGGGGCGGCCGTTCCAGCGAGCGGTGAGGTCGCGCAGGCCGGGGCAGGCGCCGTCGAGGGCGCG
>NZ_MUBA01000866.1:613-779 GCF_002154575.1 Streptomyces bobili
CGGCGAAGTCGGCGGCGCCGTCGGCCGGCACGCTGTCGTCGAGGGGCTGGGTCGTGCGGCGGCGGGCCCGGTCGCGGATCTGCCGCATGGCGATCGCGACCAGCCAGGAGCGGAAGCTGTCGGGGTCGCGCAGCGAGCCGAGGTGGTCGACGGCGCGCAGCATGGT
>NZ_MUBA01000087.1 GCF_002154575.1 Streptomyces bobili
CGCTATAACCACCGAAACACTATGAAACTGTCGAACTGCCGCACCACACCCATCCGCAAAACGGATGGATATGGGGCTGTTCGTGGTTTCAGAACCAACACAGTGGACGCGAGCAACTGAGGACAAGCCCTCGGCCTATTAGTACCAGTCAGCTTCACCCGTTACCGGGCTTCCACATCTGGCCTATCAACCCAGTCGTCTACTGGGAGCCTTACCCTCTCAAGGAGGTGGGAACACTCATCTCGAAGCAGGCTTCCCGCTTAGATGCTTTCAGCGGTTATCCCTCCCGAACGTAGCCAACCAGCCATGCCCTTGGCAGGACAACTGGCACACCAGAGGTTCGTCCGTCCCGGTCCTCTCGTACTAGGGACAGCCCTTCTCAATGTTCCTGCGCGCGCAGCGGATAGGGACCGAACTGTCTCACGACGTTCTAAACCCAGCTCGCGTACCGCTTTAATGGGCGAACAGCCCAACCCTTGGGACCGACTCCAGCCCCAGGATGCGACGAGCCGACATCGAGGTGCCAAACCATCCCGTCGATATGGACTCTTGGGGAAGATCAGCCTGTTATCCCCGGGGTACCTTTTATCCGTTGAGCGACGGCGCTTCCACAAGCCACCGCCGGATCACTAGTCCCGACTTTCGTCCCTGCTCGACCCGTCGGTCTCACAGTCAAGCTCCCTTGTGCACTTACACTCAACACCTGATTGCCAACCAGGCTGAGGGAACCTTTGGGCGCCTCCGTTACTCTTTAGGAGGCAACCGCCCCAGTTAAACTACCCATCAGACACTGTCCCTGATCCGGATCACGGACCCAGGTTAGACATCCAGCACGACCAGAGTGGTATTTCAACGGCGACTCCACCTGAACTGGCGTCCAAGCTTCACAGTCTCCCACCTATCCTACACAAGCCGAACCGAACACCAATATCAAACTATAGTAAAGGTCCCGGGGTCTTTCCGTCCTGCTGCGCGAAACGAGCATCTTTACTCGTAGTGCAATTTCACCGGGCCTATGGTTGAGACAGTCGAGAAGTCGTTACGCCATTCGTGCAGGTCGGAACTTACCCGACAAGGAATTTCGCTACCTTAGGATGGTTATAGTTACCACCGCCGTTTACTGGCGCTTAAGTTCTCAGCTTCGCACGCCCGAAAGCGCACTAACCGGTCCCCTTAACGTTCCAGCACCGGGCAGGCGTCAGTCCGTATACATCGCCTTACGGCTTCGCACGGACCTGTGTTTTTAGTAAACAGTCGCTTCTCGCTGGTCTCTGCGGCCACCCCCAGCTCGAGCAGCAAGTGCTCTCACCAGTGATGGCCCCCCTTCTCCCGAAGTTACGGGGGCATTTTGCCGAGTTCCTTAACCATAGTTCACCCGAACGCCTCGGTATTCTCTACCTGACCACCTGAGTCGGTTTAGGGTACGGGCCGCCATGAAACTCGCTAGAGGCTTTTCTCGACAGCATAGGATCATCCACTTCACCACAATCGGCTCGGCATCAGGTCTCAGACTATGTGCCAGGCGGATTTACCTACCTGACGTCCTACACCCTTACCCCGGGACAACCACCGCCCGGGATGGACTACCTTCCTGCGTCACCCCATCACTCACCTACTGCAAGTCTGGTCCGTCGGCTCCACCACTTTCCTTTCCCCGAAGGGTCCGGAACGGCTTCACGGACTTAGCATCGCCTGGTTCAGTGTTTGACGCTTCACAGCGGGTACCGGAATATCAACCGGTTATCCATCGACTACGCCTGTCGGCCTCGCCTTAGGTCCCGACTTACCCTGGGCAGATCAGCTTGACCCAGGAACCCTTAGTCAATCGGCGCAAACGTTTCTCACGTTTGTATCGCTACTCATGCCTGCATTCTCACTCGTGAACCGTCCACAACTCGCTTCCGCGGCTGCTTCACCCGGCACACGACGCTCCCCTACCCATCCATACAGGCGTTGGCCCTATGTGTATGAATGACACGACTTCGGCGGTACGCTTGAGCCCCGCTACATTGTCGGCGCGGAATCACTAGACCAGTGAGCTATTACGCACTCTTTCAAGGGTGGCTGCTTCTAAGCCAACCTCCTGGTTGTCTGTGCGACTCCACATCCTTTCCCACTTAGCGTACGCTTAGGGGCCTTAGTCGATGCTCTGGGCTGTTTCCCTCTCGACCATGGAGCTTATCCCCCACAGTCTCACTGCCGCGCTCTCACTTACCGGCATTCGGAGTTTGGCTAAGGTCAGTAACCCGGTAGGGCCCATCGCCTATCCAGTGCTCTACCTCCGGCAAGAAACACACGACGCTGCACCTAAATGCATTTCGGGGAGAACCAGCTATCACGGAGTTTGATTGGCCTTTCACCCCTAACCACAGGTCATCCCCCAGGTTTTCAACCCTGGTGGGTTCGGTCCTCCACGACCTCTTACAGCCGCTTCAACCTGCCCATGGCTAGATCACTCCGCTTCGGGTCTTGAGCGTGCTACTCAACCGCCCTGTTCGGACTCGCTTTCGCTACGGCTACCCCACTCGGGTTAACCTCGCAACACACCGCAAACTCGCAGGCTCATTCTTCAAAAGGCACGCAGTCACGACGCACCGAGCAAGCTCGATGCGCGACGCTCCCACGGCTTGTAGGCACACGGTTTCAGGTACTATTTCACTCCGCTCCCGCGGTACTTTTCACCATTCCCTCACGGTACTATCCGCTATCGGTCACCAGGGAATATTTAGGCTTAGCGGGTGGTCCCGCCAGATTCACACGGGATTTCTCGGGCCCCGTGCTACTTGGGTGTCTCTCAGACGAGCCGTTGACGTTTCGACTACGGGGGTCTTACCCTCTACGCCGGACCTTTCGCATGTCCTTCGTCTACATCAACGGTTTCTGACTCGCCCTGCCGCCGGCAGACGACAGAAGAGAGATCCCACAACCCCGTACACGCAACCCCTGCCGGGTCTCACACGTATACGGTTTAGCCTCATCCAGTTTCGCTCGCCACTACTCCCGGAATCACGGTTGTTTTCTCTTCCTGCGGGTACTGAGATGTTTCACTTCCCCGCGTTCCCTCCACATACCCTATGTGTTCAGGTATGGGTGACAGCCCATGACGACTGCCGGGTTTCCCCATTCGGAAACCCCCGGATCAAAGCCTGGTTGACGACTCCCCGGGGACTATCGTGGCCTCCCACGTCCTTCATCGGTTCCTGGTGCCAAGGCATCCACCGTGCGCCCTTAAAAACTTGGCCACAGATGCTCGCGTCCACTGTGCAGTTCTCAAACAACGACCAGCCACCCATCACCCCGAACCAACCGGTTCGAGTGCACTGGGGCCGGCACTGAAGGCAGCCATACGGCCATACCCTCAGATACCCAACAGCGTGCCCGGCACCCCTCACCGCTTCCCTCGACGTTCCACGCTCCGAAGAGCAGTACTGGAAGGAGAAGACAATCAGAAGTGCCGAATAATCAACGTTCCACCCTTGAGCAACCAGCATCAGACGTTCGCTGATGAACTGGCCTCTGACCTCACCCCGAAGGGATCGGTGAGAAGTGCTCCTTAGAAAGGAGGTGATCCAGCCGCACCTTCCGGTACGGCTACCTTGTTACGACTTCGTCCCAATCGCCAGTCCCACCTTCGACAGCTCCCTCCCACAAGGGGTTGGGCCACCGGCTTCGGGTGTTACCGACTTTCGTGACGTGACGGGCGGTGTGTACAAGGCCCGGGAACGTATTCACCGCAGCAATGCTGATCTGCGATTACTAGCAACTCCGACTTCATGGGGTCGAGTTGCAGACCCCAATCCGAACTGAGACCGGCTTTTTGAGATTCGCTCCACCTCACGGTATCGCAGCTCTTTGTACCGGCCATTGTAGCACGTGTGCAGCCCAAGACATAAGGGGCATGATGACTTGACGTCGTCCCCACCTTCCTCCGAGTTGACCCCGGCGGTCTCCTGTGAGTCCCCATCACCCCGAAGGGCATGCTGGCAACACAGAACAAGGGTTGCGCTCGTTGCGGGACTTAACCCAACATCTCACGACACGAGCTGACGACAGCCATGCACCACCTGTACACCGACCACAAGGGGGGCACCATCTCTGATGCTTTCCGGTGTATGTCAAGCCTTGGTAAGGTTCTTCGCGTTGCGTCGAATTAAGCCACATGCTCCGCTGCTTGTGCGGGCCCCCGTCAATTCCTTTGAGTTTTAGCCTTGCGGCCGTACTCCCCAGGCGGGGAACTTAATGCGTTAGCTGCGGCACCGACGACGTGGAATGTCGCCAACACCTAGTTCCCACCGTTTACGGCGTGGACTACCAGGGTATCTAATCCTGTTCGCTCCCCACGCTTTCGCTCCTCAGCGTCAGTAATGGCCCAGAGATCCGCCTTCGCCACCGGTGTTCCTCCTGATATCTGCGCATTTCACCGCTACACCAGGAATTCCGATCTCCCCTACCACACTCTAGCTAGCCCGTATCGAATGCAGACCCGGGGTTAAGCCCCGGGCTTTCACACCCGACGTGACAAGCCGCCTACGAGCTCTTTACGCCCAATAATTCCGGACAACGCTTGCGCCCTACGTATTACCGCGGCTGCTGGCACGTAGTTAGCCGGCGCTTCTTCTGCAGGTACCGTCACTTTCGCTTCTTCCCTGCTGAAAGAGGTTTACAACCCGAAGGCCGTCATCCCTCACGCGGCGTCGCTGCATCAGGCTTTCGCCCATTGTGCAATATTCCCCACTGCTGCCTCCCGTAGGAGTCTGGGCCGTGTCTCAGTCCCAGTGTGGCCGGTCGCCCTCTCAGGCCGGCTACCCGTCGTCGCCTTGGTGAGCCATTACCTCACCAACAAGCTGATAGGCCGCGGGCTCATCCTTCACCGCCGGAGCTTTTAACCCCTGCCCATGAGAGCAGGAGTGTTATCCGGTATTAGACCCCGTTTCCAGGGCTTGTCCCAGAGTGAAGGGCAGATTGCCCACGTGTTACTCACCCGTTCGCCACTAATCCCCACCGAAGTGGTTCATCGTTCGACTTGCATGTGTTAAGCACGCCGCCAGCGTTCGTCCTGAGCCAGGATCAAACTCTCCGTGAATGTTTTCCCGTAATCGGGATAGCACACACGAGAGCGGAACGGTCAGGCGGAATAGGCCCGACCGTTCACAGCGTCCTCGCTGTGTTTTCTTCAAAGGAACCTCATCCTCGGCTATCACTGCCGGGGACGGGGTATCAACATATCTGGCGTTGATTTTTGGCACGCTGTTGAGTTCTCAAGGAACGGACGCTTCCTTTGTACTCACCCGAGAGACTCTCTCAGGCTTTCCTCCGGGCGCTTCCCTTCGGTCTTGCGTTTCCGACTCTATCAGAC
>NZ_MUBA01000867.1 GCF_002154575.1 Streptomyces bobili
CGCTCACGCCCCCGGCGGGCGCCACGCGCCCCCGTGGACGCTCCCGTCGACGCCCTCCGCCAACACCCTCCATCGACGCCCGTCAGCGCCGTACGTGACCGTCGCCGGTGACGATGTACTTGGTGCTGGTCAGCTCGGGAAGGCCCATGGGGCCGCGGGCGTGCAGCTTCTGGGTGGAGATGCCGATCTCCGCACCGAAGCCGAACTGGCCGCCGTCGGTGAAGCGCGTGGAGGCGTTCACGGCGACCGTGGTGGAGTCGACCAGCTGGGTGAAGCGGCGGGCGGCCTGCTGGGAGGTGGTCACGATGGCCTCGGTGTGGCCGGAGGTCCACAGCCGGATGTGCTCGACGGCCTTGTCGAGCGAGTCGACGACGGCGGCGGCGATGTCGTAGGAGAGGTACTCGGTCTCCCAGTCCTCCGGCGTGGCCTCGACGACGGTCGCCCTGGAGTCCTTGGCGTACGCCAGCACGCGCTCGTCGGCGTGGACGGTGACGCCGGCGTCCGCGAGGGCGTCGAGG
>NZ_MUBA01000868.1 GCF_002154575.1 Streptomyces bobili
CGGCGGGTCGCTGTCGAGGTTGGTGGGGAAGGGGTAGCCCTCGGCGCTCGCGGCGACGACCCGCTCCAGCCAGGCGGGATCCGCGCCGTCCGCGGCACGCTTCAGCAGCACCGGGTACACGGCGTTCGTCACCGCCTCCCGGTCGACCGTCTCCATGGCCCGGCCGAAGGCGGAGGACACCTGGAGGAGGTTGGCCGTACGGCGGATGCCGGCGGAGCGGTTGGTGCCGGCCGCGTGGAAGAGGGCCGGGTTGAAGAAGACGACGTCCCCCTGTGCCAGGGGCAGCTGGACGTGCCGCTCCTCGAAGTAGGCCTGGAACTCGGGCAGTCGCCACGCGAGATAGCCGGGGCCGTACTTCTGCGAGTGCGGCAGGTACATCGTCGGGCCGGACTCCACGGGCATGTCGCAGTGGGCGACCGCGCCCTGGAGGGTGAGCACGGGGGAGAGGCGGTGGACGTGCGCCGGGTAGGCCGCCGCGGCCTCGTTCGAGAGGAACCCGAGGTGGTAGTCGCGGTGCGCGGTCTGGGCGGCGCCGCCC
>NZ_MUBA01000869.1 GCF_002154575.1 Streptomyces bobili
CCGCCGCACCCCCGTGGCGTCGTACCCCACATAGGCGCCGAACGCCCCCGCGGGCACCGTGGGCCCGCCGCCCAACGGCACACAGGCGGGCCAGGCGACCAGAGCGACGGCGACGAGGACCGCGCCGACAACGACACGCAGGAGCTGAGACACCGGCTCATGATGACGACCGCGGCGGCAGCGGCAGGCGGAACCCGGCCCAGGGCACTCGGACGGGGTGTCAGCCGGAGAGCCGTTCGGTCCGTCGGCCCCGCCGCGCGGCCGGCTCCCGCACCAGGAACACGTCCACCGCGTCCTCCCGTTCCACCACGAACCCGTGCCGCTCGTACAACCGGCGGGCCGCGCTCCCCTGAAGGACGTTGAGCCGCAGCCGGACCGAGCCGCGGTCGGCCTCGCCCAGCAGCCGGCCGAGGACGGCCGAGCCGATGCCCCGCCCCTGGACGTGGGGCGCGAGATAGAAGTGCTCCAGCCAGTGGGCGTCCGCCTCCGGCCGCACCGCCACGCACCCGGCGAACACGCCACCGACCTCGATCACCCGCGTGTACGCGGGCACGAACCCGTCCCGCAGCCGCGTACGCACCCGCGACTCGTCGAAGCGCCCGAGCCGCTCCAGATCCCCCCGCAGCACCACGGCCCGCAACTCGGCGGCCTCGTCGACATCGGCCGGGCCGGCGGGCCGCAACTCCCAGTCCTCCATGCCGGCGATGCTACGGCCGCCTAATCGCATTGCCGCGGGCGAGCCCGGTCGGATAGGAAGCTCGCATGCTACGAAGCGGCAAGGTCGGGCTCAGGGCCCGGCACGAGGACGACATCCCCATCCTGCGGACCGAGCTGTACGACGACGTGGTCAACGCCGCACGCTCGGAGGGCCGCCCGTGGCGGCCGATCACGCCCGGCTCCAAGGACTCGCGGCTCGTGGTCGACGACAAGGAGGAGGGGCATGTCCCCTTCTCCGTGGTGGAACTGGACGGCGGCACGCTGGTCGGCACGGCCGTGCTGTGGGGCATCGACACCCACAACCGGACCGCGCACCTGGGCCTCGGCCTGCTGCCGTCCGCCCGCGGAAAGGGCTACGGCACCGACGTGGTCGCGGCACTGTGCCACTACGGCTTCGTCGTACGCGGCCTGCACCGGCTGCAGATCGAGACCCTGTCGGACAACGCCGCGATGCTCCGCTCCGCCGAACGTAACGGCTTCGTCCGTGAGGGCGTGCTGCGCTCCTCGGCCTGGGTGATGGGCGAGTTCCTCGACGAGGTCCTCCTCGGCCTCCTCGCCGCCGACTGGAAACCGAACGCGGAGAACCGGTAGGCCGCGGCGGAACCTACGGTTTGTGGGTCACCCAGAGCAGTTCCGCCGGCCAGCGGTGTGCCCAGTCGGGTGGGTCCGTCTCGTTGTAGCCGTTGAGTGTTCCGGGTTCGGGCCGCGGTTCGATGAGGTCGTCGATGACGAGACCCGCGCCGCGCAGGACCCTGACCCAGTCGCCGTAGGTGAGCTGATAGCTGGTCGCGCCGTCGCCCTCGGCGATGGCGTCCAGCCCGAAGTAGTCCCGCTGCAGCGTCGTGGTCACCCGGCCGGCGGCTTCGTCGTAGCACGCTTCGAACCATGGGCCGGCGACGTTGAACACCAGGCGCCCGCCTCGGCCCAGGACGCGTGCGGCCTGCGGGACGGCCAGGTGCGGGGGCGCCCAGCTGAGCCCGCCGAAGTCGCAGAACACCAGGTCGAAGCTGTCGTCGGCGAAGGGCAGTCGCTCGGCGGCGCCTTGCACCAGCGGGTAGCGGGCCGCGCCCATCGCGCGGGCCGCCGCGGCGAGTTGGACTTCGGACAGGTCGAGTCCGACCACGTCGGCGCCCTCGGCGGCGAGCGCCCTGGACCACTGGCCGGCGCCGCAGCCGAGTTCGAGGACGCGCAGGCCGGTGANNGCGGCGCCGATGCGCGGGTCGTGCTCGCGCTGGTAGCCGCCGCTGATCTGGTTCCAGAGCCGTCGGTTGGCGGGGATGCTGTCCACGCGCCGACTCCAGCACCGCCTGCCGAGGCGGGTCAACACCATTAGGCCACTGGCGCCGGCC
>NZ_MUBA01000870.1 GCF_002154575.1 Streptomyces bobili
CGCCGACGTCGGCGGCCACGACCAGCGGGTCCGTCGACACGATGCTCGCGTACTCGATGCCGGTCGCCATCTTGTACTCGGAGAGCACCTTCCCGGAGACCGGGTCGATGGTCTGGATGTGCAGCTCGCGCTCGTCGTACGTACCGCACTTGCGCACCGCGACCAGCTTGGTGCCGCCGCCGTAGCCGGAGTCGTAGCAGGTGTCGGCCGCCTTGGGGGACCACAGCAGCTTGCCGGTGGTGATGTCGAAGGCCGAGCCGCCCTCGGTGGCGCCCAGCGCGACGGTGTTGCCGCCCACGGTGACGTTGTCGAAGGTGATCGGGTAGTCGCCCGACTTGACGGTCTTGCGCCACAGCTCCTTGCCCGCGACGAGGTCGATCGCGGCGACCTCGCTGCAGCCGGCCGTGGAGTCCTTGGTGGGCATCTTCGGCTGGAAGACCACCGCGGTCTTCCCGTCCGCCGTGGTCTTGCGGCTTGCCGCACAGATCGGGCCGGGCAGCTTGACCGTCCAGAGCTTCGTGCCCTTGGCCGGGTCGTAGCCGACGATCTCGGCGATGCCCGACTTCACGTACGCCTTCTCGGTCAGCCAGGAGCCGGTCACGTCGACGCTGTCGTCCTTGGCGACCGCGGGCGCCGGGATCTGGAAGAGGACCTTGGAGGCCGGGTCGCCGGGCACCTTCTCGGTGCCGCCGGACGTCGTGGTGCCGCCGGTGCCGCCGCTGTCGCCCTTCTTGTCACCGCCCCCGCCGGTCGTGCCGCCGGTGCTCGCGGTGTTCGACTTGTCGTCACCGGAATTGGCGTACCAGACGCCACCGCCGATGATCAGCGCGATCGCGACGACGGCCGCGACGATGATCGCGACCTGGGAGTTGATCTTGCGGCCGGCGCCGGTGGGCTGCGACGGCATCGGCACGGTGGGCTGACCGGGGTAGCCCGCCGGGTAGGGCTGCGGGGTCGGGTAGCCGGGCTGCGGGGTCGGGTAGCC
>NZ_MUBA01000871.1 GCF_002154575.1 Streptomyces bobili
GACGAACCCGGCCGGCACCCACCACGCCGACCTGCGAGCACTCCTGCTGCCGGCCCCCGAGGGCGCCACGGAGAACAAGGCCCTTCGCGGCTCGGACGGCTGGCTGACCACGGAGGACTACCTCGCCGAGTTCGAGCAGAAGGAGGACCGCGAGGAACTGGGCCAGAAGCTCCTCGACCACGGTCTGCGGCACATCGCGGCGCGCGGCTGGACGACTCAGGACGGGACCCGGACCCGCGTCTATCTGCTTCAGTTCAACACGGCGGCCGTCGTGGACAAGCTGATCGCGACCGAGGCCGTCGCGTTCGTGCCCCCCACCCATCAGGTGCGGGGCGCCGCAGAGGTCGAGTACGACGAGGCGTTCCCGGAGCGGGCCACGGTGTCGGGGGTCGAGCAGACCTCCTACGCCGAGATCAAGCCGTACGGCCCGGAGCAGGTGCGGTTCGCCCATATCGCCGTCGGTGACGTGTACGCCGTGATCGTCCAGTCCCGCGAGGGCG
>NZ_MUBA01000872.1 GCF_002154575.1 Streptomyces bobili
CGGACGCCCCCAGCCCGCGCGAGCGCGTCCACGCCATGCTGAAGCTCGGCGCGGTGGCCGTCCTCGCCGAACACGCCGGCTCACCCGAACTCCGGGCCGCCGCCGAGCGCAACGACGTCCTCGTGCTGCCGCGGGCCCGGCCGACCGCGATCACCGAGACCGGCCGCGCCGACCTTGCCGTCTTCGACGAGAGCGGCGCCTGCATCGCGACGGTGTGCGCGGGACGGCTCGTGCACAGGCGGCGCTAGGTCGGTCGGGACCCACGTCAGCCCGAGAACGCCTCCGCGAAGGCGCCCGAACTCTGCCGCACCCCACTGCAGTTGGTCAGCGCGTCGTCCGTATCCGTGCCGTCCGCGCACTGCTGGTCCCGGAACGTCGACCACATCGACACCCAGGCGATGCCCTTCTCCTCGGCGAACTCCCGCACCTGCGCCGCGTCCGCGAGCGTGAACGTCTCGTTGTCGACGTCGTTGACGCCGATCATCGAGGTGAGCGCCATGCCCTTCCAGGCGTCGGCGTCCGTCGTGCCGAAGACGGCCTTCAACTGGGTGTGCGCGGCGGTGGCCGAGGTGATCGCGTAGCCGCCCATGTCACCGGCGTACGACTCGCCGTAGTTCATCGTCATCAGATTGACGGCGGACACCTGGACGTCGTACCGGTTCGCCGAGGTCAGCAGCGCGAGGCTGTCGGAGTCCAGCCCTGATGGCATCACCGGGAGGGTGAACGAGACCTCCAGGTCCGGGCGTTCCTTCTGCAGCGCGGCTATCGCCCGGGAACGCAGGGCGACCGAGTCGGCGTCGGTCAGCTCCTCGCCCTCGATGTCGAAGTCGGCCTGCGTGGAACCGGCCGCGTCGAGCGCCGAGCCGTAGGCCCGCGTCAGCTCGGCCACGGTGTCGCAGGTGGCCGCCAGTTCCTCCCCGGACGCCCCGCCGAAGGAGACCCGCACCGAGGCGCCCGTCTCCGTGAGCGCGGCGACGCGCGAGGCCACGGTCGCGTCGTCCACCGCGTGCCGGCCGTTCCACTCCGGGGTGCAGCCGCTGCCGTCGGAGATGACGAAGGCCAGGTTGTACGTCGCCGGTGTGCCCGCCGCGTCGTTGGCGGAGGCCTCCGCCGCGCTGACGTAGGGGGCGTACGCCGTGCCGGACGCGGCGGTCCGCGACGGCGCGGCGCTGCTGCTGTGTCCCGGTGCGGTGGGTGTCGCGGGTGCCGCGTCCGACGTGCTGTCGGACCCCGCGGAGCATCCCGCCGTGGCCAGGGCGAACAGGCAGGCGAGCCCGGCCGTCGGCCTCAGGAGACTCCTCATTGTGCGCATGCACCCGCTCTCGTGATTTCTGTCCCGGCGCGGAAACAATGACCGTTCCCGAACTGGAAATGTCTCATATTCGAGCGGCCCGCGCCGGAACAGTGAACACACAGCCATTCCATGGATGAATATGGTCAAATCTGGGCGATGTGGAGCACGAAAGGGGCAATCGACCCGGTTCTCTGGCGATCGGTCGCGTGACTTTGCTTGTTTCTCTCAGGCAAAAGACAGCTTCGCCCGTTCCTCATGGCTCTTTCACAAGAAGGTCAGAGTTCAGGGCACATAAAGCTCCCTAATATCCGGGGAATGCATTCCGAGCCCGCCATCGAGAACCGTGCCGCCGCCCGCGGTCGCCGCCGCAGAAGCGGCGACGACTCCGCCGCCGAGGGGCCCGTGTTCGTTGACAACTCCGGACGCCGTTCGAAGGTGCTGCGCCGGATCGGCGTCCTCGTGGGCGTCGGCTGTCTCGTCTACGCCGTCGTTCTCGGCGCCGCCTTCATGGGCTGGGGCACCACGCTGAACCCCTCCTCGCTGCTGCCCTTCGGCGGCAACGCCCAGGGCCCTGGCCCCCCTCGGCGACGCCGCCGAAGGGCAGCAGCGAGGAGGGGTTCAGCGTG
>NZ_MUBA01000873.1:0-344 GCF_002154575.1 Streptomyces bobili
CTGCGGGCTGCCCGCTCCCCGGTACACGGTGGCCTGCGGATTGGCCGTCCAGCCGCTCTGCGCGTGCCGGTTGGCGGTCAGCCTGGCGAACCCGGCGGCGTAGGGGGCGGCGCCGACCTGGACCGTATGGCCGCCAAGGTCCAGGCCGGCGCCGCCCCCTACGCCGCCGGGTTCGCCAGGCTGACCGCCAACCGGCACGCGCAGAGCGGCTGGACGGCCAATCCGCAGGCCACCGTGTACCGGGGAGCGGGCAGCCCGCAGAACTACGCGATCCTCTACAACGACGTCCACGCGGCCTACCAGAACGCCCTCCGCTACCACGTCGGCGGCGACACAGCCCACGC
>NZ_MUBA01000873.1:358-1086 GCF_002154575.1 Streptomyces bobili
GGCTACCAGATCGCCAACGCCGCCGAACTCGTCCGCGACCGCGACGACTTCGAACTCGACCGGTTCCGCACCATGCTCACCACCGTGTTCGCCCCGGTCAGCGAGAGCTTCCTGAAGGACCACAACAACGCGGTCGTCACCAACTACTGGACCAACTGGGACCTGACCGTGATGGCGTGCGCCCTGGCCACCGGCATCTTCTGCGACGACGAGGCGAGAGTCGCGCGCGTCGTCGAGTACTTCGAGAACGGCGCCGGGCTCGGCTCCGTCCGCAACGCCATTCCCGTCGTCGGCGACGACGGCCTCGCCGAGTGGCTGGAGGCCGGCCGCGACCAGGGCCACGCCCTGCTGGGCGTCGGCCTGATGGGCACGGTCTGCGAGATGGCCTGGAACCAGGGCATCGACCTGTACGGCTACGACGACAGCCGTTTCCTCAAGGGCGCCCAGTACGTCGCCAAGTGGAGCCTCGGCGGCGACGTGTCCTACACGGCCAACACCCGCAGGAAGGGCGCGATCGGCGGCTGGTCCGGCAGCGAGACCGCCTCCGACGCCGCACCCGTCGACCCCACCATGACCCGGCCCATCTGGGCGATGATCGCCAACCACTACACCAAGCGGCGGGGCCTGTCCGCGCCCTACCTCACCCGCATCGCCGCCAAGGCCACGCCTGAGGGCGGCGGCGGGGACTACGGCCCCAACAGCGGCGGCTACGACCAACTCGGCTTCGG
>NZ_MUBA01000874.1 GCF_002154575.1 Streptomyces bobili
GCCCGCCGGCGGGCGCGCGCTCGGGCGCCTGGGGGCCGCTGGTGGAGGAGGCGAGTGTCCGGCTTCGCACGCGGTACAGACCGGTGTCGAGATCGTCCGCCTTCTCCAGGTTGACCTTGATCGGTCCCATGAAGGTGTAGCGCTGCTGCTTGGCGTAGTCGCGGACCATGCCGGCCAGTTCGTCGCCGAGCTGGCCGGAGTAGGGGCTGAGCCGCTCGTAGTCCGGCGTGCTCAGCTCCACGATGAAGTCGTTGGGTACGACGGTCCGGTCGCGGTTCCAGATGGTCGCGTTGTTGTCGCATTCGCGCTGGAGCGCTCCCGCGATCTCGACGGGCTGCACCTCGGACTTGAACACCTTGGCGAAGGTGCCGTTGACCAGACCCTCGAGACGCTGCTCGAACTTCTTCAGGACTCCCATGGGGCACCTCCTCCGTCGTGACTTGCGTCCCGTGTCGTGCTGCTTACCTGGTACTGCTTACTGATCGTATCCACGCGCCGGTGAATCGGCTGGTTCCCCCTGTCGGCCCCGCCGACAGGGTGTCGACGGCGTCCTCTCCACCCGGTTCTGTACGGGCTTCTCCACGTGCTTCCGATACGTGCTCGCGCTGAGCGCATCGGCTGCGTGCCTCCGATGCCGCTTCCGTGCGGGCTGGTGCTCGCACGTCCACTCGTACTTCTGCTCGGCCTTCTGCCCAGGATCGTAGAGGTGGCCGAGGACCAGTGTCCCGCACCTGACTGTGCGGGCGGTCCTGCTCCTGGGGAGACGGCTGCCATAGGTACGAGGTTGATACGTGAACCGGTCGTCGCCGAGACGTACGGAGGTTGCCGTGGGCCTCTCGCGGTGACCTCTGCCCCGGAACAAGGGATGTGAACGCACCCTGGCCCGCGTGCTAATGTTCTGCGTGTCGGAAGGCGCCGGGCCACAAGGTCAACAGCACGAAGACACACCCAATGCGCGGGTGGCGGAATAGGCAGACGCGCTGGATTCAGGTTCCAGTGCCCGAAAGGGCGTGGGGGTTCAACTCCCCCCTCGCGCACAGTTGAAAGCCCCGTAGGCTCCGGCCTACGGGGCTTTCGCACGTCCTGGGGGCGTCTCGCGCGCGTGAGGTATCTCACGGATGTCGGAGTGGGGCAAGGGGGCGCGAAGTGGGG
>NZ_MUBA01000875.1 GCF_002154575.1 Streptomyces bobili
AGCGTCAGATGTGTATAAGCGACACCGCCAACACCCGCCAATACCCGGCCCGAAACGCCTCACCCACCGTCTTCCCCACCAACTGCGCATGCCCCCCGACCTCCAGCGAGGCGAACAGCAACACCCGCCGCTCCACCGGAATCGCCCCCAGAATCTGCCGCCCCATCATCGCCCCCGCGAACGACGGCGCCGCCAGATGCGTCACGCTCCGACTCCGCGTCAGCGCCTGCGGATGCGCGGCCCGCAACGTGCGATAGACGGCCGTGGCGAAGTCGTCGTCGTACAGCCGCAGCACCACCCGCAGATCGTGCCGCAACGACCGCCCGTACAGAGCGGCTTCGAGATTCGTCGTGTCCGAGCTGGTCACCGCCAGCAAGGCATGCGCCCGGTGAATCTTCGCCGCCTCCAGCACCCCTTCCTGCGTGACGTCCCCCAGCACCACCGGCACGCGCAACCGCCGCGCCACCGCGACCCCCCGCGCCTCCGGCGCGACCTCCACGCACACCACGGGAATGTCCAGCTCCCGCAACCGCGTCAGCACCCTCGTGCCGATCTTTCCCAGCCCCAGCAGCACCACATGCCCACCGAGCCCCCGCGGTGGCCGCCGCAACGCACCGGCGGTCCGGAAGGTCCCCAGTCCCTCCAGCACAGCCGCCAGCAACACCGGAAGAAGCAGCAACCCCACGAATCCGGAAAGGAGTTGAAGAACCTGCTGCTCGGTCGTCTTCCCCACCGCCGGATCGTTGATGGAGAACAGGTCGAGCAGTGTCAGGTACAGCGCCCCCAGCGGATGAACCCCGGTCACCACCCACAACGCCACCGCCAGCGCGATGACGCACCCCACGAGCCCCGCCAACGACCACCGCAACCGCCGCGAGAACAGCGAGGCGAACGGCGCCACGACCCCGGCCCCCCGCCCGGCGGGCAACGCGGGCCCGGCCGAGTACGACACCTGTTCCAGCACGACACGGCCTCGCCCGCTCGCGGCGGCGACGGTCGCCGCGTCCGGCAGCAGCAGCGGTCCCTGCTCCCCGCTGGCCTCGGAACCGTCCGCGAAGGAAGGGTCGTTGCTGGTCACGGACAGCAACGCGAGCGTGGCGGGCCCGGTATCGGCCACGCGCGCGGGGTCGGCGGCCCGCCCGGCCTCGGGCGCGGGCCGTTCGACGGCGCGCAGCATCAGCCCGTCCGTCTGGACGACCTTGGTGGTCCCGGCGACGGCGGTAGCGGCCAGCGCGGGCGCGGCGGTGTCGGCGTCGGACAGTACGGTGGTGGAGGCGTCCCCCACCGCGTACTCACCGCCCCCGCCGATGATCGCCAACGCGGCTGCCTGGTCGAGGAGTTCCTCGATGTGCTGCCCCAACCGCCTGTTGTAGAGCCGCAGGACGAGTCGCAGCCGGGGGTTGAGGCGACGGGCGGTGAGGGCGGCGCGGATGTTCGTCTCGTCGTCGTCGTACACGAGGGCGAGCGCGGCGGCCCGCTCCACCCCCGCCTCGGCGAGCACGGCCTCGGTCGGCTCGACGGCCTCCAACACCCGTCCCGCGCCCACGGATCCGCCGCTCCCGGCACCAGCCCCCGTCCCCCGATGCCGCCCCCGCTCCTTCGCCCGCCCCCGCCCCGCCACCGTTCCCGGCGGCGGCCCGGTTCACGGCCGCGCTCACCACCCGGTCGAGCAGCGCGGCGGACACCGCACGGGCCCGCCCGACGACAGGCGGGCGTACCGTCC
>NZ_MUBA01000876.1 GCF_002154575.1 Streptomyces bobili
GGCCGGCTACGGCGCGGCGGTCAACACCGGCAACGTGGGCCGCGGCGACTCGGTGGCCGTCATCGGCTGCGGCGGCGTGGGCAACGCGGCGATCGCCGGGGCCTGTCTCAACGGCGCCATGAAGGTCATCGCCGTCGACATCGATGATCGCAAGCTCGACCAGGCCGAGAAGTTCGGTGCCACACACACCGTCAACTCCCGCGGTACCGACCCGGTCGAGGCGGTCCGGGCCCTGACCGACGGCTTCGGCGTGGACATCGCGATCGACGCCGTCGGCCGCCCCGAGACTTTCAAGCAGGCCTTCTACATGCGGGATCACGCGGGTCTGCTGGTCCAGGTCGGCGTCCCCTCCCCCGAGATGACGGTCGACCTCCCGCTGATCGACGTGTTCTCGCGGGGCGGTGCGATCAAGTCGTCCTGGTACGGAGACTGTCTGCCGAGCCGGGACTTCCCTTACCTGATCGACCAGTACCTGTACGGACTGCTCGACCTCAACGCCTTCGTCTCCGAGACCATCGCGCTGGACCAGGTGGAGGAGGCCTTCGGCAAGATGCACCGGGGCGAGGTACTGCGCTCGGTGGTGGTGCTG
>NZ_MUBA01000088.1 GCF_002154575.1 Streptomyces bobili
GCTGCGCCCCCGGACCCCGCTACCCCCGCGTCAGCGACAGCAGGTCGCGCGCCGGGCCGGTCGGGCGGTGGCCGGTGGGCCAGACCGCTCGGAGGTCTCGGGCCAGGCGGACTTCGTCGACCGGGACGGACACCAGGCGCCGTAGGCTCAGCTCGTCCCCGACGGCAAGCTCGCTCAGGACGGCCGGCCCGGCGCCGCTGACCGCCGCCGCCTTCACCGCCGTCGTCGAGGACAGTTCGATCAGGGGGCGGGCCAGCCCGCCGAGGGCGGCGTCGAGGACCTGGCGCGTGCCGGAGCCCTCCTCCCGGAGGATCAGCGGGGTCGAGGCCAGTTCCCTCGCGGACACGGCCCGCCGGCGCCGGGCCCACGGATGCGCCGGCGCGGCGACGACGATCAGCCGGTCGTGGGCGATGACCGTCGAGTCGAGGCCCGCCGGCACATGGAGCCCCTCGACGAAGCCGAGGTCGGCCTCCCCGGACAGCAGCCGTTCGGCGACCGCCGCGGAGTTGCCGGCGAGCAGCGACACCGCCGTGTCCGGCCGTTGCGCGCGCAGGGCGAGGAGCCAGCCGGGCAGCAGGTACTCGGCGATGGTCATGCTCGCCGCGACCCGCAGCCGCGAGTCGCGGCGGTCACGCAGGGCCTGCGCGCCCGCGTCGAAGGCCGCCGACGCCTCGACGATCCGCCGCGCCCAGTCGGTGACCAGCGCACCGGCGTCGGTGAGCCGGGAGCCACGCGGCGAACGGTCCACGAGGGCCACGCCGAGCTGGCGTTCCATGGAACGGACGCGGCTGCTCGCGGCGGGCTGGGTGATGCCCAGTTCGCGGGCGGCCGCTCCGAGGCTGCCGAGCCGGGCGACGGCCAGCAGCAGTTCCAGTGCGCCGAGGTCGGGGACCCGGTGCGCGATCGAGCCGCCGGGCCTGTCCCCGAAGGGTTCGTGCGTCGTCTCGTCGCCGCTCATAAGGTCAGCTTATGCCCCCATAGAGCCATCGTCCCTGGTAGGGGGCGCAGCGGGGCGGGACGGTGGAGCCATGGTCACCGCAGCCCCGCCGCCCCTGGCAGCCACCCACCTGTACGGCGCGGGCCCACGGCCTCTCCCCCGTCCCCGTGCCGCAGCCGTCCGTCACCTCGGACCGAACTGGTACGCCACGGTCATGGGCACCGCCGTGGTGGCGGCGGCGGGCGCCGCCCTGCCCGCCGGCGTTCCGGGGCTGCGCCCGGCGTGCGCCGCCGTCTGGGCGCTCGCCCTCGCGCTGCTGCTCGCCCTCCTCGCCGCCCGCGCCCTGCACTGGCGGCACCACCGCGACCAGGCCCGTGCCCATGTCCTGGACCCGGCGACGGTCCCGTTCTACGGCTGCCTGGCGATGGCGCTCGTCGCGGTCGGCGGCGCCACGCTCTCGGTGGGCCGGGACTGGATCGGCACCGGCGCGGCCGTCGCCCTGGACGCCGTGCTGTTCTGCGCCGGTACGGCGGTGGGGCTCGCGGCGGCCGTCGCCGTGCCGTACCTCATGGCCGTACGCCATCGGGTCGGGCCGGGGCAGGCCACACCTGTGTGGCTGCTGCCGCTGGTCGCGCCGATGGTGTCGGCGGCGGCGGGGCCGCGCCTGGTGCCGTATCTGCCGGCCGGGCAGGCCCGCGCGACGCTGCTGCTGGCGTGTTTCGCGCTGTTCGGGCTGAGCCTGCTCGCCACGCTGGCGATGCTGCCGGTCGTGTTCGCCCGGCTGGTCACGGGCGGGCCGCTGCCCCTCGCCCTCACCCCGACCCTGTTCCTGGTGCTGGGGCCGCTCGGGCAGTCGACGACGGCCGTGGGAGCGTTCGCGGAGGTCGCTCCGGGCGTGGTGCCCGCGCCGGACAGCCGCGGGTTCGCCGTCCTCGCCGTCCTGTACGGGGTGCCGGTCATGGGCTTCGCGCTGCTGTGGCTGTGCCTGGCCGTCGCCCATGTGGTGCGCGCCCGTCGGCAGGGGATGGGCTTCGCGATGACCTGGTGGGCGTTCACCTTCCCGGTCGGCACCTGCGTGACCGGCGCCGAGGCCCTGGCCCGGCACACGGGAGGACTCCTCGCGTACGAGGCGCTGGCCACCGGGCTGTACGTCGTCCTGGTGGCCGCCTGGGCCGTCGTGGCCGCGCTCACCGTGCGGGGGCTGGTCAGCGGTGAGCTGCTCGCAGCGCCTCGCCCAGCACCTGCGGGGCCTCGGCCAGCGAGGGGCCGTACCACGTCAGGTGCCGTCCGCTGACGAGTGCGCACGGCAGGCCGGGGAAGGCCTCCGGGCCGTCCGAGGCGGTGAAGCGGTAGGGCTCGTCGGGGAGGACGACCAGGTCCGGGGCCGCCGCCCGCAGCTCGTCCAGGGCGATCCTGGGGTAGCGGTCCTCGTGGGCCGCGTAGAGGTGGTCCACGCCCAGGCGGGACAGGACGTCGCCGGCGAAGGTGTCGCGGCCCAGGACCATCCACGGGCGGCGCCAGACGGGCACGACGGCCGTCCGCCGCCGGTCGGGCGGCTTCAGGGCGCTCCAGGCCTCCTCGGCCTCGTCCAGCCAGCGGGGACGCGAGCGGGACCCGCAGGCCTGCAGCACGCGTGCCAGTTCCCGGAAGGCCCCCGGCACGTCGCGCACCTCGGTCACCAGCACCTCGATGCCGGCGTCCCGCAGGGCGGCGAGATCGGGCTCGCGGTTCTCCTCCTCGTTGGCGATGACGAGGTCGGGCGCGAGCGCGGCGATCCGGTCGGTCGCCGGGTTCTTGGTGCCGCCCGCACGGGCGACGTCGAGGCCGGCCGGGTGGGTGCACCAGTCGGTGGCGCCGACCAGGACGCCGGGCAGGGACACCGCCACCGCCTCGGTCAGCGAGGGCACCAGGGAGACGGCCCGCACTACCGCTTGCGGTCCCGGACCGCTTCGATGTGCTCCGCGACGGCGACGACCACGATGCGGGTGTCCGGCACGGTCGCGCGCCAGCGGTGGCGGACCCCGCCGGTGAGGTACAGGGTGTCGCCGCGGCCGAGCCGGTAGGCACGGCCCTCGGCCTCGATCTCCACCGCGCCGTCGGCGACGTACATCAACTGGTCGTTGCGGTACTGGAACTCGCGGCCGGCCTCGTGGTCGCCCGTGAACTCCGAGGCATGCATCTGGTGGTGGCCGCGGACCAGGGAGCGGGAGCGGGGTTCGGGGCCGGCCTCGGCGATCTCGGCGCGCACGACGTCGACGCTGCACGCCGGGTCGGCGGCGGCCAGGAGTTCGACGGCCGTGGTGCGCAGGGCGTCGGCGACCTTCTCCAGGGAGCCGGTGCTGGGCCGCGCCCGGTCGTTCTCGATCTGGCTGAGGAACGGGACCGACAGGCCGCTGCGCTCGGCCACGACGGCGAGCGTGAGGTCCAGGGACCGGCGCCGCCGCCTGACGGCCGCGCCCACCCGAAGGGGCTGTTCTTTGTGGTCGCCCATCGCTCCGGCTCCCTCCTACGCTCGTCGGTCCGACTACCGGGTGCCCCGTCGTGGGCGCACGTCCTCTGATGAGTTCTCTGCACCCTACGCATGTTCGGCAAACCGTTTCACGAGCCCGTGACATCGAGGACACCGGGCGTCACACGCGAACTCACAGTTCGCGCCAGTCGATCATCCACGGGCGGGGCCGGTCTCTCGTGTTCTTCGGTTCAATGCGCGGGCGCCGCCGGGTGTTCCCGTGCCGTTTCCACGGCTCGCCCGGCAGGTCGGGCGGCCAGTGTGGCCGGGCGGCGGGGCGCCGGGCCGGGGTGCGGGGTGGCTCCGCGTGGTTGGCCGGATCCTTGCCGTGCGCGACGGCGCGCAGGGCGGTCGTGGTGCTGTCAGGTCACCCGGCCGCCCTGCTCTTCGCCCCGGCGCCGTCGACCGGCGCCCACCTGTCGAGCAGGCCGGGGTTGTCCTTCAGCCAGGTGCGGACGGCGTCCTGCTCCTTGCCCTTGCCGGACTTCTGGATCTGCGCCTCCAGGCCGGTGAGCTGCTGCTCGGTCATGGAGAAGTCCTTCAGCCACGCGCCGACCTCGGGGTTGTCGGCGGCGAAGCCCTTGCGGGACAGGGTGTGCACCCCGTCGCCGGCGCCCCAGGCACCCTGGGGGTCCTTCAGTTTCTTCAGGTCGTACTCGCTGTACGCCCAGTGCGGGGACCAGAGCGTGACGACGATCGGGTCCTTCTTGGCGTAGGCCCGCTTCAGCTCGGCGAGCATCGCCGGGGTCGAGCCGTCGACGACCCGGTAGCCGTCGAGGCCGTACTCCTTGACGACCTTGTCCTTGAGCAGGCCCATCATTCCGGCGCTGGGCTCGATGCCGGTGATCCGCCCGCCGAACTCGGCCGGCCTCGCCTTGAGGTCCGCGAGGGTGTTCACGTCCTTCATGTACGACGGGACGCTCAGCTCCAGGGAGGTGGGGCCGTACCACTTGCCGAGGTCGTCGAGCTGCTCGCCGTACTTCTTCCAGTACTCGGCGTGCGTGGTGGGCAGCCAGGAGTCGGTCTGGAAGTCGATCTGGCCGGTGGCGAGGCCGGTGTAGAGGGGGGCGACGGCGTACTGGGTGGTCTTCACCTCGAAGCCGCGCTTCTCCAGCAGTTCCTTCCAGAGGTAGGTGGAGGCGATCCCCTCGTCCCAGGGGATGTAGCCGATGGTGATCTCCTTGCCCTTGCCGACGTCCGTGGCGGAGGCCTCGGCGGTGCCGGAGTTCGAGCCGAAGACGCCCATGCCGCCGGCGGCGAGCGCGAGGACGACCACGCCGACCACGGCGACGGCCGGGCGCGGGCGGTGGCTCCACACGGTGGGGCGGACCTTGGCGGCGGCGCGCCGGCCCAGCGGGGAGATGCGGGTGCCGAGGGCGCCGGTCATGCGGTCGAGGTAGATGGCGAGGACGACGATGCCGAGGCCCGCCTCGAAGCCGAGACCGATGTCGAGCCGGCCGATGGCCTCGTTGACCGAGCCGCCGAGGCCGCCGGTGCCGACCATGCCGGCGATGACGACCATCGACAGGCCCAGCATGATCACCTGGTTGACGCCCGCCATGATCGTCGGCAGGGCGAGGGGCAGCTGGACCCGCAGCAGGGTGTCGCGGGGTGTCGTGCCGAAGGCCTCCGCGGCCTCGACGAGTTCGGGGTCGACCTGGCGGATGCCCAGTTCGGTCATGCGCACGCCGGGGGCCAGCGCGAAGATCAGGGTGGCGATCACTCCGGCGGGCACGCCCATGCCGAAGAAGAGGATCGCGGGGATCAGCAGGACCATCGACGGCATGGTCTGGAGCAGGTCGAGGACCGGCCGCAGGGTGGCGCTGACGGCCTTGGAGCGGGCCGCCCAGATGCCCAGCGGCACGGAGATCACCAGGGCGATCACGGTGGCGACGAGCACCAGGGACAGCGTGGACATCGCCTCCTCCCACAGGTCGAGGGAGTCGATGAGCGCGAACCCGGCGAAGCCGAGGACGCCCGCGACCAGGCCGCGCAGCCACCAGGCGAGGACGGCGAAGATGCCGGCGAGGAGCAGTGGCTCCGGGGCGGTGAGAAGGGCGTCGATGCCGTCGTACATGCCTTCGACGACCGTCTTGATGGCGTCGAAGAGCCAGGACATGTGGGTGACGAGCCAGTCGACGCCGGAGTCGACCCAGTCGCCGAGGTGCAGCCTAGGCACGGGCGGTCACCTTCCCCTCGTCGCGGGGGTCGCCGCAGGCGGTGGGCTCCCCGTGTTCGTCGCCGAGGAAGCCGACGAGGCGCCGGCGGGGTACCACTCCGACGAGTTCGCGCCGCGCGTCCAGGACGGCGACCGGGTGGGTGAGGCGGGCGCTGATCGCGCACAGCTCGGTGAAGGGGGTGTCGGGGGTCGCGGTGGCGCAGTCGCAGTCGGCCTCGTCGCCGCGCAGGTCGGTGTCCATGACGGCGGACGCCGTGAGCACGCGGGAGCGGTCGACGTCCTTGATGAAGGAGGCGACGTAGTCGTCGGCCGGGCGGACGAGGATGTCCTCGGCGGTGCCGTTCTGCACGATGCGGCCGTCGCGCATGACGGCGATGCGGTCGCCGAGGCGCATGGCCTCGTTGAGGTCGTGGGTGATGAAGACGATCGTCTTCTTCAGGGTCTGCTGGAGGGTGAGGAGCTGGTCCTGCATGTCGCGGCGGATCAGCGGGTCCAGCGCGCTGAAGGACTCGTCCATCAGGAGCAGGTCGGCGTCGGTGGCCAGGGCGCGGGCGAGGCCCACGCGCTGCTGCATGCCGCCGGACAGCTCGTCGGGCCAGGACTTCTCCCAGCCGGCCAGACCGCACAGCCGCAGGGCCTCGGTGGCGCGCTGCTCGCGCTCGGCGCGGGGCACCCCCTGCACGGCGAGGCCGTAGCCGGCGTTGTCGAGGACGCTGCGGTGCGGGAAGAGCGCGAAGTGCTGGAAGACCATGCTGATCTTCCTGGCGCGGACCTCGCGCAGTTCACGGCTCCCGAGCGCGGTCAGGTCGTCGCCGTCGAAGAGGACGCGTCCCGCGGTGGGCTCCAGCAGTCCGTTGAGCATGCGCAGCAGGGTGGACTTCCCGGAGCCGGACAGGCCCATGACGACGAAGATCTGGCCGGGGTCCACGGTGAAGGAGGCGTCGATGACGGCGGCGGTGGTGTCGTCGGCCCGCAGCTCCTCCCGGTCGGCGCCGCGGCGGAGCCGCTCGACCGCCTCGTCCTGTCGTCTGCCGAACACCTTGTACAGATGATCGGCTTCTAGCCTGGAGGACACACATACCTTCTCGGATCGGGGGCAAGGGCGGGAGTGGCGCCGGGGCCGTGGGTGGCCGCTGAGCATTGTTCACAGTTGAAAGTGCAACCGGCACCTCTCCGGGGCGGCACCTGCCCCGCCCCGCAGAGGGCAAACGCACCAGTGGGCCAGTTCACAGGCCCTTCACACCTGCCACCGGAGTGAATACCGGCGGGTCGGTGTCGGACCGGTGCGGCATGATGCGTGGCGTGACCGGACGACTGATGCTCCTCGACACCGCCTCGCTCTACTTCCGCGCCTACTTCGGCGTCCCGGACTCCGTGAAGGCCCCGGACGGCACCCCGGTGAACGCCGTGCGCGGACTGCTGGACTTCATCGACCGCCTGGTCAAGGACCACCGGCCCGACGAGCTGGTCGCCTGCATGGACGCCGACTGGCGGCCGCAGTGGCGGGTCGACCTCATCCCGTCCTACAAGGCGCACCGGGTCGCCCAGGAGCACGAGGTCGGACCGGACGAGGAGGAGGTGCCGGACACCCTCTCGCCGCAGGTCCCGCTGATCGAGGCGGTCCTGGACGCGCTCGGCATCGCGCGCGTGGGCGTGGCTGGCTACGAGGCGGACGACGTGATCGGCACCTTCACGGCCCGCGCGAAGGGCCCGGTCGACATCGTCACCGGCGACCGCGACCTGTACCAGCTGGTGGACGACGCGCGCGGGGTGCGGGTGCTGTACCCGCTCAAGGGCGTCGGCACGCTCCAGACGACGGACGAGGCGTGGCTGCGCGAGAAGTATGGCGTCGACGGGCGGGGGTACGCGGATCTCGCGCTGCTGCGCGGCGACCCGAGCGACGGCCTGCCCGGCGTGCCCGGCATCGGCGAGAAGACGGCGGCCAAGCTGCTGACCGAGTTCGGCGACCTGGCCGGGATCCTGGCGGCCGTCGACGACCCGAAGGCGAAGCTCACGCCCTCGCAGCGCAAGCGGCTCGACGAGGCCCGGCCGTACCTCGCCGTCGCGCCGACGGTCGTCAAGGTCGCCGACGACGTGCCGCTGCCGCAGGTGTCCACGGCGCTCCCCCGTACGCCGCGGGAACCGGCGACGGTGGAGGCGCTGGCGGAGCGCTGGGGGCTCGGCGGTTCGGTGCGGCGACTGCTGACGACACTCGGCGCGTGAGCATCGGTCCCGCGAGTCTGCTCGCGGCTGAGGCGCCGGAGGGGGCGGAGTGCTAACTTAGGTAAACCTAACCAACGAAGGGCTTGGGAGGCCGTCATGGCAGAACGTCCGGCACGGAAGCCGCGGAAGCCTCATTCCGCGCAGGTCGTCCGCACCGAACGGCTCACCCCGCACATGCAGCGTGTCGTTCTCGGCGGGGAGGGCCTGGCCGAGTTCGACGCCGCCACCTGCACGGACCACTATGTGAAGCTGCTGTTCGGGCCCGACGGCGTGACCTATCCGGAGCCCTTCGACCTGGAGCGGATCCGCGAGGAGTTCCCCCGCGAGCAGTGGCCGGTGACCCGGACGTACACCGTGCGCCACTGGGACACCGAGCACCGCGAGCTGACCCTGGACTTCGTCCTGCACGGCGACGAGGGCCTCGCCGGCCCCTGGGCGGCCCGCGTCCAGCCGGGCGAGACCGTCCGTTTCATGGGCCCCGGCGGCGCCTACGCCCCCGACCCGGCCGCCGACTGGCATCTGCTGGCCGGTGACGAGAGCGCCCTGCCCGCGATCGCGGCGGCGCTGGAGTCGCTGCCCGCCGGCGCCGTGGCCCATGCCTTCATCGAGGTCTCCGGCCCCGAGGAGGAGCAGAAGATCGACTCCGACGTGGACGTCGTCTGGCTGCACCGCGGCGGACGTCCGGTCGGCGAACGGCTGGTGGAGGCCGTCCGTGCGCTGGAGTTCCCCGAGGGCCGGCTGCACGCGTTCGTGCACGGAGAGGCCGCCTTCGTGAAGGAGCTGCGCAAGCTGCTGCGGGTCGAACTCCAGGTCCCCCGCGAGGACCTGTCCGTCTCCGGGTACTGGCGGCTCGGCCACGACGAGGACGGCTGGCAGGCCGCCAAGCGGGAGTGGAACGCCCGCGTGGAGGCCGAGCAGGAGGCCACTGCACCGGCCGTCTGAGGCCCGTGCGCAGCGGCCCGCTCCGAGGAGCGGGCCGCCTTCGTGACTCGGTACGGCCGTCACCGGCATGGCGTCCCATGGCGCGAGTGCCGGGGGTGCCGGGGGTGCCGCGAACGACCGCTACACCGACCGCTGGTACGACCTGAAGGTCCGGATCGACAGCCAGACCGCCGCCGCGGCGAGTACCAGCAGTCCGCCGCAACGGACGAGGACCACGCCCCAGTCGGGGTCGGCGGACAGTGCCGAACGGCCCGCGGCCATCGCCCAGTCGAGCGGGTTGACCCGCGCGACCTGCCGCATCCAGCCGGGCATCTGCGCCGGGGCCATGAACGCGCTGGAGAGAAAGGTCAGCGGCAGCAGCAGGAAGGTGTTGATGCCGATGATCGACTCCCGCTGGCGCACCAGCATGCCGAGGGCGTTGGACAGTGCCCCGAAGACCGTCCCCAGCAGCACCGAGGCGACGAGCAGGACCGTGACGCCCAGGACACCTCCCGCGTAGTGCGCCCCGCCGAGCAGGCCGAGCAGCACGATGACGGCCGACTGGAGGGCGGTGACGATGCCGTTGTGGACGACGTTGCCGTTCATCAGCGCGGCCCGGCTGACCGGGGTGGTGAGGAAGCGGTCGAGGGTGCCGCGCTGGATCTCCTCCAGGGTGCCCATGCCGGCCCACAGGTTGGAGCCGAGCGCGCTCATCACGACGACGCCGGGCACCAGGTAGTCGAGGTAGGACGTGGTACCGAAGCCCCCCAGTTCGACGACCTCCTTGAACAGGCTGCCGAAGAGGAACAGCCAGATCACCGGCTGGATCAGGGTGATCACGGCGTAGGCGGGCTGCCGGGCGAACACCATCAGCTGACGCTGGGTCATGTACCAGGTCTGGGCGAGCGCGGTGCTCATCGCGCGCCTCCCGCGAGGACGGGGGCCGAGGAGGCGGACGACGCGCCGTCCGCGTCGGCGTAGCTGCGGCCCGTGTACCGCAGATAGACGTCGTCCAGGGACGGGCGGGCGACGGTCGCGGCGGCGACGGCGACCCCGGCCCGCTCCAGTGCCGCGAGCAGCGCGGGTACGGCCGCCGCCCCGTCGTCGGCGCGAACGCTGATGCGGCGCCCGTCTCCGACCACCTCGTGCACGCCGGGCAGTGCGCCGAGGGCTGCGTCGAGCAGGCTGCGGCCGGTGTCACCGAGGGGCGTGCGCAGCTCCAGGTGGACGGCGTCGCCGCGCAGTTCGCCCTTGAGTTCCGCGGGCGTGCCCGTGACGACGACCCGGCCCCGGTCGACGATGGCGACGCGCTCGGCGAGCCGGTCGGCCTCTTCCAGGTAGTGCGTGGTGAGCAGGATGGTGAGGCCCTCCGCACCGGCCAGGCGGCCGATCTCGTCCCACATCGCGGCGCGGGCCTCGGGGTCCAGGCCGGTGGTGGGCTCGTCGAGGAAGAGGATCTCGGGACGGTGCACCAGCCCGAGGGCCACGTCGAGGCGGCGCCGCATGCCGCCGGAGTAGCCCGCGACGGGACGTCCGGCCGCGTCGGTGAGCGAGAAGCGCTCCAGCAGCTCGTCGACGCGGCGCTCCAGGACGGCGCCCCCCACTCCGTAGAGACGGCCCTGGAGACGGAGGTTCTCGCGGCCGGTGGCGACCAGGTCGGCGCCGGAGTTCTGGGCGACGACGCCGATGGCGCGGCGCACCCGGTCGGGGTGGCGCAGCACGTCGTGCCCGGCGACGGTGGCCGAACCGGAGTCGGGGCGGGCCAGGGTGGTGAGGATCTTGACGGTGGTGGACTTGCCGGCGCCGTTGGGGCCGAGGAGTCCGAAGACGGTGCCGGACGCGACGGTGACGTCCATGCCGTTGAGGGCGGTGACCCCGCCGGGATAGGTCTTGATCAGCGCACGCGCCTCGACGGCGGGCGCACGGGTGCCACGGGGACTGCTGATGCTGCTCATGACGACAGCTCTCCTGGTGTGCGGAAGCGGTGACCGATCCGCGTGAGGAGTGCCGGGCTATCCTGGGTGTGCCGCACCTCGATGGCCCGGTTCCGCCTCACGGTGGATCCGTTCTCGGGGTTGGAGACCCCGGTCGAGCTGCTCCAACAGCTCTGCCGGGGTCTTTTCTCATTCGGTGAACTCGGCCGGCAGCTCCCCCGTCTCGTGGAAGCGCCCCCAGGCGTCGACGCCGGGCAGCGAGCCCTGTCTGATCTCGCCGAGGAAGCCGCGGACCCACTGGGCCTGCGCCTCGACCATGTGCAGCTGGTACTCGACCTCGACGAGGAACAGTCTCGGCAGCGTCTCGTACAGCTTCTCGAGCGCGCCGCGGCCGCTGGCGACCTGGACCTCCAGCGAGGTCAGCCGCATCTCCAGCAGGCGGGCCACCTCGTCGGGGGGCAGCGCCGCCATCAGCGAGAGCGCCGACTCGAAGATCGGATACTCCTTCGCCGGGATGGCGATGAGGTCGGACAGCCACTCGGCCATCTCCTCGCGCCCGGCGTCGGTGAGCCCGTACACCGTGCGCTCGGGGCGGTTGCCCTGCCGCTCCACGCCGGTGACCTCGACGAATCCATGCTTCTCGAGGTTCTGCACGACGGTGTAGAGCGAGCCGTAGTTGGTCTTCGTACTGGCGTCCTTGCCCTGGCTGCGCAGGGTCTGGGCGATCTCGTACGGATGCATCGGCTTCTGCCAGAGCGTCGTCATCACGGCGAGCGCCAGCGGATTGCCGAGTTTGCGGCGCTTCCTCGTCACGACGACCACCACCTCGCTGGCGAATATCCGGTGCCGAACATATCGCGACCGGTCCACCTCGTCAATACACGATGTATCGCGATGATGGGAGGTCGGCGAGAACGTGAGGACTTGGGCCCGGCGCGGACACGCCCGCGTGACGCGGCGGAAACAGCCGCTCCCTAATTTCTGTCGCCCGACAGGAATTACGCAGGGGCACGCGCCCAAGGCAGCCGAAGGCAGGTTCCGCCGTGACCACCACGACCCTCTCCGACGTACGCCCCGACCCGCCGCACTCCCCCGGACCCGACGACGGGACCCTCGAAACGTTCGGCTACCGCCAGGAGTTGCACCGCAGCCTGGGCCGGTACGCCTCGTTCGCCGCCGGCTTCTCCTTCATCTCCGTCCTCACGACCGTCTTCCAGTTCTTCGCCTTCGGGTACGCCTTCGGTGGCCCGGTCTTCTTCTGGGCCTGGCCGGCGGTGCTGGCCGGCCAGCTGCTGGTCGCCGCGTGCTTCGCGGAACTGGCGGCGCGCTACCCGATCTCGGGCGCGATCTACCAGTGGTCGTCCCGGCTGTCGACGCCGTCCTTCGGCTGGTTCGCCGGCTGGATCATGGTGATCGGCCAGGTCGTCGTGGTCGCGGCGGCCGCGCTGGCGCTCCAGATGGTGCTGCCGGCGATCTGGTCGGGCTTCCAGCTGATCGGCACCGACCCGGCACCCACCTCCCCCGACGGCGCGGCCAACGCGGCGCTGCTCGGCGTGATCCTGCTGGCGCTCACCACACTGGTGAACGTCCTCGACAACCGGGTGATGTCCCTCGTCAACCGGGTCGGTGTGACCGCCGAGATCATCGGCGCGGTGCTCATCGTCGTCCTGCTGCTCACCCACTCCGAGCGGTCCCCGAGCATCACCTTCCACACCGAAGGGGCCGCGCAGGAAGGCCTGTTGGGGGCGCTGCTGGTGGGGTCGTTCGCGGCCGCCTACGTGATGATCGGCTTCGACAGCGCCGGTGAGATGAGCGAGGAGACGCACCATCCGCGCCGTACCGCGCCCCGTACGATCCTCACCGCGCTCGGCGCGGCGGGCCTGCTCGGCGGGCTGATCGTACTGGGCGGCCTGCTCGCCGCGCCCAGCCTCACCGACGGCCGCCTGGGCGTGGACGGGCTCAGCTACGTCCTCACCAGCAGCCTCGGGGACGGCGTCGGCAAGGCGCTGCTCGCGGACGTCGTGGTGGCGATCACCGTGGCCACCCTCGCCATCCAGACGGCGGCCTGCCGGATGCTGTTCTCCATGGCCCGCGACGGACAGCTGCCGTTCTCCGCCCGCCTCGCCCGTGTCAACCCGCGCACCGGCATGCCGAGCGCCCCTGCCGTGGTCGTCGGCGTGCTGGCGGCGGCACTGCTCCTGCTCAACTTCGCCTCCCCGGAGGCGTTCCTCGCCATCGGCACCACCTGCATCGTGATGCTGTACCTGGCCTACGCCATGGTCACCGGCCCGCTGCTGGTCCGCCGGCTGCGCGGACAGTTCTCGTCGGCGGGCACGGACGAGACGGGCGCGCCCCTGTTCTCGCTGGGCCGCTGGGGCATCCCGGTGAATGCCCTCGCCCTCCTCTACGGCCTCTTCATGACCGTCAACCTGGCCTGGCCGCGAGCGGCGGTGTACGACCCGGCGGGCGGGCACTGGTACTTCCAGTGGTTCACGGTGCTGTTCCTCGCCGTCACGGTCGCGGCGGGCCTCGCCTACCGGGCGTTCCGGGCCCGGACGACGGTCGCGCAGGCCGTGCCGGAAGCGGAGCCGGAGCCGGCGGCCGGCTGAACCCGCCGTACCGCGCGCGGTGCGGTGCGTGCGGTGCCGTGCTCGAACCGCCGCCGGTCCCGCACACCGGCCCGCCCCCGGTCAGTCGCCGCGCACCCGTGCGTGCAGGTGCATGTCGTGCCAGCCGTCCTGATGGAGGCCGGAGCTGCGCTTGGTGCCTTCCAGGACGAAGCCGGTTCTGGCGGCCACGCGGCAGGACGCCTCGTTGGCCGTGGCGTGCAGGAGTTCCAGGCGGTGGAAGCCGATGTCGTCGAGGGCCCAGCGGGACAGGGCGGCCGTGGCGCGGGCGGCGACGCCCCGGCCGCGGGCGGCCGGCGGGGTCCAGTAGGCGACCTCGGCCACGCCGTCGCCCAGCTCGATGCCGCGCAGCGCCACGCGTCCGCGCAGGCCGTCGGTGTCCTCGTCGACGACCGCCCACTGGACGGCCTTCTCCTCGGACCAGGCCGTCACCCACTCCTCGATCCAGCCGGTGACCTCCTCGATCGAGTCGGCGGCCCGGACGTGCCACCGGTGCATCAGCGGGTCCTGGAAGGCCGCGTGGACGGCGGGCGCGTCCGTGTCCCGCCACGGTCGCAGGACCAGGCCGTCGCCGGTGGCGATCACCGGCTGGGGTGACGTGGCGAGTGAGCCGGCGGGCAGGACGGGATCGGTCAGAAAGGGCATGATCGGCATCCTTCCCACCCGGCCGGAGCGTGCCAACCGGTTTTGCCGGCCGCCGTAGGCTGGGTCCCGATGAGACGCCGCACCCCTCCCCCGCCCTCCCCCCTGCCGCAGCGCGAAGGGGTCGATCCGGTCCGGGTACGGCTGCCGGGCGAGGGCCACTGGGCGACCGTGGGCGAGCACCTGGCCGAGCGGTACGGTGCGGCGCGGGCCGAGGCCGTGGACGCGATGTTCGCGGCGGGGCGCGTCGTCGGGGCCGACGGGCGGGCGGTGCCGGCGGACACGGCGTACGTGCCGGGGATGTTCGTGTGGTTCCACCGGGACCTGCCCGCCGAGAAGCCGGTGCCGTTCCCGCTGGAGATCGTGTACCGCGACGAACACATCGTCGTCGCCGACAAGCCGCACTTCCTGGCGACCACCCCACGCGGCAGCCATGTCACCGAGACCGCGCTGGCCCGGCTGCGGCGGGAGCTGGGCCTGCCCGCGCTGGGCGCCGCCCACCGCCTCGACCGGCTCACCGCCGGGCTGGTGCTGTTCACCGTGCGCCCCGAGGAACGCGGCGCCTACCAAACCCTGTTCCGCGACCGCCTGGTCCGCAAGGTGTACGAGGCGGTCGCGCCGTACGATCCGGGGCTCGCCCTGCCGGTGACCGTGCGCAGCCGGATCGTGAAGGAGCGCGGGACGCTGACCGCCCGTGAGGTGCCGGGCGAGCCGAACGCGGTCAGCCGGGTCGAGCCGGCCGGACACCGGGCGGACGACGGGCTCGCCCGCTACCGGCTGACCCCGGAGACCGGGCAGACCCATCAGCTGCGGGTGCACATGGCCGCACTGGGCGTGCCCATCCTCGGCGACCCGATCTACCCCGAGGTGACCGCCCACGGACCGGCCGGTGACTTCCGGCGTCCACTGCAACTGCTGGCGCGGGAGCTGGAGTTCACCGATCCGGTCACGGGGGCCGAGCACCGGCTGCGGAGCGGGCGGACGCTGGCGGCCTGGTCGTCGTACGACACCTGGGGCGGCGGGCGGGGCGTCGGTCAGTAGCCGCGCCACCAGGCCAGGAAGCGGCGCCAGGCGTTCGGCCGGCGAACGGGCTGCGGGGCGGGGGCCGGTGCGGGCGCCGGTGCGGGCGCGGGCTCGGGCCGCGGGAACGTCGCCGCGGGCCGGGGTTCGCCGGGCGCCGGCAGGCGGGTGGCCAGGGGCGGAGCGGCCGGAGCCGCGGCGGGGACCGGCGTGATGTCGAGGGTCACCGGCATGACCGGGCGCGGCGGCGGGACCGCCCCGTGGGTCGGCCTGACCATGATGTCCTGCTCCGGCTTCGGCTCGAAGCGGACCGGCAGTTCCACGAGGTGCCGCGAGGCGATCGAGGTCGTCCAGCGCAGATCCTCCTCGGCGCAGGCGAGCTGCACGTCCGGCAGTCGCGTCAGCAGGGCGTCGACGCCCACGTCGGCGATGGCGCGGCCGATGTCCTGGCCGGGGCACTCGTGCGGACCGCCGCCGAAGGCCAGGTGGGCGCGGTTGCCCTGCATGTTGGCGGCCAGATCGGGGCGGACCCTGGGGTCCACGTTGCCCGGCGCGGGCGCGAACAGGAGTCCGTCGCCCCGGCGGATGCGCTGACCGCCCAGCTCCGTGTCCTGCTTGGCGAAGTAGGCGAAGACGGTGCTGAACGGCGGCTCGTCCCACAGGGACTGCTCGACCGCCTCCGGCACCGTCATCTGCCCGCCGTTGAGCTGGGCGAGGAACCTCGGGTCGGTGAGGACCATGCGCAGGGCGTTGGAGAGCAGGTTGACCGTGGCTTCGTAGGCGGCGAAGAGGACCAGGCGCAGATGCTCGCGGACCTCGTCGTCGGTCAGTCCGGCCGGGTCCCTGATGAGATGGCTGGTGAAGTCGTCCTGGGGGTCGGCGCGGCGGCGGGCGGTGAGCCGGCTCAGCGCCTCCATGACGTAGGTGTGGCTGGCGATCGCGGTCTCGGTGCCCTTGAGCGCGTCCCGGGCGGCCTGGACCATCCGGTCGTCGTACTCCTCGGGCATGCCGATGACGTGGCACATCACGGCCATCGGGAGGTGCTCGGCGAACTGGCCCACCAGCTCGGCCCGGCCGCGCCCGCAGAAGCGGTTGACCAGGCGCTGGGTGGACCGGTAGATGTACCGGCGCACGCTGCGGTCGTCGATGGTCGCCATGGCCGCGGTGACCGCGCCGCGCAGCCGCTTGTGCTCGTCGCCCTCGGCGTGGGAGCAGATGGGCTGCCACGCGATGTGCGGCATGAGCGGGTGGTCGGGCTTGACCGCGCCCTCCAGCAGCGGCGTCCAGATACGGCTGTCGCGGCTGTACTGGGAGGCCGTGCGCACCATGTGCATGTTCTCGGCGTGGCCGAGGACCACCCACATCGGTACGTCGTCGTGGAGCAGCACCGGTGCCACCGGGCCGTGCTGTTCGCGCAGTTGCTCGTAGAGCTCGTCCAGGTTCTCCGCGCCGGGCCCGTAGAGCCGGTGCAGTCCGCCGGGGCCACGGCCGTGCGCGGGGCAGCCGGGCGGCGGATCGAGGGCGAGGTCGTGCGGACCGGTGGTCATGGGGTGATCAGGCGTCACTGGGTCGCTCCGAAAGGGTCCGGGAAGATCCGGGAGGGTCCGGGGGTCCGGAAGGGTCGGGGAAGTCCGGGAG
>NZ_MUBA01000877.1 GCF_002154575.1 Streptomyces bobili
CGCCGCCCGCGCCGCACGAGAGGGCTCCCCGGAGCCGGCCGTACCGGTGCGACTCGCCCCCGGCGGGAGCGCGAGCGTGGCGGAGGGCGCCGCCCACCTGCTGCTGGGACCGGTGTTCGGGCGGACGGACGTATAAGAAGCCCCCGCCCCCACAGCCTGGGAGTCCCCCAGCCCTCGATGCCACCGGAGAAGGTGCCCCTCCGCCGAACGAATGCAAGCGTCCGGCCGTACGGTGCGGCAGCCCCCGCCGGGCCGGCCCCTCCGGCAGGCTCACGTGTTCATGCGACTGTGCACACCCGTATCCCTCTGCCTCGCCGCAGCCGCCGTTCTGCTCTCCGCGCCCGCCTTCGCGCAGGCCGGGCCCAGCTGTGCCGGGCCGGACGCCGGAAACTTCCCGCTCACCACCCGTCTGCACGGCGGGCCCGATTCCTACCGTGCCGGGGGCGGCCACGGCACCTGGTTCCTCGACCTCACCAACACCACCCGCGTCACCTGCGCCGGCGTGCACCCGGTCGTCGTCCTCGTCGACTCCGCGCACGCCCTGCAGCCGTC
>NZ_MUBA01000878.1 GCF_002154575.1 Streptomyces bobili
GCCGACGACCTGGGCCTGATCACCCTCGCCGACCAACTCGACGCCCTCGAAAGAGAGGTACGCCGTCCATGATGGACCCGACCACTGACAACGCCGGGAGCACCGGGGACCCGGGCAGTGCCCGCGCCTCCCTGGAAGCCCTGCGCGCCGAGATCGCCAAGGCCGTGGTCGGCCAGGACGCCGCCGTCACCGGCCTCGTCGTCGCCCTCCTCTGCCGCGGACACGTCCTCCTCGAAGGAGTCCCCGGAGTGGCCAAGACCCTGCTGGTCCGCGCCCTCGCCTCCGCCCTGGAACTCGACACCAAACGCGTCCAGTTCACCCCGGACCTCATGCCGAGCGACATCACCGGCTCCCTCGTCTACGACAGCCGCAGCGCCGAGTTCTCCTTCCAGCCCGGCCCGGTCTTCACCAACCTCCTCCTGGCCGACGAGATCAACCGCACGCCACCGAAGACCCAGTCCTCCCTCCTGGAAGCCATGGAGGAACGTCAGGTCACCGTCGACGGCACCCCCCGCGCCCTCCCCGACCCGTTCCTGGTCGCCGCGACCCAGAACCCGGTCGAGTACGAAGGCACCTACCCCCTCCCCGAAGCCCAGCTCGACCGCTTCCTCCTCAAACTCACCGTCCCCCTCCCCTCCCGCCGGCACGAGATCGACGTCCTCACCCGCCACGCCGAAGGCTTCAACCCCCGCGACCTGCGCGCCGCCGGCGTACGCCCGGTGGCCGGTCCCGCAGAGCTCGCGGCCGCCCGCGCCGCAGTCGCCAAAACCACCGTCTCCCCCGAGA
>NZ_MUBA01000879.1:0-473 GCF_002154575.1 Streptomyces bobili
TGGCGCGTGATACGACGTGTAGTTGTCGTGGTGGGTCGTTGCCGCCGGTGTGGAAAAGGTTGCGCGGTAGCCGAGTTGGCAGGTGCGGCGGGCGACGGCCGCCGCACATGCCAACTCGGGTACCGGGCAACCTTTTCCACACCGGCGGCAACGACCCACCATGACAACTGCACGTCGTATCACGCGCCACCGCCGAGTCCGCGCGGCCCGCAAGCCCGCGATCGGCCTCCTCGCAGCCGCCGGAGTGGCCGTCGGCGCCTGGTACGCCACCGCCGGGGCGGCCACAACCGCCCCGAACCTCGCCCCCACCAGCACCAACGTCACCCTGGCGGCCAAGTTCCCTTATCTGTCGGCCGGTTACAACAACACGCGTGAATGGACCCGGACGACGACCGCCGTCGCCCCCAACGGCACGCTCCGCGTGGCCTGGCCCGCCGCGGACGGCGTGCACGTCACCCCGCTCACGGCCGCCG
>NZ_MUBA01000879.1:536-734 GCF_002154575.1 Streptomyces bobili
ACGGCCGCCGCGGTCGTGCGCTACACGAACGGCAGGCAGACCTTCCGCACCAAGCTCACCGGCACCGCGTCCCACGACACGGCACCGCTCCTCGACGGCCAACTCACCTGGAACGGCTCGAAGTACGGCGCCTACTTCGTGGTGCACGGAGCGGGCGGCTTCGCCGACGGCCACTTCGGCGACAAGTTGTCGTACGTC
>NZ_MUBA01000880.1:0-823 GCF_002154575.1 Streptomyces bobili
ATGTGTATAAGGGAAAGGTACCTGGACCGTGCGGGTCAGGCGGGCCGGGTGGCGGCGGAGTTGGGCATCCACCGGCAGACGTTGTACTACCGGCTGTCGCGGGTGGAGCAGCTGACGGGCCTCGACCTGGACGAGGGCGAGGACCGGCTGCTGCTGCACATGGCACTGAAGGCGCGGCGGCTCTGAGACCCGCTCCCCTAGCCCGCCCACCCCCCTTTACTGAAAACGATTGTCATCGTGCTACGGTCGGCGCACCCTTGAATCTTTGACGACCCCTCTCCGGAGTGTTCCGTGCGCCTGCCCACCCGCCGCCTGCTCCCCGTACCGGCCCTCGCGGCCGCCTCCGCGCTGCTCACCGGCTGCTTCTCCGGTGACGGGACCACGGCCGGGTCCGGCGGCGCGGACGGAAAGCGGGTGCGGCTCGCGATGATGCAGCCGCCTCGCTCGGGCCTGTCCCCGCTCTCCGACGACGCCTTCAAGCTCTCGCGCTGGTCGACCGCCGAGACCCTGGTGAAGCTGGACGCGGCCGGAGACGCCCGGCCCGCGCTCGCCACCTCCTGGCGGCGCGACGGCCGGAGCTGGAGCTTCGAGATACGCGACGGCGTCACCTTCCACGACGGCACGAAGCTCGACGCCGACGCCGTCGTACGCTCCCTCACCCGGGCCGCCGGCGCCTCCCCCAAGCCCCGCATCCTGGACGGCGTCGAGCTGACCGCGAAGGCCGCCGACGCCCACACCGTCACCGTGACGACCGCCGCCGAGGACCCGCTGGTCCCGCAGCGGCTCAGCTCGCCGCAGCTGGCCGTCCTCGCCGCGAAGGCGT
>NZ_MUBA01000880.1:838-1003 GCF_002154575.1 Streptomyces bobili
GCCGCGCTGCTCGACGAGGACCTCGTCACCGAAGTGCCCATGCCGCGCACCAACACCCTCTACCTGAACACCGGGAAGGGCGTTTTCAAGGACGCCTCGCTGCGTGCCGCCGCCCGTGAGGCGATCGACGCCGAGTCGATCGTGAAGGGCGTCTACGAGGGCCGC
>NZ_MUBA01000881.1 GCF_002154575.1 Streptomyces bobili
GGCTGACCGGGGATCTCGATCTACCCCGAACCACCCCCGCCCGGTAGCCGGCCCGAACTGATCCAGCGGTACCACGAGGTGGCCGCGGCGTTCCCCACCTCGGACCTGCCCCCGCTGGAGACGGCGTACTGGCTCGTCAAGCCGCATGCGCTGGTGCGCGGCACCTGGGACGAGGCGAAGGACGCGGCGGAATGGCTCGGGGAGCGGCTGGCCGAGTTCGTTCCCCGGTTCGGGTCCGAGGTGCGGCGCGATGCCGGCCAGTTGGACCGCCACGTCACCTGCGCCGCCGAGCGGCTGCGATCGGGCGCGGACGTCACGCTCGGCTTCTACCTCGAACGCCCCTCCTACCTCTCCCTGTCCCTCGTGACCTGTTCCCCGAACCGCGACCAACCCGGACTCCAGTGCCCCCTGCCCTCATGAGGACGAGTTCGGTGACGCCGGAGAGGGGTGCCCGGCCGCCACCGGACACCCCCCGCCTAAAGCCGCACCGCTCACCCCGCCGTGCAGCTCACGCTCGGTACGCTCCCGCCCCCGGGTGTCCCGCCGAAGCCGAAGCTCGCCGAACCACCCGCCGCCAGCGTCCCGTTGTGGGCCGCGTTCGTCGCGGTGACCGTCGGTCCGGTCTGGGTGTGGGACGCGTTCCACATGCTGGTGACCTTCTGGGAGCCGGACCAGGTCCAGGTCCTGTATCTTATACACAGCT
>NZ_MUBA01000882.1 GCF_002154575.1 Streptomyces bobili
GCCTCGCCTGCGGGCGGGGACGTACCGGCTGTGGAACAACGATCCGGGGCGGGCGTTCGGCCGGGGGGACGATCCGCTGTACCTGACGATGCCGGTGCACCTGGTGGTGGCCGACACGGCCACTCATCTGGCGTTCCATGACACGTCGTGGGACGGCTCCGTGAGGCTGCGGGAGGGCGAGGAGGGGGCCGGCTCGGGGCACGACCGGGCCGGGGTGTCCGAGCTGCGGATGGACGGCGGCCCCCTGCGCTGCTGGGTGATGGTGGGGGCCCCCGCGCGCGTGCTGCTCACCTGGGCCTCACTCACCGGTGCGCCGGCGCTGCCGCCGGCCTGGGCGCTCGGGCACCATCACGCGGGGGACTTCGGCGGCGAGCAGGAGGTGCGGCGTGTGGTGGCCGGTTACCGGGAGCGTGGTCTGCCGCTCGACGCGGTCCATCTGGGGGCCGACCACCGGGAGGACCGACAGGTGTTCACCGTCGACCAGGAGCGTTTCGGGAAGCTGCCGGTACTGGCCGAGGAGCTCCGGCGGGACGGGGTCCGCCTGGTGCCGGTCGTCGACCCTGCGGTGCGGGTCTCGCCGGGTGACGCGGTCTGCGACAGCGGGGTCGGCGGGGACGCGTTCGTGCGGGGCGCCTCGGGGCGGATCGTGGAGGGTGTGGCGCGGACGGGCAAGTCGGTGTTTCCGGACTTCACGCACGCGCGCGTGCGGCGATGGTGGGGCAGGTTCTACGCGGAGGGGACCGCGCAGGGCTTCTCGGGCTTCTGGCATCACATGAACGAGCCCACATCGTTGACCGCGCTGGGGGAGTCGACGCTCCCCCGGTCGGCGCGGCACGCTCTCGAGGGCCGCGGCGGCGATCACCGTGAGGCGCATAACGTGTACGCGCTGTGCATGGCTCAGGCCGGCTACGAGGGGCTGCGGGAGCTGCTTCCCGAGGAGCGCCCGTTCCTGTTCTCGCGCTCCGGCTGGGCGGGGATCCAGCGCTACGGCGGGGCCTGGTCCGGGGACGTCGCTCCGGGCTGGCCGGGGCTGCGGGCGTCCCTGTCGCTCGTGGTGGGGCTGGGGCTGTGCGGGGTGCCGTAATCGGGGTCGGGCATGGGAGGTTCCGCCGGCGACTACTCTCCGGAGCTGTATCTGCGGTGGCTCCAGCTGGGCGCCTACCTGCCGCTGTTCCGTACGCACGCCGGTCCCCGGGCGGGGCGCGGGGAGCCGTGGGAGTTCGGGCCCGAGGTTCTGGAGCACGCGCGCGTGGCGCTGGTCGAGCG
>NZ_MUBA01000883.1 GCF_002154575.1 Streptomyces bobili
CGGCCATACACCACTTCGGCAGCTTCCAACTGGGCCACCTCCGTATCGATCTCCACCCACCAACTCCTTGCGCAACAGCTCCGCACGCTTGACCAGTTCGACCGACGCGTCATCGTCCAGGTCAATACGTCCATCCCGCGAAGCCCCTCCCACAACCGGTACTCGTGGCCGGGACAGTACGAGGCTCTGCCTGGCAACGACTCTGATTCCGGCGAAGAAGCGACAAGGCAGACAATCACCTGCTGCGAATCATGCCCCTGCCCAGCAAGAGATCCCCGCGCGACCTCACACCAGCCCCGCTGACCAGCGAAATTCAGGATGGCTGATCTTCATTGGGTCACCCTTGTCGAAGGGCGTGGGGATTCAGGAGCGCGGTAGCTCCGACAGGCCGCTCCACAGCGTCGACGGCGTCGCGAACGTCTCCATGACCAACATCTCGTCCGGCAGTTCCAACGAGAACCTGTCCTCCAGCTCCGCCACCAGGCCGAGCAACGTCAGTGAATCCAGGCCCAGTTCGGTCAGACTCGCGTGCGCGTCGACGGGTGTCTCGTCGTCGAGAAAGGGCAGTGCCTTGCCGAGTGCGGATTCGAAGTCGCTGTAGCTCAACGCCGAACACCCCGACCGGATGCGGCTCTACCTCGCCCACCACGACGGCGAGATCCTCGCCGCGGCCACCATGCTCACCGTCGGCGAGCACGTCTGGTACTCCTACGGCGCCTCCACCAGCCGCAGACGCGAGGTCCAGCCCAACAACGCCATGCA
>NZ_MUBA01000884.1 GCF_002154575.1 Streptomyces bobili
ACGGGGGGCTGCTCGTCCTGCTCGTAGGGGGCGGTCGCCATCGGGACGAACAGGCCGTGCGCCGCGCCGGCCGCGTCGGCGAGCGGGGAGCCGGCGGGGGCCACGGCGACGACGGTGCAGCCGCGGCGGTACGCCTGCTCGACGAGGAGGGAGAGGCCGGGCTCGCTGCCGTCGGGGGTGGTGACGATGAGGAGGTCCACGGAGCCGGCCCAACCGGGGAGTTCCCAGCGCAGGGCGCCCGCGGCGGGGGCGACGCCGGCCGGGGCGAGGCGGGTGACCGGGCAGGCGGCGCCTGCGAGGGTGCCGAGGAGGTCGGCGACGCAGGTGGCGGCGGCGCCGGGGCCCGCGAGGAGGATCGCGCGCGGGCGGCCGTCCGGTTTCAGCTCGTGCACGCCGGCCTCGGTGGCGTGCCGGGCGGCGGTGCGGACGCGGGCGCCTGCCTCGGCCGCTCCGCGCAGGAGGGCGCGGTGGTCCGCCTCGGCCAGGGCCTCCGGCGTGTCGAGCAGCGATTCGTCGAGCATGGCGTCAGGTCTCCGATCGCCTGTGGTCGTCGGTGTGCGGGTGCGCCGCGCGGCCGGCCGCTGTGGTCGCCCGGCGAGTCGTCTCGCGTACGTCGCCTCGCGTGCGGCTTCGGCCCGTACGGCGCGGTGGGCGCCGTTACGCGGGGCGGCGGGCCTCGTCGACGAGGAGGACGGGGATGCCGTCGCGGATCGGGTACGCCAGGCCGCAGTCCTGGCCGGTGCAGATCAGCTCGGTGTCCTGCTCCTTGAGTGGGGCGTGGCAGGCCGGGCAGGCGAGGATCTCCAGGAGGCCGGCTTCGAGCGGCATGGGGTGTCCCTTCGGGGTGAGTTCGGTGCGCCGGGGTGGGTTTCGCCGGTCCGGCGGGGGGGTGGATGTGCC
>NZ_MUBA01000885.1 GCF_002154575.1 Streptomyces bobili
GCCCCCGTCCCCGCCCGCTGATCAGCTCTCCCCGGACCGGGATCCATCACCGCGACGAGTCGGCGACGGCAACGTAGGCTGTGCTCGGCACAGACACGGTGGGGGCGTTCATGCGGGTGGAAAAGGCACAGGGTTGGGGTTCGACCCTCGATTCGGTCGTGGTGTACGCGCAGGGCGCGCTCTGTCGCCGCCTGGCCCGGGGCAGCGTGCCGCCCGACGGCCGGGTGCGCGTGACGGGACTCCCCCGCACCCTGGACCCCGGCTCGCTGCGGGCCCGCGTCCTCGGCGCACCCGCGGTACGCGTCGTCGAGGCCCGTGTCGAGGTCGACGCCGAGCCGCTCACCGCCGGTGTCCCCGACACACTGCGGCGCGAGGTCGAGCGACTGCACGACGAGTACGCGGCGGCGCGGGGGCGCCGGGACCGGCAACTGCGCCTGATCGAGGAGGTCACGGCACTGCGCCCGGTGCCGCCGCCCCGCAAGCGCGACGACCCGCACCGCCGCACCCCCGTCGACGCGTGGCTGGAACTCGCCGACTTCGTCGAACAGCGGTTGACGGCACTGCACGCCCGCCTAGCCGAGCTGGAAGAGGCGCTACTCCTCGTCGAGCACGAACTCACCGTCGCCACCGACCGGCTCGACCGCGCCTCCACCGACGTTCCGGCGGCGCACGTCGAGACCACGGTCTCCGCGGTGCTCACCCTCGTCGGCGACACCGGCGACGCGGAGGACGACACCGAACTGGAGCTGGAGTACGGGGTGCCGGGCGCCGTGTGGGTGCCGGCCTACCGGCTCAGCCACCGGCACGGAGACGACAGCGGCCACCTGGTGCTGCGCGCCTCGGTCGCCCAGCGCACCGGCGAGGACTGGACGGGCGTGCGTGTCGCCCTGTCCACCGCCGATCTGCG
>NZ_MUBA01000089.1 GCF_002154575.1 Streptomyces bobili
ACGCGGGGGTGGCCGGGTGGGGGTCTGTCGCCCTTCTCAGCCCCTGATCAGCGCCAGTACCTCGTCCCTGATCCTTCTCATCGTCGCCTCGTCCCGGGCTTCCGCGTTGAGGCGGAGGAGGGGTTCGGTGTTGGACGGGCGGACGTTGAACCACCAGTCGGGGGTGGTGACGGTGAGGCCGTCCAGTTCGTCGAGGGTGGTGTCGGGGCGGGGCCCGTAGGTGGACTTGATCATCGCGATGCTGGCCGTCTGGTCGTCGACCGTGGAGTTGATCTCGCCGGAGCCCGCGTAGCGGTCGTACTGGGCGACGAGGGCGGAGAGGGGGGTGTCCTGGCCGCCGAGGGACGCGAGGACGTGGAGGGCTGCCAGCATGCCGGTGTCGGCGTTCCAGAAGTCCTTGAAGTAGTAGTGGGCGGAGTGTTCGCCGCCGAAGATCGCGCCGGTGCGGGCCATTTCGGCCTTGATGAAGGAGTGGCCGACGCGGGTGCGGACGGGGCTGCCGCCGTTCTCCCTGACGACCTCGGGGACGGTCCAGGAGGTGATCAGGTTGTGGATCACCGTGCCCTTGCCGTCGTGGCGGGCGAGTTCGCGGGCGGCCACGAGGGCGGTGACCGCGGACGGGGAGACCGGGTCGCCCTGTTCGTCGATCACGAAGCAGCGGTCGGCGTCGCCGTCGAAGGCGATGCCGAGGTCGGCGCCCTCCTCGCGGACCCGCTTCTGGAGGTCGACGAGGTTGGCGGGGTCGAGGGGGTTGGCCTCGTGGTTGGGGAAGGTGCCGTCCAGCTCGAAGTACATGGGGACGACGGTCAGGGGCAGGCCGTCGAAGACGGTGGGGACGGTGTGTCCGCCCATGCCGTTGCCCGCGTCCACGACGACTTTCAGGGGGCGGATGGAGGTCACGTCGACGAGGGAGCGGAGGTAGGCCGCGTAGTCGTTCAACGTGTCCGCCCGTGTGATCGTTCCGGGCTGTGCGGCGGGCTCGGGGCCGGTCGACTCCGACCAGGTCTCCACCAGTTCGCGGATCTGGGTGAGGCCGGTGTCCTGGCCCACCGGGGCGGCGCCCGCGCGGCACAACTTGATGCCGTTGTACTGGGCCGGGTTGTGCGAGGCGGTGAACATCGCGCCGGGCAGGTTCAGCGCGCCCGAGGCGTAGTAGAGCTGGTCCGTGGAGCACAGGCCGATCTCGGTGACGTGTACGCCGCGGGCGGCGGCGCCGCGGGCGAAGGCGCCGGACAGACCGGGGGACGAGGGGCGCATGTCGTGGCCGACGACGATCGCCTCGGCGGCGGTCACCTGGGCGAAGGCGGCCCCGAACAGCTCGGCCAGCGACTCGTCCCACTGATCCGGGACCACCCCGCGTACGTCGTAAGCCTTCACGATCTGAGACAGATCAGCAGCCACGGCCAAACCTTCCTGAAAGTCCTGTCAGTCACCACAAACTACCCGGCGCGACTGACAGGCCGTCGTGGGTCCGTCGAGTCCGACCCAGAGACGTAACGTGCGACGTGACCTCAGGTCAGAGTGGCATTGCCGGGAGCATCGGGTCCGGTTGCGGCCGTCGTGGCGGCGCAGCCGGACCACGCGGCGGGCGAACGGGAGGACCGGGCGGGTCAGTTGTCGGGTGAGCGCAGGACCCGCAGGTGGCCGCGGCGGGCCACCTCCATCGGGTCCGCCCCGCGGCTCGCGCCGCCGGCTCCGGCCGTGCGTCCCTGGGGGCGGGCCGCCTCGCGGACGGCGTTGGCCAGCGCTTCCAGGTCGTCGCCGCTGGGCCGGGCGGGGGCCGAACCGTCGAGGAGCCGGACGACTTCCCAGCCGCGCGGGGCGGTGAGGCGCTCGGAGTGCTCCGCGCAGAGGTCGTAGCAGTGGGGTTCGGCGTAGGTGGCGAGCGGGCCGAGGACGGCGGTCGAATCGGCGTAGACGTACGTCAGCGTCGCGACGGCGGGTCGGCCGCAGGCGGTGCGCGAACAGCGACGTACAGGGCTCACGACGTTGGACGGTACCGCACTCTTGAGCGGGCCGCGACGACTCTCCACCAGGTCACTCCACCGTGTCGTGTTGTGAAACGCCCCACAGGCCACTCCAGTCATACCCCGCTGACCTGCGCGAACACCAGTCCTGGGGGTGAGGAGGGTGACCAGGTCCGGTCATCGATGCGCACAAACACCATCATTTGCCATGAGTTCGGCGGTCTCGTAGAGATACGGAATCGAGCCGGACCTTGGCCGGAATGGTCATCCTGCGACATGCCGGCGACAGGCGGAGCGGAGCGGCCGGGCGGTGTCCGGGCCGCCGCGTGGAGCAGGGCGGCCGGTGGCGGCGGGGACTACGCTTCAGTAGTGATGGACAGCCCCGTACCGCCCCGTGCCGCAGCCCCCGGCCCTCGTCGTCGTGATCGCCACGGACGGGGCATGCGCGGGCCGATCGCGCCCCCTCAGGTACCGCTGGCCGCGAGCCGCGCCGAGGTGTTCGCGGACCTGGTGCAGGACTCCGTGGACCGGCTGGAGCGGCGGTGGCCGCAGCTCGCCGACATGGACTTCCTGGTGCTGGAGGTGCCGCGGCTGGGCGGGGCCGGGGAGCCGTGGAACGACGAGGCGGTTCCGCTCGGCGGCACGATGGCGGCGCGGGACGGGCACCGCGCGCGGGTGGTCGTGTACCGGCGGCCCGTGGAGATCCGCACCAAGGGGCGTGACGAGCGGGCCGCGCTGGTGCACGAGATCGTCGTGGAACAGGTGGCGGAGCTGCTGGGGCTGACTCCAGAGACGGTGGATCCGCGCTACGGGGAGGACTGAGCGCGCCCGGCCCTCCCCCGCCGCCTACTTCTGCAGCACTCTCAGGTCCTCGTCCGCCTCCGGGACGGCCACCGTGCCCCGGTCGTCCGGCAGTGTCTGGACCGTGAAGCCGGGAATGCCGCCGTCCGTCGCCGTCAGGGTCCGGGAGGCGTACACGAGGGTGCCGGCCGTGAGGTTCTCCACGGTCAGGGCGTAGGTGCCCTTGAGGCCCGCCGGGACCGGGAGCCGGACGTCCTGGGTGGTGCCCTGCTTGATCGTGTACGTCTGGGAGGCCGCCGTGCCTCCCCCGGTGCCCGCCGACGCGGTGACCTTGACCTTGGCGGTGCCCGTGGGTGCGGTCAGGGAGAGCGTGGTGTCCTTGGCGCCGTTGCCCGCGACGGACGCGCGCGCGCCGACCTGGGCGGTGGCGGGGATGAACGCCGACTCCTGCTTGTCGCCCTTGCCGCGCACGACGCGTACGGCCGCGACGACCGGCGCCGATCCGTCGGTGGGCGTCAGGACCAGTGAGCCGGCCTCCCCGCGGGTGACGTCACCGAGGTCGACCGCGGTCGTCATGCCTCCCTTGACGTGCAGCGTCTCCTGGCCGGCGGGGGTGATCAGGCCGGTGGGGGCGGCGAGTTGGACCTTGAGGTCGGCGTCGGTGTCGCCGGGCGCGAAGACGACCAGGCGGACCGCGGTGGCGTCCTTGGGGATGCCGGGGACGACCAGGGTGCCCGCCGGGTCGGTGGACGCGGCCAGCCAGTCGCCGCCGAGCTTGTCGTCCAGGGCCTGTACCGCGGCGCCGACGCGGCCGCTGCGGACGTTCACATGGACGGTCAGGTCGTCCTGCTTCTCGCCGGTGAGGGTGGACAGCAGGATCGGCTCGGTGGAGTGCGCCGGGATCGTCAGGCCCTCGCCGACCGTGGTCGCGACGGCGCCGTCCTTGCCGTACAGCTCGATGTCGGCGACGGCCGCGGAGTCGTCGGGGTTGGTGAGGTGGACGTAGTCGGTGCGGTCGGCCGCCGTGCTGACGCCCGGGAACCAGAACTCCGTGTCGGGGGCGGTGCAGGTGACGCCGAGCAGGCCGCGGCCGTTGCCGGCGGTGACCTGGGTGGTCTGCTGGACCGTCCAGCCGGGGGCGAAGCCGCCCTCGGCGGTGCCCACGAGGGCGGGTCCGTCGGCGCCGGAGGTCTCGCCGGTGACGGGTGTGCCGGGCGCCTTGGGGGCCAGGACGGGCTTGGCGGCGGTCTTCTTGTCGTCGTCCGCCTTGTCCGTGTCGGCCTTGTCGGTGTCGGCCTTGTCCGTGTCCGCCTTGTCCGTGTCCGAACCATCCGCGTCCGGCGTGTCCGTGGACTCGCGGGGTGCGGCCTGGAGTTGGGCCGAGCCGTCGCTCCCCGCGCCCTTGGTGACGGGCGTGAACGACGTGTACGTCGTCTCGGCGAGGTCGGAGGCGCTGGGCGCCGGGCAGAGGAGGCCGCTGCGCTCCACGGGCAGGACGGCCGCCGCCTCGGCGGTGTCCGTGCCGGACGCGTCCGGCTCGCTGAGGGAGGCGAAGCCGGTGATGGCGGCCAGGGCGACCGTGCCGGCGATCAGGGACAGGGTGGTGCGGTTCACTGCTGGCTCCCGTCGGGGCGCTCACTGCCGGTGCCGTGGGGGTCCTGCGCCGGGTCGTACGCGGGGTCGTAGCCCTGCTGGTACGCCGACGGGTCGTAACCCTGCTGGTACGCCTGGTCGTAGGCGGCGGTGGCCTCGGGGCGGGCCTCGTAGGCGTACGGGTCGTACTGGCCGGCCTGGTAGGGGTCGTAGGTCTGGGCCTGGTCGTAGCCGCCCGCGGGGTACTGCTGCGGGGTGCCCTGGTACTGCTCGTCACCGTAGGCGCCGTACGGGGCGGGCTGGTGGACCGGTGCCTCCCAGTCGGCGTAGGACGGCTGCTGCGGTACGGCGGCCGGGGTCTCCGGCCGCGGCGGGGCCATGACGGCGCCCTCGTCCTGACCGGGGCCCTCCGACTCGGCCTCGGACTCGGCCTGGGCTCGGAGGCGGCGGGCGCGGCGGCCCTCGCCTTCGAGGGACCCGTCCGGGACGGGCTGCTCCTCGGGGAGGTCGTCGTCGACGTCGCGGCGGCGGCCGGGCAGGGCGAGGACGACCAGAACGAGGGCGAGGAAGCCCTGCGTCCACAGCCAGGCGGTGTGGCCGAACGGGTCGTCGTAGGTGACGTCCAGCCTGCCGCCGGAGGCGGGGAGTTCGAAGCCCTGGGCCCAGCCGTCGACGGTCGTGCGGGTGAGCGGCTTGCCGTCGAGGGTGGCGGTCCAGCCGTCGGCGACGGCGTCGGCCAGGCGCAGGATCCGGCCGTCGGCTCCCTCGGGGACCGTGGTGTGGAGGTCGACGGGGCCGGCGGCGACCGGGGTCGGGGTGCCCTTGCCGTCGGCGGTGACGATCGCCGCGCGGGAGACCTCCTGGTCCACCCGCCACAGGGCGCTGCCGTCCTGCTGGCTCAGCCGGGACAGGCCGGGCGTGGCGTCCAGGACACGGGTGACTTCGCGGGGCGCGCCCTTGTGGACGAGGACGTAGCGCACGGCGAACTTGCCGAGCTGGTCGGCCTGGTCGGCGCCGGAGCCGGCGACCAGGTTGGCGACGACCTTGCCGAGCGTGCCGTTCTGCCCGTCGGCCGCGGCGAGTTCGGCGTCGCCCATGCGGGCGCCGGAGCCGCGGACCAGCATGTAGCCGACGTGGGCGGCGGAGTCGCTGTCCAGGACGAGGGTGCGGGCCTGGTCGCGGGTGTTGCTCTCCTCGGCGACGAAGGCGGGCACCTGCACGGGGTCGCGGCGCTCCAGGGGGCCGTCGGCGCCGCCGAGCATCCAGCCCGCGGCGACGAGGAGGGGGCCGGCGGCCGAGGCGAAGGCGATGAGGGCGGCGACCGGCTGGCGCCAGCCGAAGCTCTGCTCGGCGACACGCGTGCGTGCGCCGTCGGCGCCCATGAGGGCGGCGGCGAGGAGGCCGATGCCGTAGACGAGGGTGGCGGGGCCGGCCCAGGCGGAGCTGTTGGACAGGACGGCGAGGACGAGGCCGACCAGGGCGACCGCCCAGGCCGTCCGGATTCCCCCCTGGCGTTCCGTGCGCAGCAGGGCGGCGAGGGCGGCCAGGACGACGCCGATGAGCATCAGTGCGCTGACCGTGCCGGGGCCGCCGGGGCTGATGCCGAGCAGGTCGGTCGCGGAGGCCGCCGAGGGGCCGTACTCCAGGCCGGCCTCGGTGAAGAAGCCGAGCGGGAGCAGCGACAGGGACCAGGGCGCGAGGATCAGCAGGGGGGTGCCGAGCTGGACCAGGAAGCGCAGGCCGTGGGCGGGGAGGTCGGTGCGGCGCACGGCGAGGACGGCGAGCCCGAGGATCAGCGCGATGGGCCACACGATCGGCGTGAAGGCTGTGGTGATCGTCAGCAGGAGGGCGTACGCCCAGGTGGCGCGCCAGCTGCCCCGCGTGCCGGAGGAGTTGGCGAAGCCTGCGGCGGCGACGGCGGCGCGGGCGATGAGCGGCAGCAGGATCGCCAGGACGGCGGTGCCGATGCGGCCGCCCGCGAGGGCGCCGGTGGCGGCGGGCAGGAAGGCGTAGACGACGGCGCCCCACGCGCGCAGGAGGCTCGATCCGATGAGCGGGCGGGAGGCGAAGTAGGCGGTGAGGCCCGCCAGTGGCACCGAGCAGACCAGCAGGACGGTGACGGCGAGGCCGGTCGAGCCGAACAGCAGGGAGGCGAACAGGGCGACGACCGCGAGGTACGGCGGGGCGGACGGGGTGCCGCCGGCGCCGACCGGGTGCCAGGCGTCCAGGTAGCGCGACCACAGGTCGGAGGCGTCGGCCGGGGCGGGCAGCAGGGCCCCTCCGGCGAGGGCGCCGCCGCCCACGAGGTTGCGGCAGGCGACCAGGGAGACGAGCAGCAGCACCAGGAAGAGCACCGGGCCCGGTTTGCGGGCGATGCGCTTGAGGCGGGCGAACTGTTCGATCTCGAGGAAGTCGGCGTCGTCGCCGCCGGGGCCGGACTCGACGGCGCCGCCGTGCCGGCCGGCTCCGGTCGTGGTCTCGGTGTCGGTGGCTCCGAAGAGGTCTCCGGCGACGTGTTCGACGGTGGCCCGCACGGTCGCGCCGGGTGGCGGGAACAGCGGGCGCAGTTCGTCCTTGTCGATCCGGGAGCCGCCGCGCCGGCGGCGGCCGGCGATGATCCGCTCGGGCCGCAGCAGGGTGCCCAGCAGGCCGCGGATCTCGTCGAGGGCCTGTCCGGGGACCTTGCCGACGAGGTTGGCGACGGTCCGCAGGAGGGTGCCGACGACCAGCCGGAAGAGGATCCAGGGCAGCAGGGCCGTACGGCTGTTGACGAGGAGGGTGTAGACGGCGCCGGCCTTGTCGACCTTGTGGGGCGAGGCCGTGGTGCGGCCCGCGCAGTCGACGGCGCGCCGCTCGCGGGAGGCGGCCTCGGCGTGCCGGACGACGGCGTCGGGGGCGACGAGGACGCGGTGGCCGGCGGCGTGCGCCCGCCAGCACAGGTCGATGTCGTCACGCATGAGGGGCAGGCGTCGGTCGAAGCCGCCGAGTGCGTCGAAGACGTCGCGGCGGACGAGCATGCCTGCGGTGGACACGGCGAGGACGGAGCGCACGTGGTCGTGCTGGCCCTGGTCCTGTTCACGGCGGTCCAGGCCGGTCCAGCGGCGGCCGGAGTGGGCGATGGTGACGCCGACCTCGAGGAGCTGGCGGCGGTCGTACCAGCCGCGGAGCTTGGGTCCGACGACGGCGACGTCGTCCCGCCCGAGCTGGGCTTCGTTGTCCACCACGCGCAGCAGTTCGGCGAGGGCCTCGGGCTCGGGCGCGCAGTCGTCGTGCAGGAGCCACAGCCACTGGACGGGTTCGCCGTGCGGAAGGTCGGGCAGGTCGTAGGCGTCGTCGCGCCAGGCGCGTGTGACGGGGTCCCAGCCGCTCGGGCGCTTCAGGTACGGCAGCTCGTCGGGGGTGAGGAGCGGGGCGGTGCGGTTGGCCTCCTCGACGGCCTGGCCGAAGCCGGTGCGCCGGGCGAGGTGCAGGACGCGGTCGGCGCCGAGGGCGTCGGTGACCAGCTGGGCCGAGTCGTCCGCGCTGCCGGTGTCGGCGGCCATGACGGACTGGACGGGACGCTCCTGGCCGAGCAGGGCGGCGAGCGCGTCGGGCAGCCAGCGGGCACCGTCATGGGAGACGAGGACCGCGGTCACCACGTGGCGCGGGAACTCAGGAGTGGCAGCGTCGCGTTGACCTGCCGTTTGGTGCACGGACATCGAGGTACGGGCCCCGGTTCGGTGGACTGCGGTGGACGCCTGCGCCGCGTGGGGGCGGCGGGGTGTCTCGGACGAGCGCCCACACTATCGGCTGGGCACGACGACGGCCCGCCGCCTGTGGATAACCCACGTGCGACGGGCCGTTCGAAGCCTCGGGCGAGGCCGTCCTCACACGGCCGCCTTCTTGAGCCGGCGGCGCTCCCGCTCGGACAGGCCGCCCCAGATGCCGAATCTCTCGTCGTTGGCGAGGGCGTACTCGAGGCATTCGGAGCGGACCTCGCACGCGAGGCAGACCTTCTTGGCCTCTCGGGTGGAGCCGCCCTTCTCGGGGAAGAAGGACTCGGGGTCGGTCTGGGCGCACAGTGCGCGCTCCTGCCAGCCGAGTTCCTCGTCCGCGTCGTCGACGTCGACCAGCAGTTGCTGCACCAGCTCGGTCATGTGCGCCCCTCGCTCTGTCTTTCGCGTCCCCGTGACGTGGCCGTTACCGATGTCGGCTGAACGACACGAGTGAAATTACAAGTGTGCGGCTCCGGGCGAGTCAAGCCGAGATCTGCTATTGGGCCCCTTATTCACTCTGCGGAACCAAGGTCGTGCAGTAAGTGTTCAAATCGGCCTAAACCTTGACAAGCAGATAAGGCCCCGGAGGACCCCCGCCCCACACAGCGCCTGTGCGGGGAAAGACGACCTGGGAAGCGATCTCGTTCCGACACGCGCCCGGAAGCGAACCGGATCACATGTGGATCACGGGATCGCGACGGGTTTGCGCGCCCGGCTTGTGCGCCATGTGTCCCGGTGGGGGCATGGACAAACCTTTCGCCTCACAGATGAACCTGATGAGGTGAACCCGTCTCGCACGGCGGCCACCGAGTTGACACCGCGGGTGTGAACCGCTGTCCTTGTGGGCATGCTCGCGAACTTGGCACTCACCTCGACCCGCACCGCCGGGTCCCACGGTGCTGCCCGCGCTCGCTGTAGCTGTTGTCGCTGTTCCAGCTGTTGAGCCTTCCTCTCCGCTCCGGCTGCTCCTGAGTCCGACCGCGACTCGGCTGCCTGTTTCCCCGCCCGCACCAGGGCGCCCCTCCCGCCCGTGATCCGGGCGGACGGTACGTGACACAGCCCCCCACCTCTTCTTCCGCCGAGGAACACCGCATCCCATGAACAGCGACAGCGACCTGCAGATCGCCGGCGACATCCTCGAAGTCCTCCACCTCCTCCAGGCCCCCCGCGAGCACCCGGCCACCGTCGCCGAGTTCGCCGGCCTGGCCCGTTCCGTCGCCGCCGACCGCTCCCGGTGGGAGCACCTCGTCCGGTTCGACGCGACCACCCGCTGGTACCACCGGCTGCGCACGGGCCCCGGCTACGAGGTGTGGCTGCTGTCCTGGCTGCCCGGACAGGGCAGCGGGCTCCACGACCACGGCCGCTCCTCCGGTGTGCTGACCCTCCTGGAGGGCACGCTGACCGAGCGCACCGCGCGCGGCACGCGCGCGTTGACGCCGGGCGCGCAGCACGTGTTCGCCCCGGGGTACGCGCACGAGGTCGTCAACGACGCGCTGGAGCCGGCCGTCAGCCTGCACGTGTACTTCCCGGGCCTGACCGAGATGCCGATGCACACGGCGCCGCACTGCCAGGGGCGTGCCGTCCGCGTCTGACCGTGTGACGGGCTGTCGTACCCGCCTGCAAGACTTGGCGCATGCGCATTGTGGTTCTGGCAGGCGGCATCGGTGGTGCCCGGTTCCTGCGTGGTCTGAAGCGGGCCGCGCCGGACGCGGACATCACGGTCATCGGCAACACCGGGGACGACATCCACCTCTTCGGGCTGAAGGTCTGCCCGGACCTCGACACGGTGATGTACACGCTCGGCGGCGGCATCAACGAGGAGCAGGGCTGGGGGCGGACCGACGAGACGTTCCATCTCAAGGAGGAGCTCGCGGCGTACGGCGTGGGGCCGGAGTGGTTCGGGCTGGGCGACCGGGACTTCGCGACGCACATCGTGCGGACGCAGATGATCGGTGCCGGGTATCCGCTCAGCGCGGTCACCGAGGCGCTGTGCGACCGGTGGAAGCCGGGCGTCCGGCTGATCCCGATGAGTGACGACCGGGTCGAGACGCATGTCGCCGTCGAGGTGGACGGCGAGCGCAAGGCCGTCCACTTCCAGGAGTACTGGGTGCGGCTGCGGGCCTCCGTGCCGGCCGAGGCGATCGTGCCCGTCGGCGCCGAGCAGGCCAAGCCCGCGCCCGGGGTGCTGGAGGCGATCGCGGAGGCGGACGTCGTCCTCTTCCCGCCGTCGAACCCGGTCGTGTCCATCGGCACGATCCTCGCCGTGCCCGGCATCCGGGAGGCGATCGCGGAGGCCGGGGTACCGGTGGTGGGCCTCTCCCCCATCGTCGGTGACGCGCCCGTGCGCGGGATGGCCGACAAGGTGCTCGCGGCGGTCGGCGTGGAGTCGACGGCCGCGGCGGTCGCCGAGCACTACGGCTCGGGGCTGCTGGACGGCTGGCTCGTGGACACCGTCGACGCCGGCTGCGTGGAGCGGGTGGAGGCCGCCGGGATCCGCTGCCGGGCGGTCCCGCTGATGATGACGGACGTCGACGCGAGCGCGCGGATGGCCCGCGAGGCGCTGGCGCTGGCCGAGGAGGTGCGCGCCGCGTGAGCACGGAGACCGGTTACCGGGTCTGGGCCCTGGACGGGCTGCCCGAGGTGCGGGCCGGGGACGACCTCGCCAAGCTGATCGCCGCCGCCGAGCCGGGACTCGCCGACGGGGACGTCCTGCTGGTGACCTCGAAGATCGTGTCCAAGGCGGAGGGCCGCGTCGTCCGGGCGGACGACCGGGAGGACGCGATCGACGCGGAGACCGTCCGCGTGGTGGCCCGGCGCGGCGCGCTGCGGATCGTCGAGAACCGGCAGGGCCTGGTCATGGCCGCTGCCGGCGTCGACGCCTCCAACACCGCGTCGGGGACCGTGCTGCTGCTGCCCGAGGACCCGGATGCCTCCGCGCGCGCGATCCGTTCCGGGCTGCGCGACAGCCTCGGCGTGGACGTCGGGGTCCTCGTGACCGACACCTTCGGGCGGCCCTGGCGCGCGGGACTCACCGATGTGGCCATCGGCGCCGCGGGCGTACGCGTGCTGGACGACCTGCGGGGCGGCACGGACACGCACGGCAATCCGCTCAGTGCCACCGTCGTCGCGACGGCGGACGAGCTGGCAGCCGCGGGCGACCTGGTGAAGGGCAAGACCTCCGGGCTGCCCGTGGCGGTGGTGCGGGGTCTGCCCCAGGTCGTGGCCGAGGGCGACGGGGAGGGTGCCCGCGCGATGGTGCGCGGGGCGCGCGACGACATGTTCCGGCTGGGGACGTCCGAGGCGGTACGGCTGGCGGTCACCCAGCGGCGGACCGTCCGGTCGTTCACCGACGAGCCGGTCGATCCGGGCGCGGTCACGGCCGCGGCCACCGCCCGCCGCACCGCGCCCGGATCGACCGGC
>NZ_MUBA01000886.1 GCF_002154575.1 Streptomyces bobili
GGTGGTGGCCGAGGTGCCGCTGGTCGTGAAGGACCCCGTGGTGAGCGAGGTTCACGCGTGAGCGGCGTGGTGCGGGTGCTGCTCGCCGACGACGAGCATCTGATCCGGGGTGCGCTGACGGCGCTGCTCTCCCTGGAGGACGATCTGGTGATCGTCGCCGAGGCGGCCACCGGGCCCGAGGCGCTGGCGATGGCGCGGGCGCACCGGCCGGACGTGGCCGTCCTGGATCTCCAGATGCCGGGTGCCGACGGTGTGAAGGTCGCCACATCACTGCGGACCGAACTGCCCGGCTGCCAGGCGTTGATCGTCACCAGCCACGGCCGCCCCGGTCATCTGAAACGGGCGCTTGCGGCAGGTGTGCGCGGGTTCGTCCCGAAGACGGTGAGCGCTCAGCGCCTCGCGGAGATCATCCGGACCGTGCACGCCGGAAACCGTTACGTCGACCCCGAGTTGGCCGCCGACGCGATCGCCGCCGGGGACTCGCCGCTGACCTCGCGCGAGGCAGAGGTGCTCGAACTCGCCGC
>NZ_MUBA01000887.1 GCF_002154575.1 Streptomyces bobili
TCGAACAGGACGTTGCCGGGGTGGAAGTCCCGGTGCAGGAAGCGCCCCTCGTAGGACGGGGGTTCACGGCGGATCACGTCCACCGCCCGCTCCCACAGCGCCCCCGCGGGCGTGCGGACCCGCTCCGCGGACGTCCACGCCTGGTACGGCCGCGGCCGGTCACCGGGGACGACCCGGTGGATACGGACCAGCTGGGCCGCGAGCAGGTCCAGCCGGCGCTCCAGGTCCTCCTCGTCGAGGCGGACCCGGCCGGGCAGCGCCGACATCAACAGGGCGGGATGGTCGCAGAGTTCGCCCCTCGCGTCCACGGCGACCAGCCGCGCCGCGGGGATCCCCTCCTGTCCGGCGAGCAGGGTCAGGATGTCCGCCTCCCGCGCCAGCAGGCCGGGTGCGTGACGGCGGAAGAAGGGTTTCACGAACGTCCGCAGCACGAGTTCCGTGCCGTCGTCGAGGGTGAGCTGACGCATCTGTGCACTCCAACCGCCTTGCAGCGGGCGGGAGTCGACGACCGTACGCCCCTCCGGCACCTGCTTGGCCAGCCAGGCGCGGGTCGCCGTCCAGCCGCCCTCGCCGAGGCCGGTGAGCACGGCAGCCACGAACGCCCGCCGGTCACCGGGGTGATCGCGCAGCCAGGCGCCCACCTGATGATCGGCGTCGGGCAGTTCGAGGCGGGTGTACTGGGCACGGGCGGACAGCGCGTCCTGCACCGCCTCGGTGACCTCCGCCGGGATCACCGCGTCGGTACCCGGCACGGCGAGCACCGCCCGCCCCTCGTACGCCCGCAGCGCGTCGAGCGCCGGAGCCGCCCGCCAGCTCCCCGGCGTCCGGATGAGCGCGCTGAACCGGCCGTCCCCGTCACCGAACGGCACGTCCCACGCCTCACCCGCGTACACCGCGGGCGCGCACAGCCCCAGGGCCGCGACGTGTTCCCCGTAGTGGGCGGCGAGGTCCGCCACCGTCTGGCCGCTCATGCTGAACCCGACGAGCACCAGCGGCCCGCCCGCCGGCACGTACGCGTCGATCACCGCCATGGCCTGCTCGAAGCGCCGCCGCAGGCTCAACTCACCGAGCGCGCCCGTGCTTTCGCCGTGCCCGGAGAAGTCGAGGGCGAGGGCGTGGCAGCCGTGCGCCGTGAACTCGCCGAGCAGCGGCAGCAGTCGCTCCTTGCTGCTCCGGCCCGCACCGTGCAGGACGACGGCGGTGGCCGCACCGGGACCGCCGCCGCCATCGCCGTACACACCGCAGAGACGCTCACCGCCGTGCTCGTACACCAAGGCTCTCATCGCCCCATTCACTCACGGGCGCGCAGCGGAAAAGGAGATGCACGTTGAGTGACCGCCTCCCTACTCTGGAGAAGCCACCCCACCCCCCACCGCCACCACCCAGCACACCCGTCCGTCCAAGCCCAGGAAGGAGGCACGCCATGGGCACCGTCGTTCTCTCCGGGACCGCCGTCCTGGTGGTCCTGGGATTCGGTAACCACCTGTACTGGCTCGCCGCGGTCGCCGTCCTCTACCTGTACGCGCGCCACGGCCGAGGCTCGTCCTCGACGTCGTCGGGTCCGGCGGCGGGCTCGCCGCAGGGCCCCACCGCCACCCCCACCCC
>NZ_MUBA01000888.1 GCF_002154575.1 Streptomyces bobili
GGTGCCCCGTCCGGTGGCTCTCCGGGCCCGCCCATACTTTGAGAGTAGGTTGCCGGGAGCCCGGGTAAACGCCTCGCTGCGCGACAAGTTCTGACAGGTTCTCACCCGTCGGCGGCGGTCCCTCAGGGCGTGCGCGGGACGGCCGCGACGGGTGGCCGGGACTGATCGGTGGAGCCGGACGGAAGCTGCCCCGCCCCTTGTTCGAGCCCGGTCGAGGTGGGCGAGGGGAACTGGTCGCGGTTGCCGGAGGAGGGGGCGCCCCGGTAGACCGCGGCGAAGGCGAGGACGACCATGCCGACGCCCATGAGGACGGCGAGCATCCAGGCGACCGGCCGGTGCCAGCGGACCTGCTTGCCGTACGGTCCGAACCGGCCGTTCCGGCGGCCCCAGGTGTCCGGGTCGNNGGGGCCGTAGAGGTCGTCGTAGCGGGCGCGGCGCGCTTCCGCATCGGAGGCCTCGGCTCTCGCCTGCGCGGCGGCCAGGAGGCGTTCGACGGCGGTCGGCTCGTGCACCGGTGCCGCCTGTACGAAGGCCTCGTCGAAGACCACGGAGGCGAACTCTTCGTCCGACACCCCGCGGTCGTGGTCGTCGTCGGGCTCCCAGCCGTCAGGGAACGGCGTGCCCCCCACGTCCTCCGGCACGGATCCAGAGTAGACCTGGGGGGTCATTTTGGGCAGACGGTCCGGAGATTCATCCGCCTGCTGAGACGGTGCGCAGGCGCTCACGCCCCCGGCGGGCG
>NZ_MUBA01000889.1 GCF_002154575.1 Streptomyces bobili
TCCGGCTCCGGCTCCGGCTCCCGTGTCGGTCCCTGTTCCCCCTCGCCCGCCCGGCAGGCCAGCGGACGGCGAGCGTCTCCGCGCCGTCCAGTTCGGGCCCCTGGTCGATACAACCCGTATGCGCCGTTTCTGAGCAGCGCCTGAGCTTCAACAGCCGTCAATATCGGCTCAGTTACCGACTCCACCCCGCCCGGAGCGTTGTCCCGCCACCCCGCGCACCCTCAGAATGTGAGCCCTGTTCACCTTTTAGGCTCACCCGCTCCCATCCACCCTTCTCGCTCTCGAAGCGCTCGAAGCACGACGGAGGACGCACGTGGCACATGGAAGACAGCTCCCCCTCTCCCGCCGCTCCCTGCTCGGCGGTACGGCCGCCCTCGCCGGGGCCGGCGCCCTGACCGCGACCGCCACGGGGACCGCCTCCGCGGCGCCCGCCGCGGNNCGCATCAAGGCGCTCGCCGACTCCCTGGGCGTGGCGACCTTCGCCACCTACAACACCGGCAAGAACCTCCTCTACAAGGACGGCAAGAAGTCCGCCTACGCCACCGACGGGCTGCTCGGCTCGGTCCCCCCGGTCGACGCGGCCGGGCTCGCCAACGCGGCGATCGTGCAGGCCTCGCTGGACGACATGGCCAAGCAGGTGCCGGTGGACGCCCCCTGGACGGCTGCCAAGGCCGCCGAGTGGGACCGGCAGACCTTCGAGTCCTGGCTGCGGGCCAACGCCGTGATCCCGTCGGCCAAGTTCCTCCTCGACGTGGCCTGCACCTCGATCTTCTCGGCCGAACCCCGCGAACTCTCCCTCCTCTTCGTCCTCTTCTACATCGCCGCCGCCGGCAACGAGCAGACCCCCGGCACCCTGGAACGCCTCACCGAGACCGCGAACGGCGCCCAGGAACTGCGCTTCGTCGGCGGCTCCCAGCTGGTGCCGATCAAGCTGGCCGCCACACTCGGCGACCGCGTCGTACTGAACGCCCCCGTGCGCACGATCGCCCGGTCCGGCGGCTCGTACGTCGTGACGGCCGACGGCGTCACCGTCACCGCCAAGCGCGTCGTCGTCGCCGTACCCCCACCACTCGCCGCCCGCATCTCCTACGATCCCGTTCGGGAGGGTCAGGCCGAGCACCCGGCCGCCGACCCGGTCGCGGGCCTCCAGGACGGCCACGGTCCGCCCGGCCGCCACGAGATCGCGCGCCGCGG
>NZ_MUBA01000890.1 GCF_002154575.1 Streptomyces bobili
GGAGAGGGGGAGGGCGCCGCTTCGGGCGGAGGTCCGGATGATCTCCGCCGAGCGAGCCGGTCCGGTGCGGTCGGACGGGCCGGGTGGCCTCGGTCGCCCTAGTCGATCAAGACCCTCGGCTTAATGCATATGATGTGCAAGTGCATGACTACTGCGTAAGGCCTGCGGGCCCCGACGACCTCGACGGTGCCCGAGCCGTCATGCTCGACACCGTCTACCACGACTTCGGCACCGGCTACGTGCCCCGCTGGCACGGCGACATCATCGACCCGGCCACCGCCTACCTGGCGCCGGCCCGCCACACGCTGCTCGTCGCCGTCGACACCGAGCAGCAGGTCGTCGGCACCGGTGCGCTGGACGCGCGCGGACCCCTCCACCCGCCGAACCCGCGTCATGTCGCCGACCGCTACCCCTCCGGCGCGACCGCTCAACTGCGCCGCGTCTACGTCCGACCCGAGCACCGGCGCCGCGGACTCGCCCGGCGCCTGGTCGCCGACCTCCTCGCGTTCGCCGCCGCCGACGGCGGCTACCGGACCGTCTACCTGCACACGGACCCGTCCGTCGAAGGCGCCGAAGCCTTCTGGCGATCCCTCGGGAAAGTCGTGCACGACGAGCGCCAGGACCCCGACGGCGGCCAGAGCGTCGTGCACTTCGACCTCCCCCTGCACGCCCTCACGCCGTAGCCCCACCTCGCCCCCCACCTCACAGG
>NZ_MUBA01000891.1 GCF_002154575.1 Streptomyces bobili
AGGTACGGGTCGACGCTGACCATGAAGTCGAGCGAGTCGAGCGCCTTGTCGAGCCGGTCGCCGTCGGGTGCGGAGAGCACCGGGTTGGCTGCCACGGTGATCAGCGCCCGGACCGGTGTGCCCTCGTCGGTCGCGGTGTCGATCTCCTCGGCGAGCGCGGAGAGCGGCAGCTCGCCCTTGGCCTCGGGGTGCCGGCTCACGCGGGAGTGCCAGCGTCCGAGCGCGAAGCCCCGGCCGGGACCGGCGGGCCGGGGTGTCCGGTCGGTGGCGGCCTGGGGGAAGAGGGCGCCGCCGGGCCGGTCGAGGTTGCCGGTGAGGATGTTGAGGACGTCGACGAGCCAGCTCGCCAGGGTGCCGTGGGGGACGGTGCAGCTGCCGATGCGGGCGTAGACGGCCGCGGTGGGGGCGGCGGCGAGTTCGCGGGCCAGCGTGCGGACGAGCGCGGCGTCCACGTCGCAGGCGGCCTCCACCGACTCCGGGGTGAAGTCCCGTACGGCGTCCCGCAGTTCGTCGATGCCCTGGACATGGGGGCTCAACTCGCCCAGGTCCACGAGCCCTTCCTCGAAGAGCACCTGTGCCATCGCCGCGAGCAGCAGGGCGTCGGTGCCGGGCCGGATCGCGAGGTGCCGGTCGGCGAGCTTGGCGGTGCGGGTGCGGCGCGGGTCGATGA
>NZ_MUBA01000892.1 GCF_002154575.1 Streptomyces bobili
GTGACGGTGGTGGGGCCGGGGCCGCTCCCGCCGGTCCACAGGATAGGCCCGTCACCGCGGGGCGGGGGCCCGCGGGGGGCTGTGGTGCCGGACGGGAGCGGGGCCGTGTCTCAGTGTGCCGCCGGGCCCAGGTCCGGGGTATCCGTGAGGTGGGCTCGGGTCGCGGTGGTGGCCTGGAGTTCCAGGAGGATCAGGTCGTTGGTGCCGGGGCGCAGGACCGGGGCCGGAACGTACAGCGTCCGCTGGGGGCCTCGGTTCCAGTAGCGGCCGAGGTTGAAGCCGTTGATCCACGCCTGGCCCTTGGTCCAGCCGGGCAGCGAGAGGAACGTGTCCGCCGGGGTCCTCACCTCGAACGTGCCGTGGTGGAAGGCGGGTTCCGCGGAGGCCGACGGGGCGGCCGGTGTCTGGTCCAGGGGCAGCTTGGGCGGGGCCTCCATCGGGAGGGGGTGGCAGTCCCAGCGGTGCAGGGGTGTGCCGTCGTAGGTGACCGGGCCCAGGAGGCCCTTCGGGGTGCCGATGCGGGGGCCGTAGTTGACCCGGCCCATGTTCTCCACCAGGACGTGGAGTTCGGCTCCGGGGCGCGGCACCCGGACCGCCAGGGTTTCGTCGTGGCGCTCTCGTTCCAGTACGCCGACGGGGGCGCCGTCCACGAAGATCTGGGCGCGGTCGCCCACTCCCCCGGCGAAGTGGAGGAGGCCCAGGCCCTCGGTGGGGAGCGTGGTGCGGTACAGGACGTATCCGGCTCGCCGGCCGAGGGCGTCCGCGGAGAGGGGGTCCTCGGGGGCGG
>NZ_MUBA01000893.1 GCF_002154575.1 Streptomyces bobili
GGCCAGGGGTCGTGGGCGGACGAGTCGAAGCCTGGAGTCGCGCGGGATACGGGACGTCACGGGTGCAGTCTTCCGGTTGACGGTCCGAAAACCCAAACGGAATGTCACGGCGGGCTACGGGACTGGCCAACGCACGAGGTTCGGGGAGGGGTGAGGAGACGTGTTCAGGCCAGCGGTACAGCCTTAAACGGAACCCTGGGGACCGCTCCGGGGGCGGTGAGGGCTCGGCCTGGGCGCGGTGCTCCGCGGTAGCTCACATCAAGGGGGTCAGGAAGCGGCGCAGGGCTTCCTCGTACGCGGCCGGGTCGGGATTCCACATGGCGGCGTGCGGGGCGTGCGGGACGGGGTGGAGGGTGACCAGTCCGGGACGGCGGGCGGCGAAGCGGCGGGAGGCCGCCCAGGGGGCCACCTTGTCGTCGGGGCCGTGGAAGACCAGGGTCGGCACGGCCGGCCAGGCCCGGTCGGCGGCGGCGTCGCCGTCGGCGGGGCCGGCGTTCAGGCCCGCGCGGCCCTCGGCGGCGCGGA
>NZ_MUBA01000894.1 GCF_002154575.1 Streptomyces bobili
CCGGGGCGGCTGCCGCGGGCTCCTCCACCGAGACGCCGAAGTCGGTGGCGATGCCGGCCAGTCCGTTGGCGTAGCCCTGGCCCACCGCTCGGGCCTTCCAGGCGCCGTTGCGCAGGTAGATCTCCACGACCACGAGCGCTGTCTCGGCGCCCAGCTGCGGGGGAGTGAACGTGGCCAGGACGCTGTTGTCGTCCGCGCCGCGGATCGTGGCCGTCGGTTCGACGCCCTGGAAGGTCTGGCCCGCCGCGTCCGGGCTCGCGGTGACGACGATCTTCTCGATGCCCGGGGGCAGCGCGGAGGTGTCGACGATGATCGCGTCCGGGGCGGTGCCGCCGCCGGAGCGGTAGGTCACGCCGGGGCCGGCCGGCTGGTTGTAGAAGATGAAGTCGTCGTCGGAGCGCACCTTGCCGTCGGCGGTGAGCAGCAGGCCCGAAACGTCGAGGCGCACGGGGGCGGCGACGTCCACCGCCACGCGGGTGACGGGGAGAGGGATGTTCGAGCCGGGGGTCATAGCTGTCATGTCGGGTGAACGAGCGAGGCCGTTTTGCCGTTCCCTTACTTTCGGCATTCGGGTGGGGTGAGGGAGGGGGCCGGTTCTCGCCCCCTCCGGGCCTCGGGGCACCCCCCTCTGGAGGAGCGGTGTCAGTACGGCCAGATCGGGGGGTCGCTGACGAAGTGGCCGCCGAGGTGGGCGTGCGCGATGTTCTCGGGGTCCAGCTCGCCCTGCTCGGCGATGAGCTTCTCGGCCCACGGCTCGGAGTCGTCCTGCGGTGCGTAGCCGAGCGCCCGCGCGCTGGTCAGGTCCCACCACAGGCGGGTGTTGGCGGAGGAGCCGTGGACGACGGTGTGGCCGACGTCCTCGGCGGTGAGGGCCGCGTGGAAGAGGCGGGCGCCGTCGGCGGGGCTCATCCACACCGACAGCATCCGCACGCTGGTGGGCTCGGGGAAGCAGGAGCCGATGCGCACCGACACGCTCTCCAGGCCGTGCTTGTCCCAGTAGAACTGGGCGAGATCCTCACCGAAGGCCTTGGACAGGCCGTAGAAGGTGTCCGGGCGGTGCGGGGTCTCGACGGGGATGAGGGGGTCGTCGCCCTGCGGGCGGGGGGTGAAGCCCACCGCGTGGTTGGAGGAGGCGAAGACGATACGCGGGACGCCTTCCTCGCGGGCGGCCTCGTACAG
>NZ_MUBA01000895.1 GCF_002154575.1 Streptomyces bobili
AACGGCAACAGCGACCAGCCCGACCCCCTCGACTCCTTCGACGAGATCATCGCGGCCGAGACCGACCGCGACCCCGACCTCGCGGTGATCGAGGCCGGCAGCCGCACCCTGCGCACCCTGGGCGGTCCACCGGAGTCCGGCGTGCCCACCCGGCCCGCCGACCCCGAGGTCGACAAGGCCCTGCGCGAGGTCGAGGCGGAGCTGGCCACCCGCTGGGGCGAGACCAAGCTGGAGCCCTCCGTCAGCCGGATCGCCGCGCTCATGGACGTCCTGGGCGAACCGCAGAGGGCGTACCCCTCGATCCACATCACGGGGACGAACGGCAAGACCTCCACCGCCCGCATGGTCGAGGCCCTCCTCGGCGCCTTCGACCTGCGCACCGGGCGGTACACCTCCCCGCACGTCCAGTCGATCACCGAGCGCATCAGCCTCGACGGCGCGCCGGTCTCCGCCGAGCGGTTCGTCGAGACCTACCACGACGTCAAGCCGTACGTGGAGATGGTCGACGCCGCCCAGGAGTACCGGCTGTCCTTCTTCGAGGTGCTCACCGGCATGGCGTACGCCGCCTTCGCCGACGCCCCCGTGGACGTGGCCGTCGTGGAAGTGGGCATGGGCGGCTCCTGGGACGCCACCAAC
>NZ_MUBA01000009.1 GCF_002154575.1 Streptomyces bobili
CCCGCCAGGGCACATCCGCGCCCCGTGCGGTGTCCTCCGTCTTCGACATCGGTGCTGTCTGGGTCGGCGTCATCCTGTTGTCGGCTCTTGCCACCAGCAGGGAAGCAGGGGTGTACACGGCGATCGGCCGCATCGTCACGGCGGGCACCCTGGTCCAACTCGCCGTACGGCTTGCCGTCGCGCCGGAACTCAGCCGTCTCCTGGCCGTGGAGAAGGTCGCCGAGGCGCGCGCTCTGCACCGGGTCTCGACCTGTTGGACCGTGGCCCTGTCGTGGCCGCTGTTCGGCGTCGTCGCCTGCTTTCCCGGGACGATCCTGTCCGTCTTCGGACCGGGGTTCACCGACGGCGCCCTCGCGCTCGTCGTGCTGTGCACCGCCTCCATGGTCAACGTCGCTGTCGGCAACGCTCAGACCGTGCTGCTCATGGCCGGCCGGAGTTGCTGGCATCTGACTGTCACCGCAGTGGCGTTCACGGTTCAGCTGGCGGTCGGCGTCCTCGTCGTGCCGGCCTGGGGAGTGCTCGGCGCCGCGGCGTCCTGGGGCGCGGCGATCGTGGTGGAGAACGTCATGGCGGCCGTGCTCGTCCGGATGCGCCTCGGCTTCACGACCGTGGACCGGGGCTACATCAGGGCCCTGGCAGTGGGGCTGGCCGTGACGACGGTGCTGGTGGCGTCCCGTCTTTCCGAGGGCGACACGTCGTCGGGACTCGCCGTGGGAATGGTCTTGGGATTGTGTGTATTTGGTATTACTTTATGCCGATATCGGACGCTTTTGAGGTTGGGCGATCTGGTCGGAGCGCTGCGGCACCGCGCCGCATGAACGCAGACGCGTGCGCACCCTCAGCGTCACCACACCGGCGTCGCTTCCCTGACACCACTGCCATCCGGGGACTCCCGTGTACCTGAGAAAAAGCCGTAAGAAGCCGGCCGCGAGGGTCGCAGTCACAGCGCTCATCTGCTGCGTCACCGCGCCGCTCGGCACCTCCCTAGCCACCGCCGCCGACGGCGCGCCCGCGTTCACCGCCGATCCGCTGGCCACCTGGCAGACGGACGGCATCGTCTGGTCGCTGACCGCAGCGAAGGGTGTCGTCTACGTCGGAGGATCCTTCGAAAATGTCCGCCCACCAGGAGCTGCACCCGGCCAACGGCAGGTGAAGCGCCGCAACTTCGCCGCCTTCGACGCGGCAACCGGCAAACTCCTGCCCTGCGCCCCGTCGTTCACCGGCAACAGCCACACCGTACGGGCCATGAAGGCTTCCCCGGACGGCCGCGTACTGTACGTGGGGGGGTCCTTCAGCCAGGTCGGATCCGTCCGCGTGGCCAATCTGGCCGCCATCGACACTGCCGGCTGCTCCCTGCGCAAGAACTTCAAGCCGGCGGTGTCCGCCACCGTCCGCGCCATCGATACCACGGACCGCGCGATCTACTTCGGCGGCGATTTCGGCCGCGTCGCGGGCCAGCCCAGGAACCGGGTCGCCGCCGTCGCCACCACTGGATCCCTGCTGCCCTTCCGAGCGGACGTCGACCTGCCCGTACGGGCACTGTCGGCCGCAACCTCGCATGGCCGGCTCTTTGTCGGGGGTGACTTCGAGTCGGTCAACGGCCAGGGCGCGCGCTCACTCGTCGCCCTCGATGCCGCCAGCGGCAAGACCGTACTCACGTATCCGGGCTGGTTCCCTCCCCAGTCGTCGGTCAAGACGATCGCGCGCGACACCACTCGTTTCTACGTGGGCGCCGAGGGCCGCGGGCCCGGCATCTTCGACGGGCGGATCGCGGGCCGTCTCACCAACGGCACGATGGTGTGGAAGGACACCTGCTTCGGAGCCACCCAGGCCGTCCTGCCTTACAAGGGTGTCCTCTACAGCGCCTCCCACGCGCACAACTGCAACGAGACACCCGGTGGCTTCCCCGAGCGAGGCGACCGACAGCACCTGCTGGCCCAGTCGCTCGACAACCGCAAGATCCTGCACTGGTTCCCCGACACCAATGACGGGCTCGGGGAAAAGATCGGCCCCCGTACCCTGACGGTGTCGGCCGGCGTCCTGTGGGCGGGCGGCGAGTTCACCCGGGTCAACGACGCACCCCAGCAGGGCCTGACGCGCTTCGGCAACCGTGACACCGGAGCGCCGAAGGTTCCCGCCCTGGCACTGTCCGGCACCAGTCCCGGCAAGGTCACGCTCACCTGGCGCACCTCCTGGGACCGGGACGACGCGTCCTTGACGTATCGGATCTACCGCGACGGCAAACTCGTGGCGCAGAAGAAGAAGGCATCCACCTACTGGGACCGTCCACAGATGACCTACACCGACACCGTGCCCGCCGGGACCAGTCATCGTTACGCCATCGCGGTGACCGACGGGACGAACGCCTCCGCCAAGTCGAACTCGGTGACGGTGAACGTGCCGAAGCAGGCAGCCCAGGAGAAGGCGGCCCAGGATCCGCTGGCGGGTGATCCTCAGTGACACGCATCGGATTCGCGCCCGGTGTCTACGACCTGTTCCACGTCGGACACCTCAACATCCTGCGGGAGGCGCGTCAGCACTGCGACTGGCTCGTGGCCGGCGTGACCTCCGACGACCTGGCCGCGAGCCTGAAGGGCCACGCTCCCGTCGTGCCGCTCGCCGAACGCCTGGAGATCGTCCGCAGCCTGCGCTACGTCGATGACGCCGTCGTGGAGGCAGACGTCGACAAGTTGAAGACGTGGAAGCGAGTCGGCTTCCACGTCATCTTCAAGGGCGACGACTGGCGGGGGACACCCAAGTGGGAAATGCTCGAACGGCGCTTCGAGCAGGTCGGTGTCGAGGTCGTCTACTTCCCGTACACCAAGCACACCTCCAGCACTCTGCTGCGCGCCGCCCTGCAACTGCTTTCTCCCAACGGAGGGCCGCAGACTGCCTCAGCGCAGCTCGCGGAACCACTTCAGCAGGAAGGCACCCATGAACACGACGTGCGCCAGAAGCAGCCCGCAGTACGCCGTGAGGAAGAAGTCCTGATTGCCCAGGAATAGGAAGCTGACGCAGGTCAAGCCGTAGTCCACCGGCAGAAGCAGGACGGACCGCAACGCCGGAGGAGCGGGTGCCGGAGCATGATCCGGCACCCGCCACTTGAGCTTCTCCGTCAGGATTCCGGCGAAAAAGATCACTACGGCCGCGAGTTCGAAGAGCATCGGCGCCAGCAGGAAGAGCGGGCTGGGCAGGTCGAAGAACCGGTAGAACGACACCAGTACGACCAGATGGAGGGCGACGACCTTGATGCAGTCCACGACATGGTCGAGCCACTCGCCCGACGGGCTCCCCGAGCGCTGGCTCCGCGCCAGCTGACCGTCCGCCGCATCCAGCGCGAACCCCATGACGAGGGCCGCGCCGACACAGACCGCCATCGCGGTCTGCGGCGGAATCAGGGCCACCGCGGCGAGGGCGGGAAAGGTGAACACCGCGCTCAGGACGGTGAGCTGATTCGGCGTCGCCCCTGCACGGTGGGCCAAGGCGGCCAGGAACCGGCCGGCAGGCCGATTCACATACAGGGTGTACAGGGATGCCCCCTTCGCCGGCTTCTGTGCCGTCGACAGCTGTTTGAGCACTGCAGCAAACTCCGTCATTCATGTCCTTAAGGGATGAATTGCTGGAAAGAAGGCGATTATGGCAGAACGGGGAGTTCGGATGTCTCCTGTCAGCCGTCGGCAACTTCTGCGTGGCGCAGCGTCGGGGATCGGGGCGATGGTCTTGACCGCTCACAGTGCCTCCGCCGTCGGCGGAGCGGACCACGGCCCCACGACACCGCCGGTCCCCGCCCGGCCCCGGAGAGGTCAGCCGTCAACCACCCGACTGCCTCTCGTGCTGAACGTGGCCGACCTCGGAGCCGTGGGCGACGGACGAACCGACGACACCGCCGCCTTCGAGATCGCCTACTCGCTCGCGGCCGCCCGGGTCTCCCGGGGAGTCGGACGCACAGTGATCGAAATCCCCGCGGGAGAGTTCCTCATCACCCGTGCGCACGCACTGCTGAACGGCGCCGCTCCGCTGCGAGCGGCCAACGGCCTGCGCTTCAGCGGAGCCGGCAAGCGCATGACCACCCTTGTCTTCCGTCCGGACGACGGCCCAGGCTCCTACCTCTGCCGCAACGAGGACATCTGGTCGAACCTCTCCTTCGAGCGCATCCAATTCCGCTCGGCCACGCCCGGCGCCTCCTTCTTCAGCTCGTACTCCACCGGCAACGCCCAGGACTACCGCTTCTCGGAGTGCGAATGGATGGGGGAATGGGAGTTCGGCCTCGCCCTGAACGGCACCAACACGAACTCAGAGATGCGCTGGGAGGCATGCCGGGTCGGCGGCAGCTACCGCAGAGCGTTCCTCTACTCCGGCCTCTCACAACGGCAGCAGGCAGATCCCAACGACCAGGACCAGTTCCTCAACTACTGGTTCACGGACATGAAGGTCGAGTACGAGTGGGGCAACTTCCTGGAGTTCCCCTACGGCGGCTCGATCACCTGCCGCGGCGGCTCGTACATCATCACCGGCACGCGTCCGCACAGCACCAAGGAGTACGGCACCACCAGCACGTTCTTCCGCTTCCCCGTCGCCCGGCACCACGACTCGGTACAGCGATTCCACGCCCAGGACATCCGGTTCGAAGTACGCAACCCGCAGGTCCAGGTCATCGACAGCGTCTGGTCGAGCGGCACGATTCACTTCAGTGACTGCGACGACACCGGACTCTCCTTCAAGGAATTCTCCACCGAGGCACGGGCACACCGCTACACGGTAGGGCCGCGCGGACCCCTGATCCGTTATGACTCCTGCCAGTTGGTAGGCCACCACGAATACCGAACGGACGAGCGGCAGAAGGCCCTGCCGACCGTGGCCCGCTACGACATGTGCCTACTGCGCAGTCACTCGGCGCAAGAGTTCGCGGTAGCCGAAGACAACATCCGCCCCGGCTTCGTCCGCTTCGTCGACTGCCTCGACAAGTCCACCGTCGACACGTAGGCGGCCCGGTTGCCTGGTGGATTCCGTGAAAAGCTGTGTGACACCGCCGGAGCAACAGCGCCGTGGTTGACACTGTGGCGGCGTGATCGCCGGCCGGATCACCGACGTCAGGAGGTTGAGGGCACATGCTGCTTCTGGGCCGCTCGCAGGTCGAAGCCCTGCTCGACGTGGACTCGCTCATCGAAGTCCTCTCCTCGGCAATGGCAGACCTCAGTGCGGGCCGCGCCTCGGTACCTCACCGCGTCGCCGCCTTGGTCCCCGAACACGAGGGCTTCCTGGCGGCCATGCCAGGCTTCCTACCGTCGGCCGGGGTCCTCATGACCAAGCTGGTGTCACTCTTCCCGCACAATGACGGGGCACGGCTACCCACCCATCAGGCGCTGATCGTGGCGTTCGATCCGGACACCGGCGAGCCCGCTGCGCTGCTGGACGGCAGGGCCATCACCGCAGCGCGGACAGGCGCCTGTTCCGCGCTGTCGGCGCGGCTGCTGGCCCGCGAGGACGCAACCGTGCTGGCGGTGCTGGGCACCGGCGTGCAGGCCCGGTCCCACGCCCGCGCGATCTGTCGGGTCCGCCCGATCCGGGAGATCCGCATCGCCGGCCGGGATCCGGCGAAAGCCGCTGCCCTGGCCGACGAACTCTCCACCGCACTGGAGGGCGACGTCCGGGCCGTGTCCAGCTACGCCGAGGCACTCGACGGCGCGGACATCGCCGCCGCGACGACGCACGCCGTCGAACCCGTGATCCGCCGTTCGTGGCTGACGCCCGGGGTGCACATCACGTCCGTGGGGTACAACCCTGCAGGCCGCGAGGTCGACGACGCCACCGTCGTCGAGGCACTGGTGTGCGTCGAATCGCGCCAGGCCGTGCTTGCCCCGTTCCCCGCGGGCAGCAACGACCTCCTCATGCCGATCCGCGGCGGCCTCATCACGGCCGATCACGTGCACGCCGAGCTGGGCGAACTCATTGCCGGCCACAGAGCGGGGCGCACCACACCGGACCAGATCACCCTCTACAAGTCGGTCGGCGTGGCAGCACAGGACGCCGCGGCCACGGCCCTGGTCCTCGCCTCGGCCCGCGAGCAGTCGATCGGCGAGGAGATCACGCTGCGCTGATGCCGCCACCAGCACGCTCGCCGGCACACGCCGGGAGCCTCGTCCTCGCCGGAGCCCATGCAAGGAGGCGAGGCGGACCCGCCTACGGTTCGACGATGTGCCGCAGATAGGCGTGCGGGTCGGCGAGATAGCGGCGCCAGTGATCCACGATGCCGAGCTCCCGCCAGGCGACCCCGCGCATACCGTGCTCACCGACCTCGATGATGTCAGCGCCCGGGAGCGCGGTCAGCAGCGGAGAGTGCGTGGCACAGATGACCTGGCCGCCCTCCTTGGACAACCGGTCGATGTGGCCGATCAGTTCAAGGCACGAGGAGAAGGAGAGCGCCGCCTCGGGCTCGTCGAGAACATAGAGGCCGGCGTGCAGGAACTTCCCGCGGAAGGCCGCGAGAAAGCCCTCACCATGGCTGAGATGGTCTGGCGAGAAGCCCTCCCTGTCCAGGGCGTCCAGCGCGGTCTCGGCGCGTAGGAAGAAGCCCTTTCGGGCTGACCAACTGGTGGCCATACGGCGCCCGCGGCCCGAGGCGGCTTCGAATTTCATACGCTCGCCCAGCGTCGACCTGGCGCGCGGGGAAGCGTAGCGCCAGTCGTGGGAGCCGCCGTAGGAGTCCAGCCCGAATCCCTCCGCCAGCGCTTCGACCAGGGTCGATTTCCCCGAGCCGTTCTCACCGACCAGAAAGGTCACAGGTGCGGTGAAGCGCAGCCCTTCGTTGAGCAGCTGTCGCACGCAGGGCACTGACCAAGGCCAGGTCTCTTCGTCGTACGAGGAGAGATGGACATACGCGCGTTCGATAATCACGTGACCAGTGTCGCCTGGAGTCCGGAAGCAGACGTGGTCTTGAGTGCCCTTCCGGCCCGGCTTGAAGTACCAGAGCCGGTGAGGGCCATGGGGACTCGCACGATACGGGCAAGCGTCATCGCCGTGTCCGGTGTTGCGTTGACTGCCCGAGGTGGCTGGTCACCGTGCTGGTGACGGCTTGACGGCGAGCAGAACCTCGCCGTCCTCCCGGGGCTGCCAGCCGCCGATGAGTTCGCGGACCTCGGCTGCCTCGCCGCCGAGTTCCATGTTGCTGACTATCAGCAATCCGCCCGGGCGCAGTGTCCTGGCCAGTACTTCGATTTCGGCGACGCTCACCTCCATGCCGTCGAAGAAGGCCAGGTCCGCCTCCCCCGCAGGCAGGTCGGCGAGGACTTCCACGGCTTCCCCCGTCATGCAGTTCACGCGGCTGGCCAGACCTCGCTCGTTCAGATGCCGTTGCGCGAGCTCGATGTGGACGGGATCGCGGTCCACGGTCTGCACGAGGATCCCGGCGTTGGCGAGGCATGCGGCGGAGTAGCCAAGGGAAGTACCGATCTCCACCGCGCTGCACGCGCCTGCCTGTATGGCCCAGAGCGCCAGCTGTGCGCCGTCGGCGAAGGGGCGCGAGCCGCATCCGTAGGTGCGCTGGTGATCAAGGGTGGCACGCTTGAGATCCGACATCGGAGCGTACACCGCAGAATCCATGTGAACCTTCCATGGGTGGTGAGGTCCGACGCCCACGGACGGGCCACGGCGACTGTGTACCTTCAGGTTCAGGGGGTCGGGGCTGATGCCTCGGCGCCCACTCGACGTGATCCGACCACCGCCCCTGCCAGGCACAGCCAATCACCGAAAGCGGCAGGCGGCACCCGGGAGGGGCCGGTCGGGCGATCGGCACGTCGAACTGGTCGTACCGTGTGCTGGACGTCTCCGGCAGGCGCTTCTCTGCACGGCTGTGGCCCTGCCGCCGACGCAGACGTACCTCACGGCTGCCTACCAGGTCAGCCGTCTGGTGGCAGGCGCAAGAGGGCTGCCACGGTGGACCGCGTCCTACGTCGCTATTTCGCTGCCTCCGAGGCATCGCCACCGCACCGTGCGCACCTCTCGTGACGGTGCTGTCCTCACGGTGGCGCGCCCGGTCACTTACCTGTTGAGGTGCCGTCCAGCGGGATCGCACGCTGCGGTTCCACGACCGGCAACCACACCCGCACCGTCGAAGGTCCGCGATTCGCCCACGAGTGGTAAGGGACCAGGACGATCTCCGCGCGGTCGGTTGAAGGCTCGGCGGCGGCCGCGTCGAGCGGCCTGTACGGCCAGGTCCCGTCGCGCTGTACGTCGTAAGCGGTGATCTGCCCCGGGGTGACCACCGTGCCGCCCGTCCCGTCCTGCGGCGGTGCTGCCGGGTCCACCCGGATCACCTCGACGTCGTGGCCGCCCGGCAGGTCCACGGACTCGGCGCAGTACACCAGCGGCCCGCGCTGGACGGCCACCGTGCCGCGGACGGCGTCGACGCGTGGGTCGGCACGGATCCAGCGCGGCCGTACGGGCAGTTCGAGCCGGATCTCGTCACCGGGCCGGAAACGGCGGGTCACCTCGGTCATGCCGGGGGGCACCGTACGGCGGGCCCCGTCCGGGTCCACCAGCCATGCCGTCGCGCCCTGCGTCCACGCGGGGACACGCAACGACACCGTCCAGGGGCGGCCCGACGACGACCGGTCGATGCGCACGCTCACGGTTCCGCCCGACGGATAGTCGGTCCGGACGCGCAGCGCGACGTCATGGCCGCCTACGAGCGAGGTGGCGATCTCCGCGTCGGCGTACTGGTGCAGCTGCAGGCCGTGGTCGTCGGCCGTCGCGAGGTACGCGGGCAGCTGGGCCAGCGTCCGCGCCACATTGGTCGGGCAGCAGGACACCGCGAACCAGGGCGCGCGCAGGCTGGACTCGGCGCGCGGACTCACCGCGTCCGCCGCGGGCACGGCGCCCCGGTGGCGCCGGTGCAGGGTGTTGGCGTAGAAGAAGGCCCGGCCGTCCTCCGCCGGGGACGTCGCGACCACGTTGAAGAGGGTCCTCTCGGCGAGGTCGGCGTAACGCGGCTCGCCCGTGGCCAGGAGCAGCCGCCAGCTGAGCATCACGGAGGCGACGCCGGCGCAGGTCTCCGAGTAGGCGCGGTCCGGCGGGAGGACGAAGTCGTCGCCGAAGGACTCGTCGCGGTGGTGTGATCCCATGCCGCCGGTGAGATAGGTCCGTCGGGCGACCGTGGCCTCCCACTGTCGAGCGAGCGCGTCGAGGAGGTCGTCGTCGCCGGTCTCCACGGCCACGTCGACGGCGCCGGCCGCGAGGTAGAGGGCGCGAACGGCGTGGCCGCGCAGCACTGTGGCCCGTCGTACGGGCACGTCGTCCTGGTAGTAGACGCGGCCGAACTCGCCGTCGGCGAGCGTGCCGTGGCCACGGCGGTCGATGAAGATCGCGGCCTGGTCGAGGTAGCGCTGTTCTCCCGTCAGTCTGGCCAGTTCGACCAGGGCCGTCTCGATCTCGGGATGCCCGCAGACGCGCTCGATGCCGCCCCGCCCGAAGGTGGCGCAGACGTGGTCGGCAGTGCGTCGGGCGATCTTCGTCAGCTCGCCCTCGCCCCGGGCCCGGGCCTGGGCCACGCCCGCCTGGATCAAGAACCCGTTGCAGTAGAGCTCGTGGCCCCATTCGAGGTCGCTGTAGCGGGCGGGCTGCCCTGGGTGGCCGAAGGCGGTGTTCAGGTAGCCGTCCGGTTCCTGGGCGGACGCGACGACCTCGGTGAGTGCGGCGATGTCCGTGTCGAGCCGGCCCCCCGGGCCGGCGTGCCAGGCCATGGCTTCGAGGAGCTTGTAGACCTCGGAGTCGGCGAACTCCCGGCCGCGCCGGTCCCGGTGGGCGCGGCCCTGGGCGGCGGCCCGGAAGTTGCCGGTCCAGCCGACGCGTTCCATCCAGTCGCGGCAGTGGCCGAGGGTGGCGCTCTCGTTGGTGTGCCGTCGACGGGCCCAGAATCCCCCGGTGATCCTGACCTCGTCGAGACCGAGCGGTCGCAGCCGGCCGCGGGTCGGTGCCACCGGCAGGACGGATGGCCCCACTGCGTTTCCCTTCACGACTTCATGCCTTCGATTCGTCCCTTCGTTGTCCGGCCAGGTCCTGCGGTCACGTCGCTCGCGCGTCAGGCATCAGCCCTTGAGCGCACCCGACATGAAGCCCCGTATGTAGTGCCGTTGAAGCAGCAGGAACAGGAGGAGGCAGGGGACGGCGAGAACCACCACGCCTGCCTCGGTGGCGCCGTAGTCGACGGCGCCCATGCTCTGCTGCCGCAGATTCGCGACGGCCAGTGGCAGCGGCGCCTTCTCGCTGTCGGAGATGAGGATCAGCGGTGCGATGAAGTCGTTCCAGGCGGCGAGGAACGCGAAGAGACCGACGGTGATCAATCCCGGTCGTACGGCCGGAAGGAGGACCCGCCGCAGTGCGCCCGCCGTGCCGCAGCCGTCGACCAGCGCGGACTCCTCCAGTTCGCGCGGCACCGCCTCGAAGGAGATGCGCATCATGAAGGTGGCGAACGGCAGTTGGAACATCGCCAGGACCAGGCTCAGCCCGATCAGCGAGTTCTGCAGGTGGAGTCTGCCGAGCAGTACGTAGAGAGGGATGAGGAGGGTGGCGTACGGGACCATGAGGATGGCCAGGGTGAGCAGGAACAGCAGGTTCTTGCCGGGGAAGTCGAAGCGGGCGAAGGCGTAGCCGCCCAGCAGTGACACGCCGAGGGTCAGGACGACGGTCAGCGCGGAGACGACGGTGCTGTTGAGGAGGTACCGCCACAGGCCGGCGTCGTAGTCGAGCAGTGTGCGGTAGTTGCCGAACCCGTAGCCGGTTTCCTGTGCGGTGCCCGGCTGTCCGCTGACGGATGCCCAGGCGTTCCACAGCAGCGGGAAGAGGAAGATGACGGCCAGGCCGCCGGCGACGACGAAGTAGGGCGTCCTGCCGAGGGTGCGGATCAGCACCGTGGTGTCCCTTCTCTCGAGGTACGGCTCATGACGCGTCGGCGCGGCGCAGACCGCGGAACTGAAGGGCGTTGAACAGGAGCAGCACCGCCAGCACAAGGATCGACAGGGCGGCCGCGGTGCCGAGGTTCATCCGCTGGAAGGCCTCTCGGTAGATCAACTGGACGACGGTGACGGTGCTGTTGTCCGGTCCGCCCTTGGTGAGGATGAAGAACTGGTCGAAGGCGAGGAGCGATCCGGTCACGCACAGCAGCAGCGTCAGGGCGAGGGACGGCCGTAGCAGCGGCAGCGTGATGGAGCGGAAGATCTGACCGCGGCTGGCACCGTCCATGCGGGCGGCCTCGAACACGTCCTGCGGGATGCGCTGGAGACCCACGAGGAGGATCAGCATGTAGAAGCCGGCGAACTTCCAGACGATGAGGAAGACCGTCGACAGCAGGGCGGAGGTCGGTGTGCCGAGGAAGGACACCGGGTCGTCGACGAGGCCGAGTTCCTCGAGGATGCGGCTGAGCGGGCCGGTGCTGGGGCTGTACATGCCCCAGAACAGCAGGGACGCGGAGGCCAGTCCCAGGGCTCCGGGCAGGAAGTAGACCGTACGGAAGAGGCCCGTCCCTGGGCGGGACTCCTGCACCAGCAGGGCGAGGCCGAGGGCGAGGCCGAGGAGCACGACCGTGACGATCACGGTGTAGAGCAGGGTGAAGCGGACCGCGGGCCAGAAGAGGGTGCTGTCGGTCGCGTCGGTGTAGTTCTCCGGGGCGTTGAAGCCCCGGTCGCCCGCGAGGAGCGGCCAGTCGCTGAGCGACATCTGCCCGACGAGCAGCAGCGGCAGCAGGAAGAACACCGCGACGAAAACGGCCGTGGGGGCCGCGTAGGCAAGCCCCTTCGCCTGACGGGATCGCCATCGGGGCGGGTTGGTGCGGGAGGGACGGGCCCGGCGTTCCGGCCGGGTCCTGGGTTCGGCCGCCGCTGGGTCGGCTGCCTTCACCTGCATGGCTCTCCTCTGCCGTGTGACGTGGGAAGGCTCTGGCCGAGCCGGGTGACGTTCAGTCGGCGAGTGAGGCGCTGACCGCGTCGTTGTCCTTGTCGATGGACGATCCGTCCCCGAAGACGGCGTCGCGCATCAGCTTCAGCCACGGCCCGTTGGGATCGTTGAAGGTCTGGCCGAACTTCAGCGCGTACGGGGTACGGCCGTCGGCCACCAGTTCGTTGATCGTCACCAGCCGCGGGTCCGCCTTGGAGTACTTGTTGGACGCGAGGTCGGTGCGCGCCACCACGTCCTTGTGCGCGGCGACCACCTCGACCTGCGCTTCGTCGCCCAGTGACCAGGCGAGGAAGTTCCAGGCCTGGTCGGCCGACCTGCTGGTGGCGGAGATACCGATGGCGTCACCGCCGACGAAGGTGGACCTGCCGCCGTCAGGTCCGGGGATGGGGGCGACGCCGAGGTCGAGGTTGTGGGGCATCAGCCCGAGGCTGGTCGACGGCATCGGCATGACGCCGACCTTCCCCTCGGGGAACACCCCGGTCCAGGTCGTGCCCGTCTCCTCGCGTGCGCCGGGCGCCACGATGTCGTCCTTCACCCACCCGCGGTAGGTGTCGTAGACCTTCCGCGCGGTGTCGGAGGAGAGTTCGGCCTCGGTTCCTTCCTTGTTCAGCACATCGTCGCCCGCGGCCCAGATCGACGGCCACCAGGTGAAGACGCCGCAGCCGCCGCAGTTGCCGCCGAAGAAGGTGCCGTTGACGTCCCCGCCCAGCGCGTCCACGGCCCGTGCCTGCCGGTCCCACTCGCTCAGGCTGGTGGGGGGCTTGTCGGGGTCGAGCTTGGCCTTGCGGTAGAGGTCCTTGTTGTAGAAGAGGACCGAGAGGTCGAGGGTGTGCGGTACGACGTACTTCTTGTCCTCGTACGTGCCGGCCTTGATGTGCGACTGCGCGAGTTTCTCGGCGAAGGGCAGGGCGTCGACGCGGTCGGTGAGGTCGGCGAAGAGTCCGTTGGACGTGTAGTTCGGGACGAACACCACGTCGGAGGCGAACAGGTCGGGCAGGTCCTTGGACCCGGCGGCCGCTCCGACCTTGGCCTGGTAGTCGTCGGTGGGGACGACGGTCAGTTCGATCTTGTTCTTGTGGCCCGCGTTGTACGCCTTGACCAGCGCCTCGCTCTGCGGCCGGGTCGCCGCACGCGTCCACATCGTCAGCGTCGCTCCGTCGTCGACGCCGTCGGCGTCCGCCGCCCCGCCTCCTCCCCCACCGCCCGAGCCGCCGTCCCCCGACCCGCACGCCGTGACCAGGCTCGCCGCGGCGAGC
>NZ_MUBA01000090.1 GCF_002154575.1 Streptomyces bobili
CTTACGAGGCGTTCGCGTCGTCGCGTACTGGGGCAGGAGGTCGGAGTCCCCCGGGGACATGCCCTCCGACGCCGCGAACGCCTCGTAAGAAGGCACCGTTCCCGTCACGATGCCCAGGTTGCCCGTGCCGGAGGCGGCCAGTTCTCGCAGGGACGCCTCTATCACCGCGAGGTGGGTCTCGTGGGACGGGTACTCGTCCGCCAGGGCGGGATAGGCGGCCACCAGCTCCGCCAGTTCGCCCGCCGGCCAGTGCAGGACGGCGACCGGGAAGGGGCGGGAGAGGGCCTCGCGGAAGGTGCCGAGTTCGGCGCGGAGGCGGGAGATCTCGGCCTCCAGTTCCGCCGGGTTCTCCGAGCCGAGGGACCAGACCCGCTTGGGGTCGTGGAGTTCGTCGAGGGAGACCGGGGACGTGTTCAGGGCGTCGGCGAGGGTGTCCCAGTCGTCGTGGGCCGCGCCCAGCATGCGGCGGACGCGGTGCCGGCCGAAGAGGAGCGGGTGCGTCGCGTAGGGCGGTTCCGGTACGTCCGTCAGCAGCAGCCGGGCCGCCTCCGTGAACGTCGCCTCCGCCGCCTCCAGCTCGTCGTGGGACTCCAGCGACTCCGCGACGATCACCCAGGGCGCCGGGTCGCGCGGGGCCGCCGCGCGGATGCCGTCGATGATCGCGCGGGCCTCGGCCTCATGGCCGTACTCCCACAGGTTCGAGGCCTTCAGGGCGCGGACCAGGTGCGGGGCGTCCAGGGCGGCCGGGGACGACAGCAGGCGGTCGTAGAGGGTGCTCGCGGCGGGGCGGTCGCCGGACAGTTCCAGGTGGGCCGCGGCCTGGAGCAGCAGGGCCTCGGCGTCCTCGGGATACAGGCCGGCGGTCCGCTCCAGGCGTGCCGCTTCGGCGGTGTGGTCGACGTTCTCGGCAGGCGTGTCGGGGCGCATGGGTGACACCGTACTGCCGACCGGTGACGAAGAGGAGATAGCCGCAGGCCAGGGGAGCGGGAGGAGGGGGAGGGCCGGCCTGCGGCCAGGGCAGGATCCTCTAGATCGTCACTCCGTCGATCTGCAGCGTCTGCACCGCGCCCGCTGCGAACGGCACGCTCACCGACTTGCCGGACAGGAACGTGTCCGAGCGGGCCGTGTAGAGGTCGCCGCCGCCCGATGTCGCCGTGCTCCAGCGCGGGATCAGGCCGCCGGAGCCGCCGGTCACGGTGGAGAAGCGGGAGAGGTCGAAGGTGAGGGTCTGGGCCGACGTGGCCGTGTTCGCGGCGACGATGACCAGGCGGCGGGCCGTCCTGTCGTAGGCGGCGACGGCATAGCTGACGCCGGTGTCGAGGATGGTCATGCCGGGGCGGATGTGGCGGCTGAACTGGGCCATCACGTAGTACTTGGTGGTGACCGCGCCGGGCTGGAGGGTGGCCGCGTCGTAGGCGATCATCGCCCAGTTCGTCGACGGGTCCATGACCTGCCAGTACACCCAGGCCGTCGGGTGCAGCCAGCGGAAGTCGTAGAGCAGGTTCTTCGCCATGGAGAGGCCGGTGCCGTCGTTGTCGCCGGTCTCGGAGTTCCACAAGGGCTTGCCGGATGTCGTCACGACGTCCGTGTACAGCAGGTCCCGGCGACCGCCCGAACCCTGGTAGCCGTGCACGTTGACCCGGTTCACCAGGGCCTTCGTGGACGCGCTGAAGGAGTTCCACGTCGTGCGCGAGAGGTCGTAACTCGTCTCGTCCGACGCGGAGATACGGGTTCCGGTCAGGCCGCGCTTGTCCAACTCGCTGCGCATGTACGGCAGTACGGCCGCCTGGACCGTGGAGTCCATGTGGCAGCCCTCCTGCGTGCCGGTCGCCGTCCACCAGGACGAGGAGGGCTCGTTGAAGGGGTCGACCGTCGCGAAGTTCACGCCCCAGTTGTTCTTGGCGTGGAGGGCGACGGCGGCCAGGTGGGAGGCGTGCTGGCGGTAGTTCCAGGTCTGGAGGTTGTTGCCGCCGTCCGCCGCGCCCGAGGGGTTGTGGTTCTGGCACATCCACCACATGGGGGAGTTGGCGAACAGTTCGGTGATGGCGCCCCGCGAGGTCGCCTTCGTCAGCATCGCGCGCTGCTTGGCGTCCACCGACCAGTTCCACGCGGAGGACGTGGGGTCCTCGTTGTTCCAGTCCTGCCAGAAGCCCTCGATCTGCTTGAACGCGGGGATGTTGGGGGAGACCGCCATCGACTGTCCGCCCACGCTGTTCCAGCTGCACGCGCCCAGGTTGTAGCGGGCGATGTTCATGCCGAGGCCGGGCAGTGTCCTGCCGCCGTACGCCACCGACTTGGTGGTGAAGAAGATGTCGGCGAAGTCGTCGCGGGCGCCGAAGACGTTCGCCCACCAGGCGAGGGAGGTGCCCCAGCCCTCCCAACTGCCGAAGGTCGTCGACGGGTTGACGCCGATCGTCGCGTCGGCGTGGGCGGTGCCTGCGGCCAGGCCCGTGCCCAGGAGGGCGCCACCGGTGGCCGCCAGCAGGGTTCTGCGTCGGATCATGACTTCTCCGCTTCACTCGACTGAGGACGTGCCGGCCGTCCCGACCGGCGGCGTCCGTGACCGAGTACGGGCCGGCCGTCCCGGCCGGGGTCCGCCACTCGTAGCTCGTGCGGGAACGTGAGTTCGTGAGCGCGTCACGAAGCATCGGGGGCGGCGCGTGGTCTTGTCGAGAGTTCTGACACCCCTTTCTCAAACCTGTGGAGGAAGGTTCGAGGGGACGAACAGAGGTGACGGACAGAGGTGACGAATGGAAGGACAGTCGACCGTCGACCCCTGCGGTAGTGCGGGCACGGGTCTGGAGACCTCACGGTCGCGCGCCTATGGTGCGGACGGCCCGGTGAAGGAGGTGCTCCGTGCGGGAACCCGTCGTGCACCACGGCATACGGCGGCGGCGCGAGCGGCGTCGCCTACGGCAGCGGCGCGCACTGTGGACCGGCGCCGAACTGCTCGTCACGGCCGGGCTGTTGGGGCTGCTCCTCGTCGCCCACCAGCTGTGGTGGACCAACCGTGAGGCCCGCGAGGGCGCCGCGCGCACAGTGGAGGCCCTGGAGGGGCAGTGGGGCGCCGGTGAGGGGTCCGGGCAGGCCACGCCGGAAACCGGTCGGGCCGCTCCCCGGCACGCCGACGGGCTGCCGGGGGTCCCGTCGTCCCCCGTCACCTCCGGCGCGGCGCAACCCCCCGTCGCTCGGCCCGCGCCCTCCCAGGCGTACGCCGTCCTCGTCATCCCCCGCCTCCACGTGCGTACCCCTGTCGCCGAGGGCACCAGCAAGCGGAAAGTTCTCGACAACGGCTACGTCGGCCATTACGCGCACACCCAACAGCCCGGCCAGGAAGGCAACTTCGCCCTCGCCGGGCACCGCAACACCCACGGCGAGCCCTTCCGTCACCTCGACCGGCTCAAGCCACGGGACACGGTCGTCGTCGAGACGGCGGACGCGATCTACACCTACGCCGTCGACGTCGTCCTCGCCCAGACCTCACCCCGCGACACCGGCGTGATCCGGCCCGTACCCCGCTCCCTCACCGTCCCCGGTTACGGCTACGACGACCCCGGCCACTACCTCACCCTCACCACCTGCACCCCCGAATTCACCTCCCGCTACCGCCTGGTGGTGTGGGGGAAACTGGTGAAGGTGCGCGGCCGGGCGGCGTAGAGCGGACCTTCTCCCACGGCCCACGGCCCGTTCGGGTATAACCGAACAAGAACAGCGTGGACGGTGTCGACAGCGACCACCACACCCGGCGCGCAGCGCAAGAGCAGGCAGCGACAGGGAGGGACCAGAGTGATCCGCACCATGCTCCGCACCCCTCTGCTCCGCACCCTTCCGCTCCGCCCCCTTCCGCTCCGCACCCCTCTGCCC
>NZ_MUBA01000896.1 GCF_002154575.1 Streptomyces bobili
TGACCTGCGCGGGGACGGATGCGACGCATTGATACGGACCCTGGGGGAGGCGGGTCAGCGGGCGGGCTTGGGGCCGGCGGGGCCGCCGGGCGGGCCGATGGGCAGCTGGCCCGCCGGGGCGGCGGGCGGCTTGCCCTGGGCCCGGTGCGCAGGTGTGGCGTCGTGCGCGGGGGCGGGTGCCGTCTCGGTGAGGTCGGGGCAGTGCCGGGCCCAGCTGTCGAGGAACCGGTTTCGGGCGTACCCCTTGGCCTGCCTGCCCTTGTCGAAGCGGTAGTTGGCCGGGCTGATGCCGAAGTCCCGCAGCATGTTGCCCAGGTGGTGGGCGTTGAGTCCCTTGGTGCCGTGTTCCGCCCAGGGGGCGTCGGGGTCCTGGAGCAGGGCGGTGACCAGATCCAGGGAGGGCATGGCTTCGGGGTTGCCGTGTGCCTGGAAGATGCGGTGGATGTCGCGCAGCAGCCGCGTCTTCAGGTTGGTCTGCTCGTCTTGGACGGCCTCGTAGCGGGTCATCGCCACGCAGGCTGCACGCGCACTGGCGGGCCAGTGGCCGCCGGCCAGGTCGGCGATGAGGACCAGCGGTTCCCAGGTGTCCGCCGCCCGGTCCTCGACAGGCATCGTTGGCGCCATGCGGCTGGCCGTGCCGCGCAGCGGGCCCAGCCAGGCGGCCAGCTTGTCCCGCACCGCGTTCAGCTCCGGTGTGGCGTAACGCGAGCGGAACGGGGTCACCTTCTCGCCCGGCTTGCGCTTTTGCATGCGGAGCACGACCGCCCGGTCCGTGATCGTGTCGGGCAGGTCGCCGATTGAGGCCAGTGCGGCCATGGCGAAGGTCGGATACGGGGTCGGCTTGTGCTCCGGTCCGGAGATGCGCCAGGCGGGCCGGTTGCGCTGGTGTCCGGCGTTCAACAGGCCGCGCAGTTCCTCGTTGTCGCCGGCCTTGCTGAAGATGGCATCGGCCTCGTCCACGAGGATCGTGCGCGGGTTCTTGCCGATGACGCGGAAGAGCACCGCCGTGGACATGTTCACCGTCATGATCGACTGGTGGACGGTCTCGTGGAGCACGTCCAGAACCCGGGACTTGCCGCATCCCTTCGTCGGGCCGACGACCGCCAGTCGCGGCGCGTGCTGCAGAACGGTCTGGATGTGCGTAGCCGCCACCCACAGGGTGACCGCGGTCAGCGCCTCCTCGCTGGGCAGCACGACGTACTTGCCGATCGCCGCCCGCAATTCATCCAGCAGTTCCGCACCCTCACCGGAACCCTGTTCCCCGAGGTCTGCCGGTCCCCGAGGAGGCCGGGGACCGACCTCGTGATCCGGTCCCCGTGCGTCGACGGGACCGGTCCCCTTCTGCTGTGCGGTTCCCGCTCCGGGGCTGTCGGTCCCCAGCGACTGGCGGGGACCGTGATCACGGTCCC
>NZ_MUBA01000897.1 GCF_002154575.1 Streptomyces bobili
AGGACCGCCGCCGCGTCCGCGTGGCCGCCGAACCCACCGCCGTGGCCCGCGCGTACGCCCTCTACGAGCCCTACTACGCCCGCCTCAACACCCTCTTCGCCGACTACTCCCCCGAGGAGATCGCCGTCCTCACCGACTGGTTCTCCCGCGCGACCACACTGGCGAACGCCTACCGGGAGGAACTGCGGGACAAGCGAGTCCCCACCGACGAGACGTAGGTCACACCACCCCGTGTCACACCGTGGCGAGCCGCTCCGTCAGAGAGGTGTAGCCCGCACCCACGGCAGAGGGAGTCACCATGGAAGCCCGCCTGAACCTCTTCGGCAGCCCGCTCGCGGCCAAGCTCGTGAAGCACATCAACTCGGCCGGAAGGGAGATCGCGAACTCGACGGTGCCTGCGGCGACGCAGGAGCTGGTGAAGATCCGCGCCAGCCAGATCAACGGCTGCGGATTCTGCACCGACATGCACACCAAGGACGCCGCGCACGCCGGGGAGAGCGCGCAGCGTCTCCACCTGGTCGCGGCCTGGCGCGAGGCGACGGTCTTCACGGAGGCCGAGCGGGCCGCCCTGGAACTGACGGAACAGGGCACCCGTATCGCCGACGCGGCCGGTGGCGTCACCGACGAGGCCTGGGCGAACGCCGCCAAGTACTACGACGAGGAGCAGCTCGTCGCCCTCATCGGCCTGATCGCCGTCATCAACACCTACAACCGGCTGAACGTCATCGTCCGGCAGCCCGCCGGCGACTACCAGCCGGGACAGTTCGGCTGATCCCACCCTCCCGCGGGCCCGCACGA
>NZ_MUBA01000898.1 GCF_002154575.1 Streptomyces bobili
GGCCAACGTCGGCAAGCCGCACGGGCCCACGGTGACGGGGCCGGTCAGGAAGGGGCCGAGCGTCTCCAGGATGTCGGCTCGGCGGCCTTCCCTGACGATGTTGACCCGGCCGGCCTCCCTGTCGTACCAGGCGATGCTCCTGCCGTCCTTCAGGCAGACGTACAGCCTTTCCTGGCCGTGGTTCCAGGTCGGTACGACGCGCAGTCCGTTCATGCACCATCACCCCATGACCATGGGAACAGGCGGGTGCTCCAGGGGCAAGAAGGCGGTTACCTTTGGAGGGAGTTGGGCATGCCCCAGGGACGCGGTTGGGGAGGCGCCGTTGCGGACCCGCAGGAAGCAACCCGACGTACCGGCTCCGGACAGCCCGTGGAGCGAGATCGTGCCCGGCCTGTGGATGGGCGGGCACGAGTTCCGCGGGCGGAGCGGGCAGCGGGAGTTCGCGGTGGTACGGGGCGAGTTCGATCTCGTCCAGACCCTGCTGCGGCTGCCCGGACACGGGCCGGACCGGGGCGTCCAGCACCATGTGTGGCCGATCCCCGACGGGCCGCTGGACGGCACCCAGCTCGCCGGGGTGATGCGGCTGGCGCAGGCGGCCGGTGAGGCGCTGGACGAGGGGCGTTCGGTGCTGGTCCGCTGCTGGCACGGCTACAACCGCTCGGGCCTGGTCGTCGCCCACGCGCTGGTGCGCCGGGGCCACTCGCCGGACGAGGCGATCGGGCTGATACGGTCGCGGCGCTCGCCCTGGGCCCTGCACAACGAGCTGTTCGTCGAGTACCTGCGGGCGGGCCTGCCGACGGCCCGGCTGCTGGAGGAACTGGCCGAGTAATCGTTTCTCCCGCCGCTCCCCCGGCCGCCGGCCCCGGCACCCCCGAACGACCTCAGCACTACCTCTGAGCCACCCCCGCACCATGGCCCAGCCACCCCGACCGACCCCTCGCCGGTCCCTGACCGGCGCCCGCCCGGTACGCAAAAAGGACTTCCCTACGAATAAGGTGTACGGGGCCGACCGTCACCGTGATCACAGGAGCCCCGTGCCGCACCCCCGCCCCCTCCGCAC
>NZ_MUBA01000899.1 GCF_002154575.1 Streptomyces bobili
GGGGCCGGGCGGCGCACGGTCGTGAAGGCGATCACCGAGCCGAGGACCAGCACCCCCGCGCACAGCACCATCGCCCGCCCGAACGCCTCGTCGAAGGCGTCGGCCGAGCGGTAGGCCTCCGCGCCCATCCCGGTCAGCAGGGGAAGCGCGGCGNNCCGCCGCCCGTGCCGCCGCGTTGTTGATGCCGCTGGCCAGGCCAGCGCGGGAGACGTCGACCGAGGCCAGGACGGTCGCCGTCAGCGGGGCGACCAGCGCGACCAGGCCGAGGCCGAGGATCAGGACGGCGGGCAGGACGTCGGCGGCGTAGGAGGCGTCGGGACCCACCCGGAGCATCAGCAGCATCCCCGCCGCGGCCAGCAGGGGGCCGACGGTGAGCGGGACGCGCGGGCCGATCACCTCGGCCAGCTGGCCCGAGCGGGCGGAGAGCAGCAGCATGAGGACGGTCGTCGGCAGCAGGGCCGTACCGGCGCCGAGGGCGGAGTAGCCGGACACGACCTGGAGCTGGACGGCGGACAGGAAGAAGAAGCCGCCGAGGGCCGCGTACACGCACAGGGTGACCAGGTTGACGGCCGTGAACTGGCGCGACGCGAAGATGTCCGGCGGCATCATCGGGTCGGGGCGGCGCCGCTCGACGTACACGAAGGCCACCGCGGCGGCGAGGCCCGCCACCGCCGCCACCGCCACGACGACGGACCCCTCGCCC
>NZ_MUBA01000900.1:0-284 GCF_002154575.1 Streptomyces bobili
TTCAATTCTCCTTAGCTCCACTGATCGACACTCTGTGGAGTTGTCAAAGATCGGTGTCATAGGGTTTCGAGAAGATCCCGTCCCCCTGGGGGCGGGATCTTTTCATTGCCCGCGCAGCAACTCCGCCCGCCGTGCCGTCTCCTCGTCCTCCGGGGTGTAGACCACGATCCGGCACTCCGGCATGCCGTTGACCGACAGCGACATGGACGTCATCCGCAGCTCGCCCACCGCGGCGTGCCGGAAGACCTTCACTCGGCGGCCCGGCTCCGCCACGTCACCGGACT
>NZ_MUBA01000900.1:325-533 GCF_002154575.1 Streptomyces bobili
ATGCCCCGGATCTCCGGCCCGACACTCCGCGGCAGGGCCTCCGGCGTCGGCACGTACGGCACTTCGGCGAGGTGGTAGAGGTGCTCCCGCTCCGGCGGGTCCAGTCGCAGGGTGCGCGCCACCGCGTCCAGCACCTGGGCCGACGCGTTGATCGGCCGGCCCTGCTCCAGCCAGGTGTACCAGGTGACGCCCACGCCCGAGAGCTGGG
>NZ_MUBA01000901.1 GCF_002154575.1 Streptomyces bobili
GCCCGGACCGCCTCCGGGTCGGTGCGGGGTGTGTGCCGGGCGGGGAGTTCCAGCAGGCCCCAGCCCGACTCGGCCGCCTCGTCGATCACCCGGTCGGGCCCGGAGCCGTCGGAGAGGACACCGAAGGACAGCGAGCGGTCGCCGTGGTCCGTGCCGCTGCGGAAGGGCGTGTACGGGTAGAAGGCGTCCGAGACCAGCGGGGCAGCCGACGCCGGCAGCCGCCAGGACACCGGCAGCCGGTGCTGCGGCAGGTCCGGATTGTGCGCCAGCAGCGTCGACACGGCCGAGGCCGACGGGTCGTACGACAGGCCGGCCCACTGCTCGCTGCCCACGATCGCGAACGGGTCCAGCTGCCCCGGGTCGCCCACGAACAGCGCCCGCTCGAACAGTCCGGCCACGGCCAGCAGCCCGTCCGAGCGCATCTGGTAGGCCTCGTCCACGATCGCGTGCCGCCACGGCTCGTCGGCCTTCACATGCGCCCACTTCGCCGCCGTGGAGATGACGACCGGCAGCCCGGCCAGGTCGCCGGC
>NZ_MUBA01000902.1:0-645 GCF_002154575.1 Streptomyces bobili
GCCCGGCGGGCCGATGGGGCTCGGCGGGCTCTTCGGGTGGGGCTCGGGGGCCCTGTGGGGTCCGGGAAGACCGCTACCGTCGCCGCGCTCTGCCGGGCCCTGCGTGACGAGTTCTCCCTGGCTGTCGTCACCAATGACATCTACACCCGTGAGGACGCCGAGTTCCTGTTGCGGGAGGCCGTGCTGCCGCCCGAGCGGATCACGGCCGTCGAGACGGGGGCCTGCCCGCACACCGCCATCCGGGACGACATCTCCGCCAATCTCGAAGCCGTGGAGGACCTGGAGGACGAGGTCGGGCCGCTGGATCTCGTGCTCGTCGAGTCCGGTGGGGACAACCTGACCGCCACCTTCTCCAAGGGGCTGGTGGACGCGCAGATCTTCGTCATCGACGTGGCCGGCGGGGACGACATCCCCCGCAAGGGCGGGCCCGGCGTGACCACCGCCGACCTCCTCGTCGTCAACAAGACCGACCTCGCGCCGTACGTCGGCGACGCCAAGGCGCAGCGTGCCGAACTGCCTGTCGTGTTCCAGTCGTTGAGGAGCGAGGACGGGGTGCGGGAGGTCGCCGCGTGGGTGCGGGAGCAGCTCGCCGCGTGGACGGCGTGACATGAGCGGTGTGCACGCCACCGCGCGGATCCGGGCCCG
>NZ_MUBA01000902.1:673-907 GCF_002154575.1 Streptomyces bobili
GATGAGCGGGCCCCTCGGCGGTGACCGTTTCGCCGTCGAGGCGGAGGTCGGCAGCGGTGCCCGGCTGCGCGTCGGCTCGGCCGCCGCCACCATCGCCCTGCCCGGCCAGGTCAAGGACGAGGCCCATTACGCCGTCCGGCTCGACGTCGCCGACGGCGGTGAACTGTACTGGCTGCCCGAGCAGTTGATCTCCGCGCGGGGCAGCGACCTGTACGTCACCACCCGCGCCGACCT
>NZ_MUBA01000903.1:0-323 GCF_002154575.1 Streptomyces bobili
TGCGCCGCTGGGACATCCAGGCCGGCAAACAGGTGGCCGACCTCATTCGCGCGCGTGCGGGTGACGAGTGGCGTTACGAGGAACGGGTCGCCGAACTGGAGAGCGACCTCGAGGAGTCGCGTGAGCTGCGCATGAAGCTGGAGCAGCGGCTGCGGGCCAAGCGCGCCGAACTGGCCGGGCTGCGCAACGAACACGCGTCCCTGCTGCGCCGTTACGCCACGGCGGAGACGGAGCGGGCGAGCGCCCTGGAGGGCCGCCGCCTGCTCGAGATAGAGAGCGGGGTGCCGGCCCTGGCGCTGCCACCCGCGCGGGCCGCGCAGGAC
>NZ_MUBA01000903.1:372-697 GCF_002154575.1 Streptomyces bobili
GCCCGCCGACTCCGGCGCCGACGCGGAGGCCGCGCGGGAGGACGAGGTCGAGGGGAAGTCCGAGGCGGTCGACGAGCACGCGCGTGCGACCGCCCCCCACCTGAACGCCGAGGCGAACGGCACTCCGGAGCAGAAGGTCACCCCCGAGGAGCCCACCGCCCGGACGAAGCCCGAGGACACCGCGCCCGCCGAAGAGACTGAACCGGCCGAGGAGTCCGAAGCGGCGCAGGCCGTGGAACCCCCCGTCACGGCCACCGCCACGGAGACCGCCGCCGAGACCGGCGAGACCGGTGCGTTCGTCGCGCGCCCCGCCGCCCCCCTCCCC
>NZ_MUBA01000904.1 GCF_002154575.1 Streptomyces bobili
CCACGCCAACTGCGCGATCTCCTCCACCACCACCGCACACGCGTCCGCCACCGGGTCGATCAGCGGGAAGTGGCCGACGTCCTCCAGCAGCGTCAGGCCCACCACCTCGCCCGCCTTGGCCGCCGCGTCCGCGTACGACTCGGCCACGGCCTCAGGTACTACGAGGTCGGTACGGCCCTGGACGAGAGTCGTCGCGATGCCCGTCGGCAGCAACAGCGCGGGGTCGGTGTACGGCCGCCGTTCCCCGAAATGAGCGTCGCCGCCCAGGAGTTGGCGAGCGGCCCCACCGCACACGGCCAGCTTGTCCGCGACCTCGAAGTCGGCGATCGGCGCGAGGGCGACGACGCCGCGCAGCGGGGGCGGCCCGTCGACGCGCCAGGGCGCGCCGACCGGCAGGACGTGCCGGGAGGCGGCCCACAGCGCGAGGTGGCCGCCCGCCGAGTGGCCGGTGAGGACCGTGCGGCGCGCGTCCGCCTGCGGCAGGGCCTGCCGGGCGAGGGCGGGCAGTGCGTCCAGCGCGGCCGAGACGTCGTCGAAGGTGTCGGGCCACCGGCCCGCGACCGCCCCAGCCCCGTCCCCAG
>NZ_MUBA01000905.1 GCF_002154575.1 Streptomyces bobili
GGGCGAGATGTCCGCCGCCAACCCGACCTCGGGTTCGTTCTCCGCGCACGCCGACCGCGCGCTCGGCCCCTGGGCCGGGTTCTCCATCGGCTGGCTCTACTGGTTCTTCTGGGTCGTCGTGCTGGCCGTGGAGGCCACCGCCGGTGCCGCCATCCTCGAATCGTGGATCCCCGCCGTGCCGCAGTGGGGGTGGGCGCTCATCGTGATGGTGGTGCTGACCGCCACCAACCTGGTCTCCGTCGGCTCCTACGGCGAGTTCGAGTTCTGGTTCGCCGGCATCAAGGTCGTCGCCATCGGTGCCTTCATCGTCATCGGCGGGCTCGCCGTGTTCGGCGTGCTGCCCGGTGTCGACAGCGACAAGGCCGGCGTCGGCAACCTCGTCGACCACGGCGGCTTCCTTCCCCACGGGCCCGGCGCCATCCTGACCGGCGTACTCCTCGTCGTCTTCTCCTTCATGGGCAGCGAGATCGCGACCCTGGCCGCCGGTGAGTCGGAGAACCCGCAGCGGGCCGTCACGAAGTCCACCAACAGCATCATCTGGCGTATCGGCGTCTTCTACCTCGGGTCGATCTTCGTCGTGGTCACCCTGCTGCCGTGGAACGACCCCTCCCTCAAGGAGCAGGGTTCCTATGTCGCCGCCCTCGACTCGCTCGGCATCGCGAACGCCGGCGAGATCATGAAGTTCATCGTGCTGACCTCGGTGCTGTCCTGCCTCAACTCCGGGCTCTACACCGCCTCCCGCATGGCGTTCTCGCTCGGTGAGCGCGGGGACGCGCCGAAGGCCTTCGCCCGGACCACCTCGCGGGGCGTGCCGAAGAACGCGATCATCGTCTCCGTGGTGTTCGGGTTCGTCGCCGTCTTCTTCAACTACGAGTACCCGGAGTCCGTCTTCCTCTTCCTCGTCAACTCCAGTGGCGCCGTAGCCCTGTTCGTATGGCTGGTGATCTGCTTCTCGCAGCTGCGGATGCGGAAGATCATCCAGGCGGAGTCGCCGGAGAAGCTCGTCGTGCGGATGTGGCTGTACCCCTACCTGACCTGGGCCACGGCCGGGCTCATCGTGTTCATCCTCGGTTACATGCTGACCGACACCGAGCATGACGGCCGGACCACGGTGCTGCTGTCGCTGCTCGTCGCCGCGATCGTCATCGCCATCGCCTTCGTCAAGGAGAAGCTGAAGGACCGGGACGAGGTACGCACCGAGGTGTAGTTCGCGACCCGGCAGGCGGAGGGGGCCCGTTCCCGCGGGCCCCCTCTTCCGTGTGCCCGCCTCGCCGCCCCGCCCTCACAGCACCGTGAAACTGTCCTTCACCTTCTCGTACGTGCGGACCGCCGACGTCTCGATGTCCGGCCGGTACCAGGTGTTGATCTGGTACGTCTTCCCGCCCTCGTCGAAGCCGAGCAGGCGGGCGTGCCAGGGGACGCCCTGGAGGGTGAAGGTGTACTCCCAGACGACCGCCGGGCGGCCGTCGAACGTGGTCTCCGCCAGCCGGATCTTGCGGTAGTCCTCGCCCTGGTGCGCGTTCTGTTCGGAGGTCCGCCAGGTCTCCATCAGGTCGCCGCCGGACAGCGAGGACTTGGCGGCGACCTGATGGAGACC
>NZ_MUBA01000091.1 GCF_002154575.1 Streptomyces bobili
CCCTCGGGGTCGAGGCCGTTGACGGGCTCGTCGAACAGCAGCACCTGCGGGTCGCCGAGGAGGGCGGCGGCGATGCCGAGCCGCTGGCCCATGCCGAGGGAGAAGCCCTTGGACCGCCTCTTCGCCACGTCCTGGAGACCGACGACGCCGAGCACCTCGTCCACCCGCCGGGCCGGGATGCCCGAGAGCTGGGCGAGGCTCAGCAGATGGTTGCGGGCGTGCCGGCCGCCGTGCACGGCCTTGGCGTCCAGCAGGGCCCCGACCTGGCGGGCGGCGTTCGGCAGCTTCCGGTACGGATAGCCGCCGATCGTCACCGAGCCGGCGCTCGGGTTGTCCAGGCCGAGGATCATGCGCATCGTCGTCGACTTGCCCGAGCCGTTGGGCCCGAGGAAGCCGGTGACGGCGCCGGGCCGCACCTGGAAGGAAAGGTTGTACACAGCGGTCTTGTCGCCATAGCGCTTGGTCAGGCCGACTGCCTCGATCATGCTCCGCACCCATCAAAAGGTTCAGGACAGCAGGGCACACGCCCCCGTAAGGGTTAGGAGGATAACGGGGCGCTGACGGTTCCGCTCAAATCAAAGTAAAACCCAGAGGTTCACGCATCGCGTTTCTTCAGCAGCAGGTAGCCGCCCGCGAGCACCGCCACCACCCAGGCCGCCATGATCGCGAGCCCGCCCCAGGGGCCGTACGGGGTGTCGTCGTCGAGCGGCGTGACCACCTGCATGATCCTGCTGCCGGCCTGGTCGGGCAGGTACTGGGCGAACTTCTTCGTCGCCCCGACGTTGCCCAGGATGGTCGAGATCAGGAAGAAGAACGGCATCAGGATGCCCAGCGACAGCATCGGCGAGCGCAGCATCACGGCCACGCCCATCGAGAACACCGCGATCAGCGTCATGTAGAGGCCGCCGCCGATCACCGCCCGCAGCACCCCGCTGTCGCCGATCGACGCCTTGTGCTGGCCGAGCATCGCCTGCCCGAGGAAGAACGCGACGAAGCTGGTCGCCATCCCCACGACCAGCGCCAGCCCGGCCGCCACCGCGATCTTGCTGAACAGGAAGGTGCCGCGCTGCGGGACGGCCGCCAGCGAGGTCCGGATCATGCCGGTGCTGTACTCGTTGCCCACCACCAGCACCCCGAACACGATCATCGCGAGCTGGCCGAGGCTCATCCCGGCGAAGCTGATGAACGTCGGGTCGAAGGAGAGCTGGTCGCCCCGGCTCATGTCGTCGAACTCGCTCTTCGACAGCGCCGAGATCAGCATGCCGAGGGCGATGGTGACCACCACGGCGAGGGACAGCGTCCAGACGGTGGACGCCACGGAACGGATCTTCGTCCACTCCGAACGGATGACCTGGGTCGCCGCCATCTCAGTCCTTCCTCCATCCGTCGCCCCACGGCTCCGGCTGCTCCAGGGGGGCGTCGCTGTGCGCGTGGTACTCGACCGACTCCGCGGTCAGCTGCATGAACGCCTCCTCCAGGGAGGCCCGCTGAGGGCTCAGCTCGTGTAGCACGAGCTGGTGCTGCGCGGCCAGCTCGCCGATCCGCTCCGACTTGCTGCCGTCCACCTCCAGCGCCTCACCGGCCTCCACGACGGTGATCCCGGCCCCGTGCAGCACATCGAGCAGCCGCTCCCGCTGCGGGGTGCGGATGCGGACGTACGCCCGTGAGTTCTGCGCGATGAAATCGGCCATCGAGGTGTCCGCGAGCAGCCGGCCCTGGCCGATGACGACGAGGTGGTCGGCGGTCAGCGCCATCTCGCTCATGAGGTGCGAGGACACGAACACCGTCCGGCCCTGCGCCGCCAGCGATTTCATCAGGTTGCGGATCCAGTGGATGCCCTCGGGGTCGAGACCGTTGACCGGCTCGTCGAACATCAGGATCCGCGGATCACCGAGGAGGGCGCCCGCGATACCCAGCCGCTGACCCATGCCCAGCGAGAACCCCTTGGCCTTCTTCCGCGCCACCGACGTCAGACCGACCGTCTCCAGCACCTCGTGCACCCGGCTGGTCGGGATGCCGTTGCTCTGCGCCAGACACAGCAGGTGGTTGAAGGCGCTGCGCCCGCCGTGCATGGCCTTGGCGTCCAGCAGGGCGCCGATGTACGTGAGCGGGTCCTTGAGCCGGTCGTAGTGCTGACCGTCGATCCGGACGTCCCCGGCGGTCGGCCGGTCCAGGCCCAGCATCATCCGCATGGTGGTGGACTTCCCGGCGCCGTTCGGACCGAGAAAGCCCGTGACGATGCCGGGTCTGACCGTGAAGGTCAGATTGTTGACCGCCACTTTCTCGCCGTACCGCTTCGTCAGGCCCTCGAGCTCGATCATGCGGCCACGCTAGGGCCGGTGCGCGACCGGTGCCAACCCCGGCGGGCGAACGGCGGCCGAAACCCGTATGACAGGGAGACGCACACCCGAAAGGGGCGGCAGGACCGAAGTCCCACCGCCCCTCACCTCGCTCGGATGACTACCGGGTCTGCTGCGCCGGCACACCGCGGGAGATCGGCTCGTCCTCGGCCGGGGAGCCGGCCGCGGCGACCGCGGCGCCCGTGAGGGTGGCGAGCATCTCGCGCACGTTCGTCAGCTGGGCGTTGATCGAGTCGCGACGGTTGGTGAGAGCCGCCAGCTCGCGCTCCGATTCCGAACGGATGCGGTCCGCCTTGGCATTGGCGTCGGCCACGATGTCCTCGGCCTGGCGCTGAGCCGTCTCGACGGTCTGACGGGCCCGGCGCTCGGCGTCCGTGCGCAGCTTCTCCGCCTCCAGACGCAGCTGCTCCGCGCGGTGCTCGATCTCCGCGAGGCGCTTCTCCGCCTTCTGCTGACGCGACGCCAGGTCGCGCTCGGACTGCTCGCGGCGCTTGGCGAGGTTCGTCTCGAAGTCGGCGGCGGCCTGAGCGGCCTTGGCGCGGGTCTCCTCGAAGAGGGCGTCGGCCTCCTCACGCTTCTGCGCCGCGTCCTTCTGGGCCTCGGAACGCAGCTGGGAAGCGTCGCTCTTGGCCTTCTCGATGACCCGGACGCCCTCGTCCTCGGCCTTGGCCTTGCGCTCCGCGGCGAACGACTCGGCGTCGTTACGGACCTGCTGGGCCGCGGACTCGGCCAGCTCGCGGTGCTGCTCGGCCGCGCGACGGGCCTCCTCGCGCAGGTCCTTGGCCTCCTCCTCGGCGAGGCGGAGGATCTTCTCGACACGCGCGCCGAGACCGGCGTACGACGGCTCGGCGTCGCTTACCTGGGCCTGGGCGTTCTGTGTCTCGAGGTGAAGCTCCTCGATGCGCTTTTCCAGAGCAGTGATACGGGCCAGAGCGCTGTCACGGTCGGAGACGAGCTTCGAGATGCGTTCGTCCACCTGAGCGCGGTCGTACCCACGCCGCACAAGCTCGAAGCCGTAGGGGGAAGTGTCGCTCATGGGGTTCCTGTCGAATGAGACCGGTGAGGTGATAGGTGGAATCCTAGGGGCCTAAGCGGTGTGTCATCGAGCGGATGCGCGTTTGATACGGAGAATGAGACCCCTTTTGGGTGGCTAAGCGTCAGACGGCTTGCCAAAGACTTGGGCAAAGGCCCCAGACTTCAACGGAACGCCCCTGTCCCGCTAGTGGTCCGAGGACTTGCCACCCGATCGTGGAGCACCCACCGTCGCACCCGCCTTGACGCCACTGTCCTTGTTGCCCGGCGGCGCCTCGAAGGACTCCAGGGCCTCCAGCACGTCCTGGACGCGCGAGATCTCGGCGTTGATGTCCTCGCGGCGACGCACCAGCACCTCCAGCTCGCGCTTGCCCTCCTCGACCGTGCGCCGGGCCTCGCGGATCGCCTCGGCCTTCAGCTCCTCGGCCTCACGGATCAGCGTGGCCTTCTTCTGCTCGGCCTCCTTCAGGAGCCCCTCGGCCTTCTTCACGGCGGCGATCCGGACCTTGCCGGCCTCCGAGTTGGCCTCCGACACCAGCTCCTTGGCCTTCGCCTGAGCCTTGCCCAGCTGCTCCTCGGCCGCCTTGATGAGCGCGTCGCAGCGGTCGCCGGTCGACCTCATCGTCTCGGCGGCCTCGCGGCGGGCCCGGTCGTGCAGATCCTCGATCTCGGAGGTGATGCGGTCGCGCAGCTCCTCCGCCCGCTCCCTTATGGCGGTCGCGTCCCGGCGGGCACCGACGAGCAGCTCGTCCGCGTCCGTACGGGCCTTCTCCACCCGCGAGTTGCCCTCGACCGTCGCCTCGGAGACGAGCCGGTCCGCCTCGGAACGCGCCGCGCCGACCATCGTGTCGGCCTGCGCCTCCGCCTCCGCGGTGGTCTTCAGCGCCTGCTGCTGCGCCTCGGTGAGCAGCTTGTCCGCCTCGGCGGCGGTCTCCGTGATGAGCGTGTCGACCTGCTCGGCGGCCTCGGAACGCCGCTTGTTGGCCTCCTTGCGGGCCTCGTCCAGCGTCGAGTCGGCCTCGTCGCGGGCCACGCTCAGCATGCGGTCGGCGTCCGCCGCCGCCTCCCTCTTGACCCGCTCGGCCTCGGCGCGCACCCGCTCGGCGTGCTGCCGCGCCGTACCCACCGTGTCGGCGGCCTCCGCGCGCAGCCGCTCAGCGTCGCCGGAGGCGTCCCCGATGAGCTTCTCGGCCTTCGCCACCGAGTCGGCGCGCAGCCGCTCGGCCTCCGCGATCGTCTCGGACTGGAGCCGCTCGGCCTCGGCGATGGTCTCCGTCTGGAGCCGCTCCGCCTCCGAACGGGCCTCCGTGATGAGGGTGTCGGCCTGCGTCGCGGCGTCCGACCGGATGCGGTTGGCGTCGTCACGGGCCTCCGCCCGGGTGCGCGACGCGTCCTGCTCGGCCTGCGCGATGGTGTCCGAGGCCTCCGTGCGCACCCGCTGGGCGTGCGCGGACGACTCCGAACGCAGCCGCTCCGCCTCCGCGATCGCGTCCCCGACGGTCCGCTCGGCCAGCGCGCGGGCGGCCTCCGTCTCCTCGCTCGCCTCGCGCCGCAGCCGGCTCGCGTCCTGCGACGCCCGCTCCCGCTCGGAGTAGGCGTCGGCGCGGACCCGGTCCGCCTCCGCCTCGGCCTCCCGGCGGGTACGGTCCGCCGCGTGCTCGGCGGCGGAACGCAGCCCGGTGATCTCCTCCTGCGCCTGCTCGTGCAGCCCGGCCACGGAGTCCCGTACCTGCTGGGCGTGCTGCTCGGCCGCCGACACCATCTCGGTGGCCCGGCGGTCGGCCTCCTCCACCAGCCGGACGGCCTCGGTCTGGGCGTCCTCCACGCGCTTGCGCGCCGCAGCCAGCAGCTCCTCGCTCTGCTCGCGGGCCCGCTCACGCTCCTGGTCGGCCTCCTGGCGGGCCGCGCCGAGGTAGTCCTCGGCCTCGTGGCGGCGCCGGGTGGCCTCCTCCTGGGCGGCGGCCAGCGTCTCGGACGCCTCGGCGGCCAGCCGCTCGGCGGCGGCCTGCGCCTCCGCACGCACCCGGTCCGCGGTGTCCTGCGCCTCGGTCCGCAGCCGCTCCGCCTCGGCGGCGGCCTCCGACCGCAGCCGTACGGCGACGGACTCGCCCTCGGCCCGGGAGGCGGACGCGTCGGCGGCGGCCTCGTCGCGCAGCCGCTCGGCCTCGGTCTCGGCCTGCTGCTGGAGCGTACGGATCCGCTCGGCGGCCTCGGCACGCAGCCGCTCGGTCTCCTCGGCGGCCTCGCGGCGGATCCGCTCGGCCTCCTCGCGGGCGGCGGTGAGCGCCTCCTCGGCGGCGGCGAGCCGGGTCTCCGCCTCGGTGTGCAGCCGGGTCAGCTCCTCGGCGGCCTCCGCCTGACGGGCCTCGACGGCGCGCTCGGCCTCCTCGCGCAGGGCGAGGGCGGCCCGCTCGGCGTCCGCCGTGATGATCTCGGCGGACTCGACGGCCTCGGCGCGGTGGCGCTCGGCCTCCTTGCGGGTGCGCTCCAGCGTCTCCTCGGCCTGCCGGCGCAGCGAGGTGGCCCGCTCGATGGCCTCCGTGCGGACCTTCTCGCTGTCCGCGGTGGCCTTCTGGCGCAGCTCGTCGGCGTCCTGACGGGCCTTCGCCAGCAGTTCCTCGGCGGTCTTGGCCGCCTCCTCGATCTGCTGGACGGCCTCCTTGCGGGCCTCCGCGCGGATCTTCTCGCCCTCGGCGACCGCGTCGGCGCGCAACTGCTCGGCCTCGCCGCGCAGCCGGCGGGCCTCCTCCTGGAGTTCGACCGTCTTGGCCCGGTACTCCGCGGTGTCGTCCTTCGCCGCGCCCTTGAGCTGCTCGGCGATGTCGTGCGCCTCGGCGCGCAGCCGGTCGGCCTCGGTCTCCGCCTCGCGGCGGATCCGCTCGGCCTCCTCGGCGGCGGCCTTCGTGGTGCGCTGCGCGTCCTCCTGCGCCTTGTTGAGGACGTCCTCGGCGGTCTTGGCCGCCTTCGACAGCTGGGTGGCGCTCTCCTCGGCGGTGAGCGTGCGGGCCTTCTCGGCCGCCTCGGCGAGGACCTTCTCGGCCTCGGCGCGGGCGTCCGCGACGACCTGCTCGGCGTCCGCCTTGGTGGCCTCCGCCTCCTTGGTGGCCTCGCTGACCAGCCGGGCGACCTGCTCCTTCGCCGTACGGGTGCGCTGCTCGTTGGCGGACTCGGCGCCGGAGAGGGCCTTCTCGGCGGCGGCCTTGGCCTCCGCGACGACCTTCTCGGCCTCGGACTGCGCCTTGCGCAGCGCCTCCTCCGCCTCGGCCATGCGCTGCTCGGCGGTCCGGCTCAGCTCGGTCGCCTGGCGGCGGGCCGTGTCGGACTCGGTGGCCGTGGAGCTGCGCAGCGCCTCGGCGTGGTCGGTGGCCTCCTGGGCCTGGGTGGAGGCCGCGTTCAGCAGGCGCTCGGCGTCCGTGCGGGCGCGGCGCAGCAACTGCTCGGCCTCGGCGCGGGCCGACTCGGCGTCGCTCTGGAGGCGCTGACGGGCCTCCGTGGTGACCCGCTCGGCCTCGGCGCGCGCGGCTGCCAGGGCCTGCTCGGCCTCGGCGCGCGACTCCTCCAGCAGACGGCGGGCCTGGGCCTCGGTGCGGGCACGCAGCTGTTCGGCCCACGCCACGTTCTCGTTGACGTGCGACTCGACGGTCTGCCGGCGCTCCGCCAGTTCCTGGTCGAGCTGCTGGCGGCGGGTGACCGCCTCCTGGTGCAGCTCCGCCTGGAGCCGGGCCGAGTGTTCGGCGTGCTCCTGGAGGATGCGCTGGGTCTGCGAGCGGGCCTGGCTCAGCTCGCGCTCGGCGTCGGCGCGCAACTGGTCGGCCTGCATCTGCGCATTGCGCAGCAATTGCTCGGCCTGGTAGCCGAGGTCCCCGCCGTCGAAAGAGGGCCGGGACATGATGGTGCGCCGCGCCTCGTGCAACTTGGCGCGCAGCACCTCGACCTGGTAGCCGAGGTCCTCGGCGTGCTGGATCGCCTTTTCCCGCTCGGTCTTCAGCCGCTTCATCTCGGCTTCGAACCGCGTGAGGTGGTCGACGTCAGCCGCCGGCTCCCGCTCCTGGCTCTCGTAGCCCCGCACTGCGCGGTCCCATCCGTCCCCTGGTCGCAAGCTTCTCCGTACGAGCTCCGTCCATCCGCCGGACGGGGCCCCCGGGGAATGGTGTCAGATCAACGGCGGAGCGCGGGCTGCCGCCCCGATGCTCGTCCCCCGAACCCGGACCCCGGACGGGTCCTGCCGACATGACGGCAGGACACCGGTCGCCCTGGCTGGAGCGGCGACCGACCCCAACCCTACCGGCCCATATGTACGAGGGTCAGTGCTCAGGTGACTCAACGGGCGCCGAAGTGACCAGTTCTGTCAGTACTCCGTGGCAATCCTTCGGGTGAAGGAAGGTGATTCGTGACCCCATGGAGCCGCGTCGGGGCTCTTCGTAGAGCACGCGTACCCCCTTGTCGCGGATGTCCGCCGCGTCCCCGTCGACGTCCGCCGTGCCGAAGGCGATGTGATGGACGCCCTCGCCGTTCTTCGCCAGCCACTTCCCGACGGCGGAGTCCTCCCGCGTCGGTTCCAGGAGCTGGAGGTACGAGGCACCCCCGTCGGACGTATCGTTGATCTTGAGCATGGCCTCGCGTACGCCCTGCTCCTCGTTGACCTCGGAGTGGAAGACCTCGAAGCCGTACGTCGCCCGGTAGAACTCGACGGTGGCGTCGAGGTCGTGGCAGGCGATCCCGATGTGGTCGATTCGCGTCAGCATGGTGTCAGTGCAGCGCGGCGGGCGTGGTTACGCAACGTGCGCGCGATCACACCCACCGCCCGATGACGGGTGAAGTACCGGTCAGTACATTCGAAGTAAACCCTCGTTCACTCCTCGGCCCGTGCAAGGCCGGTAAGGGGAATCGCAGCTCATGACTGGATCGACAGGAACCAACGGCACGACCTCGGTGATCGTCGCGGGCGCCCGGACGCCCATGGGACGGTTGCTGGGCTCGCTGAAGTCCTTCTCCGGAGCCGACCTCGGCGGCTTCGCGATCAAGGCCGCCCTCGACCGTGCGGGTATCGGCGGCGACCAGGTGCAGTACGTGATCATGGGCCAGGTGCTCCAGGCCGGCGCGGGCCAGATCCCGGCCCGGCAGGCCGCGGTCAAGGCCGGCATCCCGATGAACGTTCCGGCGCTCACCGTCAACAAGGTGTGCCTGTCCGGCCTCGACGCCATCGCGCTGGCCGACCAGCTGATCCGCGCGGGTGAGTTCGACATCGTCGTGGCGGGCGGCCAGGAGTCCATGACCAACGCCCCCCACCTGCTGCCGAAGTCCCGCGAGGGCTTCAAGTACGGCGCCATCGAGATGCTCGACGCGATGGCTCACGACGGGCTGACCGACGCCTTCGAGAACATCGCCATGGGCGAGTCCACCGAGAAGCACAACACGCGCCTCGGCATCGCCCGCCCCGAGCAGGACGAGATCGCCGCCCTGTCCCACCAGCGGGCCGCCGCCGCGCAGAAGAACGGCCTGTTCGAGGCCGAGATCACGCCGGTGGAGATCCCGCAGCGCAAGGGCGAGCCGGTCGTCTTCAGCAAGGACGAGGGCATCCGCCCCGAGACCACCGCCGAGTCCCTCGGCAAGCTCCGCCCGGCCTTCACCAAGGACGGCACGATCACCGCCGGTACCGCCTCGCAGATCTCCGACGGCGCCGCCGCCGTGGTCGTGATGAGCAAGGCCAAGGCGCAGGAACTCGGCCTGGAGTGGATCGCCGAGATCGGTGCCCACGGCAATGTGGCGGGCCCGGACAACTCGCTCCAGTCGCAGCCCTCCAACGCCATCCTGCACGCCCTGAAGAAGGACGGCCTGGACGTCTCCGACCTTGACCTCGTCGAGATCAACGAGGCCTTCGCCGCCGTGGCCGTGCAGTCCATGAAGGACCTCGGCGTGTCGACGGAAAAGGTGAACGTCAACGGCGGCGCCATCGCCCTCGGCCACCCCATCGGCATGTCCGGCGCCCGGCTCGTGCTGCACCTGGCCCTGGAGCTGAAGCGGCGCGGCGGCGGCATCGGCGCGGCAGCCCTGTGCGGCGGCGGCGGCCAGGGTGACGCACTGATCGTGCGGGTCCCCAAGGCCTGAGTTCCCTGTACGTCATTACCTGAACGGAACCCGAACGGAGCTGTGATGCAGGACGTCTCCTCGCTGGTCGCCCAGGCCAGGGAAGGCCGGCCCCGGGCCGTGGCCCGGCTGATCTCCCTGGTGGAGGGGGCGTCGCCGCAGCTCAGGGAGGTCATGGCGGCGCTCGCCCCGCTGACCGGCAACGCCTACGTGGTGGGCCTCACCGGTTCGCCCGGCGTCGGCAAGTCGACGTCCACCTCCGCGCTGGTCACGGCGTACCGCAAGCAGGGCAGGCGGGTCGGCGTCCTGGCCGTCGACCCGTCCTCGCCGTTCTCCGGCGGCGCCCTGCTCGGCGACCGCGTCCGGATGTCGGAGCACGCCTCCGACCCCGGCGTGTACATCCGCTCCATGGCCACCCGCGGTCACCTCGGCGGGCTGGCCTGGTCGGCCCCGCAGGCGATCCGGGTGCTCGACGCGGCGGGCTGCGAGGTGATCCTCGTCGAGACGGTCGGCGTCGGCCAGTCGGAGGTCGAGATCGCCTCCCAGGCCGACACCAGCGTGGTCCTCCTCGCCCCCGGCATGGGCGACGGCATCCAGGCCGCCAAGGCCGGAATCCTGGAGATCGGCGACGTGTACGTCGTCAACAAGGCCGACCGCGACGGCGCCGACGCCACCGCCCGCGAGCTGAACCACATGCTGGGCCTCGGCGAGTCCCGCGGCCCGGGTGACTGGCGGCCGCCGATCGTCAAGACGGTCGCCGCCCGCGGTGAGGGCATCGACGAGGTCGTGGAGGCGCTGGAGAAGCACCGCGCGTGGATGGAGGAGCACGGCGTCCTCGCCGAGCGCCGTCGTGCCCGCGCGGCCCGCGAGGTCGAGACGATCGCCGTGACCGCCCTGCGCGAGCGCATCGGCGACCTGCACGGCGACCGCCGCCTCAGCACCCTCGCGGAGAAGATCGTCGCCGGTGAACTCGACCCGTACCGGGCGGCGGACGAACTGGTGACGGGCCTGACGCGGGGACAGTGACGCGAGTGTCGGGGGACAGCGACGTCAGCGTCGGGGGGCAGTGACGTCAGCGTCGGGGGGCAGTGACGTCAGCGTCGGGGGGCAGTGACGTCAGCGTCGCCAACCCGGCGGCACCGCTGGTACGTTGATCCCATGTTCCTCTTCCTGGCGTAGGGCACACCCCGCCACGCACCGGCCTGCCGGACCGGCCGCCGTGGCCCCAGGTGTCCCCTTTCTCCCGCCTCACGTCGAGGAACTCACCCATGTCTGCGCCCGTTTCGCGGCCGACCTATGCCGCCGTGCTCCGCGTCCCGTACGCCCGCCGCACCTTCGCCGCCGCCCTCTCCGGGCGGCTCGCGTACGGTCTCGTCTCCCTCTCCCTCCTCCTCGCCACGGTCCACGCGACGGGCTCCTACGCCGTCGCCGGCACGGTCCTGGCCCTTTTCGGGGCCTGTGCCGTCCTCCTGATGCCGCTGCGCGCGTCCCTCGTCGACCGCCACGGCCCCCGGCGCGCCCAGCAGGACGGCGTGGAGGGCGGTCATGGGCGGCAGGGCGCGCCGGGGGCCGTGGC
>NZ_MUBA01000906.1 GCF_002154575.1 Streptomyces bobili
CCACCGCCGTACGGCGGTGGCGCCGGTCCTGGTCATCGGCTCCCCGTTCCTGTGGTGGATGCGGGTGGGCGAACTGCGCGCCGTCCTCGCGCCGGTCGTCGCCGGTACGGGCCCTTCGGCGCACCCGGACATAGCGGCGGCCCGGCGCTTCGTGCGCGGGCTGGACGCCGCCGTGGCCGCGGCGGCCGACCGTGGCCGCAATCCCGTCGTCCGTCCGCTGGGCGCGGGCATCGGCTGGGTCGCCCGCCTGCTGCTGCGGAGCTGCCAGGTGCACGCCGCGGAGATGGAGCGGGGCGTGGCCGCGGCGGCGGCCGACCGGGCCCAGTCCGTGGACTACGGGGTGCGGATCGTCGCCCAGGAACAGGTCGGGCTGGCGTACGCCGGCTGGGACCGGCTCCTCACGCGCGTGGCGCTGCCCGCCTGGCGGATGGGCCGCTGGCCCTCCCGGCTGGACGCGGGTGTGGTCGCCGCCCTCACCGAGCTGTCCCGGCGCGACCGGCTGGCCGAGGGCTTCGCCTCCCGCCTGGGCGAACGCCCCGCCTGCGATCTGCTGGAGGAGCCCGGCGCGGTCGACGAGGCCACGTCCCTCCTCGCCGCCCGCCTCTTCCACGGCGGCCCCGCCGAGACCGGCCCCGACTGGTCCCCGGTCGCCTGGCAGGAGTATCCGGACGAGGTCGTCGACCGTAAGTGGCGCACCGACGCGGCCCGTCTCCACCGCGTCCTGGACGTCCTGGGCGTCCGCCGCACCACCCCGGCCGGGGACATCACCACCGCGGACGGTCCCACCCTGGCCCGCGTACTGAACCACC
>NZ_MUBA01000907.1 GCF_002154575.1 Streptomyces bobili
CCGCCGTCGGCGGCGCCGGGAATCCCGGCGCCGCCGACGGCGGTACCCGCGTCCGTCCGCCCGCGACCGGCGGACGGGCACCCGCTGCGCGCCCCGCCTCCTCCTCCAGGCATCTGACGTTCCCTTTTCCCTGCCGCGGTCCCCCGTGGACGCGGCATGCCTGCCGGAGGCCCGCTTGACCCGCGCCCAGCGCATCCGAGGGCTGCTCGCCCTCGCCATCGTCGCCCTGTCCCTGTACGTCGCCATGAGCGTGCCCGTCCATCTCGGGCTCGATCTGCGCGGCGGCACCCAGATCGTGCTCGAGACCCGCCCCACCGCCGACGACGACGCCGGCCCGGACACCGTCGACCGCACCGTGGAGGTGCTGCGCGGTCGCGTCGACGCGCTCGGTGTCGCCGAACCCACCATCGTCCGCTCCGGCAGCGACCGGATCGTCGTCGAACTGCCCGGCGTGCAGGACCCGGCGGAAGCGGCCGAGGTACTGGGCCGCACGGCCCGGCTCAGCTTCCACCACGTCCTCGGCACCGCCCCCGCCACCGCCCCCGATGCCACCGAGGCCGCGGCCGGACCGCGGCCTCGGTG
>NZ_MUBA01000908.1 GCF_002154575.1 Streptomyces bobili
ACGTCGTCTCCCACCACTTCACGTTCGACGAGAGCGGCCGGCAGGCCAGGCTGGACCGCAGCCCGCACCGCTACATCTGGCCCGCCGAGCTCGACCTGATGGCCCAACTGGCGGGCTTCCGGCTGGAGTCCCGGCACGCCGACTGGACGGGCTCCGAGTTCACCGCCGAGTCGCCGTCCCATGTGTCGGTGTACCGGCTGCCGGAGCCCGGCGCCGGCACCTCCTGACACTCCTCCTGACACGCCAACTGACACGCCCCCCGACGCACGTCCTGACGCACGTCCTGACTCACCTGGTGGACGCCCTCTTGACGGCGGCCGGGGGCGGATCGACACTCGGACCTGGAATCCTAGTGAACAGGTAGGGAAGCACATGGGGTGTGAGACGGTCGCCCGCCGAGTGAGCCGCACCGCCTGGTCGTCACCCCTTCTCACCTCCCGCCGGCACATCGACCTGCTGCGTGTCTGCAGCGCGATGCCCCAGGGCTGAACCGGACGCCCATCCCCCTGCGCCGAGCCCTGCCGACGGTGTCCCACGACACCGTCCCCGCCGACGTGCGGGGACACAGGGCCGCAC
>NZ_MUBA01000909.1 GCF_002154575.1 Streptomyces bobili
GGGCGGCGGGGGCGAGGAAGCGCCCGGTCGCCCCACGCCAGGGAGGTGGGCCCAGCAGTCGGGACCGTACGCGATGCCGCGCCCGGCTACCGTGCCGTCGCCGTCACCCGTTCGCTGTCGATCCGCCTCGTCAGGGTCTCCTCCGGCGCCTGGTCCAGGTTTCGGCACAGGACGACCGACCCGCCGGTGGCGAGCGGGGCGTACAGCCCGGCGCTGAGGCCCTCCCAGGTGTCGTACGGCAGGCCCGACAGGAGGCGGGAGCCGGGGCCCAGGAGACCGAGGGCGGGCGCGTCGGCGCGGGCGCGGTCCACCAGCTCCGCGCTCGTGAACTCCGCGCCGGCGACGATCAGTGCGGGCTCCTCGGGATCGACGGGCGCGTACGGAGCGAAACGGTCGCCGTGGGTCGGGACCTCCACCGCGTAGTCGGCGTATCCCTCCGGCGGCGCCGGGACGAACCTGCGGCCGAGCGGCGCGAGCGACAGCGCGTACCGCTCGCCCCGGCACGCCAGGCCCGCCTCGAACCGGCCGGGCCCCGCCACGACGAAGTCCGCGCGGGCCGGGTCCCCGGCCACGTCCGCGACGACCCCGACCGAGGAACACGCCACCAGCCACACCGCCGTCTGCCAGTGCGCGGGCAGCAGCAGGGCGACGCGGTCGCCGGGTTCGGCGGACAGCCCGTCCTGGATGAGGTTGGCGGTCTTGGCCACCCAATTGGCGAAGGTGGCCACGGACAATTCGACCCGTTCGCCCGTCGCGTCGTCGTAGAAGGTCACCAGGGGACGCGCGGGGTCCGCGGCGAGCGCGGAACGCAGCAGGTCGGCAGGGGTGCGGTCAGTGGCGTTCACCCGCGTCAGCGTACGCGCCGCGCCTCGGCGAACGCCCGCCACCGGGCCACCGGTTCGGCGGAACGCCCGCCGACGCCCCATCAAGTCCCCGATGGACAGAAATGTATGACTATGTTCAGGATCAGTGGCATGCGTGGACTGCTTGCTTCCTCGATCGGCGTCACCTGTGCGGCCGCACTAGCCCTCCCGCTGACGCCCCCCGCCACCGCGGTGACGGCGCGTCCGGCGACGACCGTGCAGGCGGCACCCGCCGCGGCCCGGCCCGCCGGCCCCGCCGCCCCGCTCGCCGGCAGCACCCAGTCGCTGCCCCTGACCCCCCTCTCCCGCGACCGTGCCCTAGGCGGCACGGGAGCCGAACAGGGCCTGCCCCGCCGGGACGTACGGTCCTTCTCCCTCCTCGGCGTCGTCTGGGACGACCCGGACGCCGAACTGCACGGCCGCGTCCAGGTCCGTACCCGCGCCGCCGGCACCGGCACCTGGTCCGCCTGGCAGGACGTCGAGACGCACAACGCCGACCACGGCGCCGACCCCGACACCCCCGAACGCGCCTCCGGTCACGTCCGCGGCGCCACCGCCCCGCTCTGGGTGGGGGAGTCCGACGGCGTGGAGGTCCGCGTCAGCCCGGACGCCGAGCAGCGTACGGAGGACACCGCGGAGGGCGCCCGCACCGTGTCCTCGTCCCTGGAACTCCCCGCGGGGATGCGCCTGGAACTCGTCGACCCGGGCACCACCGACGCGGGCGGCCCCGCCGGCCCCGCCCACGCCCCCGAGGCGGCATCGGGCACGGCGGCCGAACTGACCGAAGGCACGACCGCCGGAGCCACCACCGTCGAGGCGGCCGAGGCCTCCGCCGCCAACGCCCCGCTCGCCGGCCTCGGCGCCACCGAGATCCCCGCCCTCGACCGCGCGGGCACCGAGAGCGAACTCCTCACCCTGGGCTCCGGCGAACTGACGGCCGCTCAGCGCGCGAAGCCGTACATCGGCCCCCGTCCGGGCATCGTTACCCGCCGCGGCTGGGGCGCCGACG
>NZ_MUBA01000910.1 GCF_002154575.1 Streptomyces bobili
GCTGGGAGTTGTCGATGATCGGCAGGCCGGAGCCGTACCAGCCGGCCATGCGGCCGTGGATGCGGGCGACCTCCTCGTCGGCGAGACGGCGATTGCCCGAGCGTTCCGCGTTGCGCTCCAGGACGACTTCCAGGCCGGGGAGCAGGACGACCGGGAGCAGGCCGGGCCCCACGTGCCGTTTCCAGCCACCGAGTCCGACGGCCGGGCGGTCGGGGAAGATCGCGTCGTCGAGGATGCACGAGATGCCGTTGGCCAGGAAGTTGCGCGCGGCGAAGCCGCAGGTACGGCGGGCCAGGCGGTACTGCGCCTCGGAGTGGTCGTTCCAGCCGGACTGGGGGTCGGCGAAGCCGGAACGCACCCATTCACGGACGTCGTCGAGGCTGATGTGGGCGGTGGGCACCCGGCGGTGGTCGGCCCAGAACTTGGCGACGCTGGTCTTCCCCGCGCCGGCCGGACCGATGAGCAGCACCGCGAGCGTCGTGGCCGTGGGATCGGGGGCCGCCGGGGCGGGGACTGT
>NZ_MUBA01000911.1 GCF_002154575.1 Streptomyces bobili
GGGTGGCCGGTGCGGTGGCTGGGGCGGGGCCGCGGGCGGCTTCGAGGGTGCGGGCGAAGCGGGCGCGGAGGGACGCGAGGGCGTCGTGGGTGGTGGCGGTTTCCCGGTGGTCGGCCATGCCGTCATTCTTCCCCCGTCCGGCTGGGGATGCGGGGGTGAGCGAGGCGGCTCGGAGGCGTACCCTGGAATTGGACTAGACCTGTAGAGCCGTCGACGAATGGGGTCCCATGAGCAAGCGTGCAGTCCTGGAGGTGATCGCCCTCGACGTGCGGGACGCGGTCGCCGCCCAGGCCGGAGGCGCGGACCGCCTCGAAGTGGTCACCGACATCGCCGCCGACGGGCTCACCCCGCCCGTCCCGGCGTTCGCCGCGATCCGGGCCGCCGTCGACCTCGACCTGCGCGTGATGCTGCGCCTGAGCGACGGGTTCGCCGCCGGGGACGCCGAAGACACAGCACGGCTCGTCCGGGCCGCCGGAGAGCTGCGGGCGGCCGGGGCGGACCAGTTCGTGCTCGGCTTCCTCGACGCGGAGGGCGGCGTGGACCTGGCCACCGTCGAACGGGTGGTCGCGGAGCTGGACGGCCGCCCGTGGACCTTCCACCGCGCGATCGACCACACGGCCGACCGCGACGCCCTGCGCAAGCAGTGCGAGGGGCTGCCCGGACTGGACACCTACCTCACGGCCGGGTCGGCCGCGGGGGTCGACGACGGGCTGGCCGTGCTGATCGCGGAGGCGGGACGGCACGGCGAGCAGGGGTACGAGCAGCAGCTCCTCGTCGGCGGAGGGCTGCGGCTCGATCATGTGCCGGCGCTGCGGGCCGCGGGGATCGACGCGTTCCACATCGGCGGGGCGGCCCGGCCCGGCGGCTGGACGGGGCCCGTGTCGGCGGGAGCCGTGGGGGAGTGGCGGCGGGTGCTGGAC
>NZ_MUBA01000912.1 GCF_002154575.1 Streptomyces bobili
CGACCCGACCCGACCCGACCCCGGACCTGCCGGCACCGCGCCTCGAAGAGGCCTGAGCGCATCACCGCATCCGCAGGACGACCAGGCCGGTGCGGAGCACACCGCGAGAAAGAGCATCTCCGGCCCCGCAGCGTGGTCGCTGCCGCAGATACCCCGCCCCTCGTAGGCCACTTACCCTCTGAAAGAGCGTTTTGTCCCAGCGGGGGTGTTTGGTAAGTCGCGCGGTGTGAGCGGATTGGGGTCACGCACGGAGGCGTGTGAGGATCCGCCCGTGGAGTGCGATGTGTGTGGACGCGCGATGTGGCGATGGCCGGCGCTGCCGACTGCGGGGGAAGAGGAGATTGGTCCTGTTTCTGGTGTCACGCCGCCACTCATGTGGGTGGTGAGTGGTTCGAGGTCTCGCGGCCGCCGTACTTGCCCGTGGACATGCGCTGGGAGAGGGCCGTCGCGGACGGCCTTCCCGTCGACGTCTCCCACGCTTTCGGCCTCTTCGACAGGACGTTGTGCGGAATCCAGGAAGCCGGCATGTCGCCGTCGGATCACTGGTGGCTGCCGGAGCGGGAGAACGCCTGTGGCGCCTGCCGGGAAGCTGCGGGTGTCATTGATGACCGCTGGCCGCAGGCGATGAGGGGCGAGAACGCGCGGGTCAGCGTGGCCCGGCGACTATGAGTCCTTCCAGTTCGG
>NZ_MUBA01000913.1 GCF_002154575.1 Streptomyces bobili
CACCCCGACGGGCGGCGACCCACGTCCGGTGCTGCCCGACGGCTGCATGGACCTGTTGTGGAACGAGGGCAGGCTCCTCGTCGCCGGCCCCGACACCCGGGCGTACCTCCCCGAGGGCCCGACCGGGGCCTGGGCGGGTCTGCGCCTCTACCCCGGCACCGCGCCCGCTCTCCTGGGCGTACCCGCCCATGAACTGCGTGACCGCCGCGTGGAGTTGACCGACCTGTGGCCCGCCGCGGAGGTACGGCGACTGCGCGCCGGGGTCGAGGCCGCGACCCGTCCGGCGACCGCGCTGGAGGAACTGGCGCTGGAGCGGACGACTCCGCCCGACGCCGGACTTCGCCGACTGGTGACCGCTCTCGCGACGGGCCGCCCGATCGCCGCGACCGCGGACGAACTCGGCCTCGGAGTCCGCCAGTTGCATCGCCGCTCACTGCACGCCTTCGGCTACGGCCCCAAGACGCTGGCCCGCATCCTGCGCCTTCGACGCGCACTGGCCCTGGCCCGTCGAGGCGTGCCGTACACGGACACCGCGGCCCGCGCCGGATACGCCGACCAGGCCCACCTGGCCCGTGACGTACGGGAGTTGAGCGGGATGACGC
>NZ_MUBA01000914.1 GCF_002154575.1 Streptomyces bobili
CTACAAGCCGGCCGTCAGCAGCGGTGCCACCGAGAAGCTCGCGGAAGCCGGTTCCACGGCGTTGCCCAGCCCCGTCGAGTCGGCGCCGTCCGCGCCGAAGGCCGACGCCTCGGCCGCGCCCCTGCCCAGCCCCGAGGCCCCCTCGGCCCCGGCGGAGAAGGAGGAGACCGGCGGCTCCGGGTCCACCGGCTCGTCCGGATCCGACGGCGGCGGTGGTGGGGGCACGACCGGTGGCGGTACGGAGCCCGAGGCCGACCCGGAGCCGGTGCCGGGGCAGCTGATCATCGGGCAGGCCTCCGACCGGTGTGTCGACGTCACCGACTCGCAGGACGGCAAGGGCCGCGACGGCACCCCGCTCCAGATCTACGACTGCTCCGGGACCGCCAACCAGAAGTGGGTCTTCAACGGCGACGGCACGGTCCGCTCGCTCGGCATGTGCATGGACGTCGCCTGGGGTTCGCGGGAGGACGGGGCGGTCATCCAGCTGGCCCGGTGCAGCGGCAACCCCGCCCAGCAGTTCGTCATGAGCACCGCCGGTGACCTGGTCAATCCGCAGGCCGACAAGTGTGTCGACGTCAAGGACGGCGGCACCGGCAACGAGTCCAAGCTCCAGCTGTGGACCTGCTCGGGCACCCCGAACCAGAAGTGGCGGGTGAAGTAGCCCGCCCCTGGCCCCGTTCGGCCTCGGCCCG
>NZ_MUBA01000092.1 GCF_002154575.1 Streptomyces bobili
CCCCCGAAGAGGCCCTGGGGTTCGACCCCGAACCGGACACCAAGCCGACCCCCGCCCGAGGCTTCGACGCCGTGGCGGAGGCCGTGCTCGGAGAGGATCCGCGCTCGCTTCCCGGCGTCGACGGGGCGCCCGCGCTGCTCGGCGAGCCGATGGCGCGGATCAACGAGGCGGTGCGGGCGGGTCGCACGGACACGGCCGCGGCGCTCGCGGAGCGGACGGTGACCGAGGCGTCGGCGACGCTGGGACCGGAGCACCCCGAGGTGCTCCGGCTGCGCGAACTCGCCGCGTACATCGCCTACTTGGCCGGTGACCCGGTCCGCTCCTTCCACCTGTCGCTCGACCTGGCCCGTATCCACCACGGCAACCGGGACGCGGAGGCCTCGTACGGCAACGTACAGAGCGCGGCGACGGCCTGGCGGGCCGTGCGGGACCCCTTCCAGGGCCTCAACCTCGGCACCGAACTCCTCACCCTGTGGACCGAGTTGGTCACCGAGGGCGGACCCGCCGCCGAGGACGCCGAGGAACTGGAGTCGGCCACGTCCCGCATGACCCGGCTGGCCCGACGGGCCCGCGACTCGGGCGCGGGCCCGCAGGGATAGCGTGCGGGCCCGCCCGCAGGGTGAGCCGCAGACCTACTGCGACAACGTCCACACCGCGTGCGCGAGCGCGTCCGCGTTGCGGTTGAGGGCGGTGTCGTTGACGTTGGCGGTGGTGTCGCAGGAGGAGTGGTAGCAGCGGTCGAAGGCCTGGCCGGCCGTACCGCCCCACTTGGTCACCTGTGCCGCCGTCTTCGCGCGGCTCGCCCCGGTGAACAGGCCGCCGACCGGGACGCCCGCGCTCTTGAAGGGCGCGTGGTCGGAGCGGCCGTCGCCCTCGGTCTCGATCTCGGTGGCGACGCCGATGCCCGCGAAGTAGTCCTTGAAGGTCTTCTCGATGGCCGGGTCGTCGTCGTAGACGAAGTAGCCGGGGTTCGGCGAGCCGATCATGTCGAAGTTGAGGTACCCGCTGATCCTGGCGCGGTTCGCGGAGGACAGGCTGTTGACGTAGTAGCGGGAGCCGACCAGTCCGAGTTCCTCGGCGCCCCACCAGGCGAATCTCAGGTGCTTGGTGGGCTGGTAGCCGGTGCGGGCGACGGTGAGGGCGGCCTCCAGTACGGCCGCCGAGCCGGTCCCGTTGTCGTTGATCCCGGCGCCGGAGCTGACACTGTCGAGGTGCGAACCGGCCATGACGACCTGGTTGGTGTCGCCGCCGGGCCAGTCGGCGATCAGGTTGTAGCCGACCCGGCCGGACGCGGTGAACTGCTGGATCGTGGTGGTGAATCCGGCGGCGTCCAGCTTGGCCTTCACATAGTCCAGGGAGGCCCGGTAGCCGGTGCGGCCGTGGGCGCGGTTGCCGCCGTTGGCGGTGGCGATGGACTGGAGCTGGGTCAGGTGCGCCTTGACGGCGGTCACCGGGATGTCGGGTGCGGCGGCGATCGCGACGGGCTCGGGGGCGGGCGCCGCGCCGGCTATGGATCCGGTGGCGAGCAGCGTGGCGGCGGCGACGACGGCGGTCGCCGTGGCCCGCCCGGAAACGGAGAGCTTCATGGTGGGGGGCTCCGAGTTCCAGAGGGGTCCCCGGTGGGTTGGCCACAGGGAACCCACAGTGAATGGGGTGCCTGGATGGTGAAGCTGTGGCCAACTCTTCGTCAAGAGCGCTATCTGGACAAGGAGTTCACATAACGGAGCCGCTCGCCGCCCGGCGGCCGTGACCGTCTGGCCCCGCCTTCACCCGGCCGCCGTGACCCCTTGGTTCCGGGTCTGATTCCGCCTTCGCCCGGCTCAGTGCACGCAGAACTCGTTCCCCTCCGGGTCCGCCATCACCACCCATGCCCCGGACGGTTCCTTCACCTCCCGCAGCACGCTCGCGCCGAGCGCTGTGAGCCGCTCGACCTCCCCCTCCCGCCGCCCCGCACCGGGGTGCAGGTCGAGGTGGAGCCGGTTCTTTACCGTCTTGTGCTCCGGCACCCGCTGGAACAGCAACCGCCGCCCCAGCCCGGTGCCGCTCTCCGCGTCGAAGGGGTCCGCGGGATGCCGTACGGCGATCAGGTCCCGAAAGGCCGGGCGGCCGTGGTGCTCCAGGGTGGCCGCGCCGGGCAGTGCGCCGAGTCCCAGCAGCCGCTCGATGAGCGCGCTGTTGTCCTCGACCGTGTAGTGCAGCGCGGCGGCCCAGAAGTCCGCCTGAGTGTGCGGGTCGAGGGAGTCGACGACGAGTTTCCAGTGGACGGGCGTGGGTTCCGTTGCGGGTGTCTCGCTCATGTAACCAGTTATATTGGTTACATGAGCGCGCGGGCAACGGAAACGCCGGAGCATCCGAAAACATCGGAGGCAGCCACATCGTCGGCATCGCCGGGTTCGCCTGCGTCGCCGGCATCGCCGACCGGCCGGCCGTCGTCACCCGGTCGGCCGCCCGGCCTGACCCTGGTCTCGCACGACGGCACGCCCTACCGCTTCGATCCGGGCGCCCTCTGCCTGGAGCTGCTGCCCACCGGTGGCCCCGGCGCCCTCGCTCGCTACGAGGTGCTGCACGAACCCGCCGACCTCGTCGCCTGGGCAGCCCGCAGCCGCCTGCCCGAAGGGCTGGAAGTCGCTGTGTCCGAAAGTGAGGTGCGCCGGGTACGGGAGGTCCGGGACGCCCTCCTCCTCCTCACCGCCGACCGGGCGCACGGCCGCCCGCAGCGGCCGGAGCACCTCGACGCCCTCAACGAGGCCGCGGCCGAGCCCCCGCTCGTCTCCCGGCTCACCCCGGACGGAACCCGTGCCTGGGCGCCCGGCGCCACCGGCACCCACCTGCTCTCGACGGTCGCCCGCGACGCGATCGACCTCTTCAGCGGCCCGCACGGGCACCGGGTCCGCGAGTGCGCCGCGCACGACTGCCGCCTGCTGTTCGTCGACACCTCCCGCCCCGGCCGCCGCCGCTGGTGCGCGATGGAACACTGCGGCAACCGCGAGAAGGTACGCGCACACCGGGCGCGCGGGCGCCTCACGGAGAGCCGGCCACCCGCTCGGAGCACCACGGAGGGCTAGCCATCCGCTCGGAGCCCCACGGAGGGCTAGCCATCCGCCAGGACCCTCACGGAGAGCTGGCCACCCGCCAGGACCCTCAGGGTGACCGTCGTCTACGGCTTGGCGAGGGGGGAGACGTCCGGCGCCTCGACAGCGGAAGGCACGCTCTCAGCCTTCGGTGCGGGACCGGCGGTGCCGGGCGTCCCGGTCTCGGCGGCGAGTGCCAATGCGGTCCGCGCCGACCGTGCCGTACGCGCCGTACGGACCGAGGAGCGCCACGCGTCCCCGGTGAGCAGCACCAGCGCCAGCCAGACCAGCGCGAAGCCGGCCCAGCGCTCGGGCGGCATGGCCTCGCCGAAGTAGAGGATGCCGAGGAGGAACTGGAACACCGGCGCCATGTACTGCAACAGGCCCAGCGTGGACAGCGGCACCCGTATCGCCGCCGCGCCGAAGCAGACCAGCGGGAGCGCTGTGACGATGCCGGTGGAGGCGAGGAGGGCCGAGTGCCCGAGGCCCTCACCGGTGAAGGTGGAGCCGCCGTGGCCGGCCAGCCACAGCAGATAGGCGAGCGCGGGCAGGAACTGGATCGCCGTCTCGGCGGCCAGCGACTCGACCCCGCCGAGGTTGACCTTCTTCTTCACCAGCCCGTAGATGGCGAAGGAGAAGGCGAGGCAGAGCGAGATCCACGGCGGGCGGCCGTACCCGATGGTCAGCACGAGGACGGCGGCGAGGCCGATGCCGACCGCCACCCACTGCACGGGTCGCAGCCGCTCCTTCAGGAGCAGGACGCCTATGGCGATGGTGACCAGCGGGTTGATGAAGTAGCCCAGCGACGCCTCGACGACGTGGCCGCTGTTCACGGCCCAGATGTAGACGCCCCAGTTCACCGTGATGACGGCGGCGGCGACCGTGACGAGCGCGAGCCTGCGCGGCTGGCGCAGCAGCTCACCGGCCCACTGCCAGCGGCGTATGACGATCAGCGCGACGGCGACGAAGGCGAGGGACCACACCATGCGGTGGGCGAGGATCTCGGCCGCGCCCGCTGGCTTGAGCAGCGGCCAGAAGAGGGGGACGAGGCCCCACATCCCGTAGGCGGCGAAACCGTTCAGCAGGCCGATCCGGCCCTCACCACCCTTGGACGTCCCGGTCACGGGCCCCTCCTTCTCACGACCTCACGACAGGCATACGTGGTCGAAGGTAACGCCGGAAACCCCCGCCTGTCATGTCCGTATCGCCATACGGTCGTGACAGGCGGGGGTCGGGAGCCCGGGAGCCCGGAACGGGGGAGTAACGGCCCTCGGGCGGGACGGCGAGCCTCGGGTGGGAGGCCCGAGGTCAGTCCTTCAGTGCGGCGGCGATCGCCTCGGACAGCGGAGTGGTCGGACGGCCCGCCAGGCGGGACAGGTCACCGCTGGAGACGACCAGCTCGCCCTTCGCGATCGAAGTGTCCACGCCGGCCAGGATCGCGGCGAACGGCTCGGGCAGTCCGGCGCCGGTCAGGATGCCGATCAGGGTCTCGGCGGGCACGGCGCTGTAGCCGATCTCCTTGCCCGTCTGCCGGCTCAGCTCGGCCGCGTACTCCGCGAAGCTCCACGCCTCGTCGCCGCCCAGCTCGTACGTCGTGTTCTCGTGCCCCTCGCCGGTCAGTACGGCGACCGCGGCAGCCGCGTAGTCCGCGCGGGCGGCGGAGGAGACGAGGCCCTCGCCGGCGGCGGCGACGACGGCGTTGTGCTCCAGCACCGGGGCGAGGTTCTCGGTGTAGTTCTCGTGGTACCAGCCGTTGCGCAGCAGGGAGTAGGGCAGCCCGGAGGCGAGCAGCGCCTTCTCGGTGGCGCGGTGGTCGTCGGCCAGCGCGGCGCTCAGGGCGCCGGGCGCGCTGGTGTACGCCAGCAGCGCGACGCCGGCCGCCTTCGCGGCGTCGATGACGACCTGGTGCTGGGCCGGGCGGTCCTTGTCGACCTCGCTGCCCGAGATGAGGAGCACCTTGTCACCGGCGGCGAACAGGCCGTCGAACGTCTCGGGGGCGCTGTAGTCGGCGACCGCGAGCTTCACGCCGCGCTCGGCGAGGTCCGCGGCCTTGGCCTTGTCGCGCACGACGGCCGTGATCCCCTCCGCGGGGACCTTCTCCAGCAACTGCTCCACGACGTGACGGCCGAGGTGTCCGGTGGCTCCGGTGACGACAATGCTCATGGTTCAGAACTCCTTGGGGGGTGCGGTCTGCAACTAACCCTAAGGCGTGCGCTAACTCTTGGAAAGTACCCACTTTGAAGTAAGGTACTGGCATTCAGGTAAGTGGGCGGCATGAGAGGCCTACGCAGACGCAGAGGCCCGGAACCTTTGTGGTTCCGGGCCTCTGTGGGTGCGAGGCGGACGTAAGCGCCTGATGGGTCAGCCGACGACCGTCCAGGTGTCCCCGCCGGCCAGCAGCGACGCCAGATCCCCCTTGCCGTGCCGCTCGATCGCCTCGTCGAGCTGGTCGCTCATCTGGGTGTCGTAGACCGGACGCTCGACGGAGCGCAGGACGCCGATGGGGGTGTGGTGCAGGGTGTCCGAGTCGGCCAGCCGGGACAGTGCGAAGGCGGTGGTCGGGGACGCGGAGTGCGCGTCGTGGACCAGGATCTCGGACTCGTTCTCCGGGGTCACCGTCACCACCTCCAGATCGCCGGTCAACCGGTTCCGCACGACGCCCCTCGACCGGTCGCCGCCGAACCGGATCGGCTGTCCGTGCTCCAGCCGGATCACCGCCTCCTCTGCCGACTGCCGGTCCTTGAGCGCCTCGAAGGCTCCGTCGTTGAAGATGTTGCAGTTCTGGTAGATCTCCACCAGCGCCGTGCCCGGATGGGCCGCGGCCTGACGCAGCACCTCCGTCAGATGCTTGCGGTCGGAGTCGATCGTGCGCGCCACGAACGACGCCTCCGCGCCGATGGCCAGCGACACCGGGTTGAAGGGCGCGTCCAGCGAGCCCATCGGCGTCGACTTGGTGATCTTGCCGACCTCGGAGGTGGGGGAGTACTGCCCCTTGGTCAGCCCGTAGATCCGGTTGTTGAACAGCAGGATCTTGAGGTTCACATTTCGCCGCAGGGCGTGGATGAGGTGGTTGCCGCCGATGGACAGCGCGTCGCCGTCCCCGGTGACCACCCACACGCTCAGGTCGCGTCTGCTGGCGGCGAGCCCGGTCGCGATCGCCGGGGCCCGCCCGTGGATCGAGTGCATCCCGTAGGTGTTCATGTAGTAGGGGAAGCGCGAGGAGCAGCCGATGCCCGAGACGAAGACGACGTTCTCTCTCGCCAGCCCCAGCTCCGGCATGAAGCCCTGGACGGCGGCCAGGATCGCGTAGTCACCGCAGCCGGGGCACCAGCGCACTTCCTGATCGGACTTGAAGTCCTTCATGGACTGGCGGCCCTCGGCCTTGGGGACCAGGGAAAGCGCCTCGATCGTGCCGGTGCCGGTGCCGGTGCCGGTGCCGGTGCCCGTGCCCGTGCCCGTGGCTTCCGTGGACGTGTCAGCCATCGATGGCCTCCTTGAGCGCCGAGGCGAGCTGCTCCGCCTTGAACGGCATGCCGTTGACCTGGTTGTACGAGTGCGCGTCGACCAGATACCTCGCCCGGATCAAGGTGGCGAGCTGGCCCAGGTTCATCTCCGGGATCACGACCTTGTCGTAACGACTCAGGACCGCGCCCAGATTCTTCGGGAAAGGGTTCAGGTGCCGCAGATGGGCCTGCGCGATCGGCTCCCCGGCCGCCCGCAGCCGCCGTACGGCCGCGGTGATGGGCCCGTAGGTGGAACCCCAGCCCAGGACCAGGGTCCTCGCCTCGTGCGGGTCGTCGACCTCGACGTCCGGCACGTCGATGCCGTCGATCTTGGCCTGCCGGGTGCGGACCATGAAGTCGTGGTTGGCCGGGTCGTAGGAGATGTTGCCCGTGCCGTCCTGCTTCTCGATCCCGCCGATACGGTGCTCCAGCCCCGGCGTGCCCGGCACCGCCCACGGCCGGGCCAGCGTCTGCGGGTCGCGCTTGTACGGCCAGAACACCTCGGAGCCGTCCTCCAGGGTGTGATTGGGACCCTGTGCGAACTGCACGGTCAGATCAGGCAGTTCGTCCAGTTCCGGGATCCGCCAGGGCTCGGAGCCGTTCGCGAGATAGCCGTCGGACAGCAGCATCACCGGGGTGCGGTACATGAGGGCGATCCGGGCCGCCTCCAGAGCCGCGTCGAAGCAGTCGGCGGGTGTGCGGGGCGCCACGATGGGCACCGGGGCCTCGCCGTTGCGCCCGAACATCGCCTGGAGCAGATCCGCCTGCTCGGTCTTCGTCGGCAGACCGGTCGACGGCCCGCCACGCTGGATGTCGATCACCAGCAGCGGCAGCTCCAGCGACACGGCGAGCCCGATGGTCTCCGACTTCAGGGCCACACCGGGCCCGGAGGTCGTGGTCACCGCCAGCGACCCACCGAACGCCGCCCCCAGCGCCGCGCCGATGCCCGCGATCTCGTCCTCGGCCTGGAAGGTGCGTACGCCGAAGTTCTTGTGCTTGCTCAGCTCGTGCAGGATGTCCGAGGCCGGCGTGATCGGGTACGAGCCCAGGAACAGCGGAAGGTCCGCCTGCCGGGAGGCGCTGACCAGCCCGTACGACAGCGCCAGGTTCCCGGAGATGTTCCGGTAGGTGCCGACCGGGAACGCTTTCGCCGCCGGAGCGACCTCATAACTGACCGCGAAATCCTCGGTCGTCTCCCCGAAGTTCCAGCCCGCCCGGAAAGCGGCGATGTTCGCGGCAGCGATGTCAGGCTTCTTCGCGAACTTCGACTTCAGGAACTTCTCCGTCCCCTCCGTCGGCCGGTGGTACATCCACGACAAGAGGCCGAGCGCGAACATGTTCTTGCTGCGCTCGGCCTCTTTGCGGGTGAGGTCGAAATCCTTGAGAGCCTCGACGGTCAGGGTGGTCAACGGGACCGGATGGATCTGATAACCGTCGAGGGAACCGTCCTCCAGCGGCGAGGCCGCGTACCCCACCTTCTGCATCGCCCGTTTGGTGAACTCGTCCGTGTTGACGATGATCTCCGCGCCGCGCGGCACATCCTCGATGTTGGCTTTCAGCGCCGCCGGATTCATCGCGACCAGCACATTGGGCGCATCACCCGGCGTGAGGATGTCGTGGTCGGCGAAGTGCAGCTGGAACGAGGACACGCCGGGGAGGGTGCCGGCGGGCGCGCGGATCTCGGCGGGGAAGTTCGGCAGGGTCGACAGGTCGTTGCCGAACGACGCCGTCTCCGAGGTGAATCGGTCACCGGTGAGCTGCATGCCGTCGCCCGAGTCCCCCGCGAACCTGATGATCACCCGGTCGAGACGGCGTACGTCCTTCGTCCCGCCCGGTTTGCGCTGCTCTCCCACGACGGCTGCGTCGCTTCCGTCGGTTCCGTCGGCCTGTTCCGCTGGACTGCTGACCTGACTGGTCACTGAACTGGACCTCCCTAGAGGCGGCTGTCCGGGGGAAAGGCCTTCCCGAAGGCCCTCCCTGGATCAACCCTACGTCTGTAAGGGTCGCCTTCCCTCGGCCATTCTCATGACGGTCACCGCCGTGAGACGGCCCGGCGCCCTGACTGGCCATGATTTCCGACTGCCCAGTATGTCCAAGAAGGCACGACGAGGACGCCTGGTGATCGTCATGAATTGAGATAGGTGAGAACCGCGAGAACGCGACGATGATCTCCGACGCTGGGGGACAGGCCGAGCTTGAGGAAAATATTGCTGACGTGCTTCTCCACCGCGCCGTCGCTCACCACCAACTGCTTCGCGATCGCCGAGTTCGTCCGTCCCTCGGCCATCAGCCCCAGTACCTCCCGCTCCCGAGGGGTCAGCCCGGCCAGCACATCCTGCTTGCGGCTGCGCCCGAGGAGCTGCGCGACCACCTCGGGATCGAGGGCGGTACCCCCCTCGGCCACCCGCACCACCGCGTCCACGAACTCCCGCACCTCGGCCACCCGGTCCTTGAGCAGATAGCCCACACCCCGGCTGGAACCGGCCAGTAGTTCGGTGGCGTACCTCTCCTCCACGTACTGCGACAACACCAGCACGCCGAGCCCCGGATGCGCCTTACGCAGCCGTACGGCGGCCCGCACCCCCTCATCGGTATGTGTAGGGGGCATCCGTACGTCGGCCACGACCACGTCGGGCAGCGCGCCCTCCGCGTCCAGCTCGGTGATCGTCTTCACCAACGCCTCGGCATCCCCGACGCCGGCGACCACGTCGAGCCCCCGGTCCGTCAACAACCGCGTCAGCCCCTCCCGCAACAGCACCGAATCCTCGGCAATGACCACCCGCACCCTGACCTCCACGCTCGCCGGCCCCCCAGCCACTCGTCCATCCACCATCCACAGAACAGCTTCCAGCATCCCAGCAAACCCCCCACCCGTGTCCGGACAACAGTGGACTGAGGCCGGGAAACGCCTGACGGGAGGTGGTGGTTCCGGATCGGGACGGGACGGGGCGGTCGGTCAGCGGCGGGAGTCCGAGGCGCTTACTTCTGGGGACCGTCGGCCAGTCGGCCAGTCGG
>NZ_MUBA01000915.1 GCF_002154575.1 Streptomyces bobili
GACGTATCCCGCGCGTTCCAGGCGGTTGAGGATGCCGGTCACGGCGCCCGTGGTGACGTGCACGCGGGTCGCGAGGTCGCCCGCGGTGAGGAGGTTCTCGCCGGCCTGGATGACGTAGCCGAAACAGGTCAGGTCGGTGACGTTCAGGCCCAGGCGCTGGGCCATCTCCTGCTGGCCGACCAGGCTGGCCGCGATGAGGTCGTCCATCGCCGACAGTGCCTGCGCGGGGGTGGCGGGTGGACGGGGTGACTGGGCGGTCATCGCGGGACGTGCTCCCTCTGCGGTCGGTTTCTGCGGCCGGTTTCTGCTGGCTCCTTGTTATCCGCTTTCGGTTTCTCTTACCTTGTAAGAGGTTATGTGTCTCAACTTCTTAGATCGTGAGGGGTCAATGTCTCTGTACGACGAAGGGCATACGGTCGCCGGCTGGACCGGCGTCGCGATCGCCACCCTCGGCACCTCGGTGGCGGGGGTCGGCGTGTGTGCCGTGTCCGGAGTGCTGGTGGGAGCGGGACTCGTGGTCGTGGCGCTGAGTGCGCTGGTCACGTGGGCGCTGCACCTGTCCGGGTGGGGCAAGCCGCCTGGCGTGCGGCCACGGGCCGAGTGGGGCATGCGGGTGCGGGACCTGGAGGCACGGGCCGGTCATCCGGCGTGCGTGGGGTGCCGGCTCGCGGGGCGGCGGCGAGTGGCCGAGGGGGCGTTGTCAGTGGCGGCGCCTACCGTGGTGGGTGATGGCACAGGCATGGAAGTGCGCGGGGCTGCGCTGGTCGGGGGCGGGGCCGGAGCTGCTGTGGGA
>NZ_MUBA01000916.1 GCF_002154575.1 Streptomyces bobili
CCCCCGCTCCCCCGCCCCGCGTCCTGTGGTCGCCCGGCGACTCCGGGCGCGACATCCGCGAACTCCAGGCCCGGCTGCGGCAGGTGGCCTGGCTGTTCGAAGGGCCCAGCGGAAGTTACGACGCCCGCACCGAGGACGCCGTGAAGGGGTTCCAGGGCAAGCGCGGGCTGCCCAGGACCGGGCGGACGGACTCCGTCACCTGGGGGCGGCTGCTGGCGATGACGCACGAGCCGGACCGGTGGGAGCTGTATCTGATGGGCGGTCAGCCGGCCGCCGCACCCGACGCACGGTGCCTGACCGGGCGGGTGCTGTGCGTCGACAAGACGAGCCGCACCCTGCGCTGGATGGTCGACGGGCGAACCCTGACCACGGTGTCCGTCCGGTTCGGCTCCCAGTACACCCCCACCCGCGAGGGTGTGTTCCGCGTCTACTGGAAGTCCCGCCACCATGTGTCCACGCTCTACGACTCGCCGATGCCGTACGCGATGTTCTTCAGTGGTGGACAGGCGGTGCACTTCTCGTCGGACTTCGCGGCCCGCGGCTACGCCGGGGCCTCGCACGGGTGCGTCAACGTACGGGACGAGGCGGCGATCGCGGAGCTGTTCGCGCAGGTGAGGAACGGCGACAAGGTCGTCGTCTCCTGGTGAGAGGTATGGGGCGCGAGCGGGACCGGGGGAACGTGTCCCGCCCGCGCCAGGTGCACGAGCCGTAGGTACGGGGGGAACCCCGGCTCCGTGCGAGGGCCGATGACCAGTCGGCTCACTACTTACTGCGCCGGAGCCGCCGAAAACGTCACACCCTGCGGCAGGAAATTTTTACGGACCGAGAAGTCGCAGGTCAGGGGCATGGTCAGCGGGCGTCGGCGCCGTTGCCTCTGCCCTTGCCGTCACCGTTGCCTCCGCCGTTGCCGTTGCCGCCGCCGGAGGACTTGCCGTCCCTGCCGCCCGGCGTCCCGGCGTCGCTCCCGCCTCGGCCGTCGGCCCCCTCGCCCCCGCTGCCGCCCCGGCCCTTGCCGTCCTGGCCGGCCGTGCCGCCGGTCTTCCCGCCCTGGTCGCCCTTGCTTCCCTTGCCGCCCTTGCCGCCGCCCGACCCGGTGGGGTCCTGGCCGCCCCGGTCGCGGTCGCCGAGCAAACCCACGCAGTACGCCGGGA
>NZ_MUBA01000917.1 GCF_002154575.1 Streptomyces bobili
ACCACAACAACGGTGCGGCGCCGAACTCCGCTGCGGCCGGGGCAGCCCACCAGTAGCCCACGGTCATGGAGAGCACGCTCGCCACACCGTCGTACGCGCTGACGCGGGACATCGCGTCGGACGGCACATCGGCCTGGAGGCTGCTCGTCCAGAGGATGTGCAGCAGGGCGAAGCCGGCGCCGGACAGCAGCGAGCCCACGACGAGGACGTACACGGGTGCGCGCAGGGCGAGGAGGGCGGCGAAGGCGCCCAGGCCGAACGTGCAGAACACCGACGCCAGCAGCGGTCTGCGGAAGCGCACGCGCATTCCCACCAGCCCGCCGAGGAGGGAGCCGACGCCCTGCGCGGCCATGACGGTGCCCCATTGGGCGGCGCCGTTCTCCTTGCCGCCGACGAAGGCGATGCCGAGCACCATCACCGGCCCCAGGACGAAGGTGCACGCCAGGGAGGTGTAGGCGAGGAGGGACCACAGCCACGTGCGGGAGCTGAACTCGCGCCAGCCGTGCCGCAGTTGTTCCGCGAAGCTCTCACCCTCGCGAACGGCGTTCTTGGCGGACGAGGTACGCACTCCGGCCAGGAACAGCGCGCTGGCCAGGAAGGTGCCGGCGTCGATGGCGATGACCCAGGCCGGGTCGGTCCACACCACGAGTGCGCCGCAGACGGCGGGTCCGAGCAGCGAGCCGATCGAAT
>NZ_MUBA01000918.1 GCF_002154575.1 Streptomyces bobili
CGGGGTACGGGCGCGGTGACCGCCCCGCCGCTCTCCGCCTCCCCCGCCCTCGGCCCGCTGCTCGCCCGCGGAGCCCTGCTGTCCCCGTTCAAGCGGCCCCGGCCCGGCGCCGTCTTCTCCGGCGGCCGGCTCGTCCTGCCCAACCTGCGCGTCGACCTCACCCGGCTCGCCGCCTACGAGCGGGTCTGCGGCTTCCCCACCGGCGACGACGCCCTGCCGGTCACCTACCCGCACGTCCTCGGCTTCCCGCTGGCCATGCGCATCATGAGCGGCCGCGCGTTCCCCCTTCCGCTGCTCGGCCTCGTCCACACCTCGATCTCACTGACCCGGCACCGCCCGCTCCCGGCCACCGGGACGACGTACGAACTCGCCGTCCACGTCGACCGGTTGGTCCCGCACCGACGCGGCACGGAGGCCGTCGTCGTGACCGAACTGCGGGAGGCCGGGGAGGTGGTGTGGGAGTCGGAGAGCAGGTATCTGGCTCGGCACCGGACGGACGGGCAGGCGCCCGAGCCGGCTCCGGGGAGCGTGGAGCCGCCGCTCCCCGCGGCCGGGCCTCCGCTTCCCGTGGTCGATGAGTGGCGGCTCGGTGCCGACATCGGGCGGCGGTACGGGGCCGTCTCCGGGGACCGGAACCCGATCCACC
>NZ_MUBA01000919.1:0-308 GCF_002154575.1 Streptomyces bobili
ACCCGGTGGTCGGCGGACAGGGCGCGTATCTGCGCCGGCGAGGAGGCGGTCGAGCAGGTCCCGCCGTGCGCGAGGACGACCGCCTTCTGGGCGGCGCAGATACGCGCCCTGTCCGCCGACCACCGGGTCATCGCCTACGACCAGCGCGGCCACGGCCGGACCCCGGCGAGCGCGGCGTGCAGCGCCGACCTGCTCGCCGACGACCTCGAAGCCGTACTCACCGCGACGCTCGCGCCGGGGGAGAGGGCCGTGATCGCCGGGCACTCCATGGGCGGCATGACCATCATGGCCGCCTCCGCCCGGCCCGC
>NZ_MUBA01000919.1:321-765 GCF_002154575.1 Streptomyces bobili
GGCTCACGGGCGCCCCTCGGCCCGGTCACGCCCGTCGCCCGCCGGATCCTCAAGTACGCCACGATGGGCGCCGGTTCGGCCCCGCACATGGTGGAGGCCTGCGCGCGGATCGTGCACGCCTGCCCGCGCCGGGTCCGGCACGCCTGGTCGAACGTCCTTCACCTGCTCGATCTCGACCACGCCGTACGGGAGTTGCGGGTACCGGCGGCGGTGATCGTGGGTTCGGCGGACCGGATGACCCCGCCCGTGCACTCCCGCCGGATCGCCGAGGCGCTGCCGCAGTGCGTCGGCCTCACGGAGCTTCCCGGCCTCGGCCACATGACGCCGGTGGAGGCCCCGGAGCTGGTCACCGGCACGATCCGGGACCTCGTCACCACCCACATAGCCATGAAGGAGGGCGCATGAGCAAGGTGAGCCTCGAAGGACAGGTCGCGGTCGTCACCG
>NZ_MUBA01000920.1 GCF_002154575.1 Streptomyces bobili
GGCCGGTCACGGTGGTAGCAGAAGAACTCCATGACCACAGACCCTTCCCCACCAAGAACACCAACTCAACTGACTTTCGGCGACGATGACCCCGCCCTCCAAACGAGGCGGCATCCCGTCAAACGGCGTAGCTGTCCGGCCGCGCGCTCACGACCGAGTGGCTTACGAACACGGCTGCTCTGCAGCCGAGTGACAGAAACAGTGTCCGGCGCCGACATCTCCAGTTCAGGACGACCCGCGGCCGCCCAAAGATCACGCACCGGCCGCCGAGAAGCGGGCNNAGGGCGGCGGGATCGGCCTCGGCCAGCCAGCACGAGGCCGCGGTTCTGTCATGGCTGGGGCCCCAGTCATCCAGGGGGAGCCACCGGCCCATGCCCGGTTCAGTCGCGGTGACGCTGAGCAGGTGTTCCATGCGGGTACCGCAGCCTGCGCAGTCGGGCCAGTCAGGCTCCTGGGTCCACCCCGGATAGCCGCCGACCTTGCTCTGTTGGGTGGTGGCCACCTCGAAGTAGTCGTAGCCCCGTTCCTCCCGCAAGGCCTCGAAACGCTGGTCGAGCAGCTTGCCGAGTCCCCGCAGGTCCCAGTTCGGGTACTCCACGGCCGG
>NZ_MUBA01000921.1 GCF_002154575.1 Streptomyces bobili
GGCGGGGGCATCGACGCGCAGTCGGTGCGGGCCGCCGCGACGGTGTCGGCAGCCTCACGCGGTTACGACGGCGGCAAGAAGGTGCCGGGCCGCAAACGGCACATCGTGACCGACACCCTCTTGCGTCAGTGGCCGCATCATCGATGTCACCGTCGGCCTCGCGGCGTCGTCGGCCGTGTTGTCAGTGGCCTGCGGCATGATGCGGGGCACGTGACGGCCTGCCCGACAGGGGCTTTGAGGCCGTCCTCGGCGAGGGGAGTGCTGTGCGTAGGCCGGTCGCAGGCGAGGTGCGTGTTCACGATCGTCAGATCTACGTCGAGAGCGATCCGGACTGCGCCAGACCTGACCTCGCCAAGGCGCTCGCGTACCAGATCGGGGGGTTGTGCGGGGCTGCGGTTCCAGGTGTGATCGTCCTGTCCACCGGGCTGTACGCGGGCGACGTCGGCTTTGTCGTGGAAGTCCACGACGCAGCCCCTGTGCTGGACCCGGTCTGGGATGACGTGATGGAGGTGTCCTTCCGCCCCGAGTCGGAACGCACAAGTTTGGTGCAGGGGGACGGCGAGGCCGCGTGGGACCTGGGTCTCGCCCGAACCGACTACCGGGTCCGGTACTGCGCCCGGGGGATGGACGAGGGACGGGAACTCTCCACCAGAGTGGCTGGGGAGTCCCGGGCGGACAGCTACCTCCTGCAGTTCTGGCCCGCCCCACCCCGCCCGGACGAGGTGATCCGCCACACCTCGCGGATGGCCGGGGACCTGCACTGGAACGTGCGCCAGACGGCGCGTACGCCCGAGCAGCTCGCCGAGGCCGAACGCCTGACTCGCCAGGTGTTCCAACGGGCGGCCAAGGAGCGGGCCGAACAAGCCGCCGAGGGGCGCCGCCTGCACCACGAGGAGTGGGAGTGGGGCGGGCGGCTGCCGAGCGAGAGGCTGCGCGGTGCCCGCGAGAGCAACGTCCTCGGTCTGCTCCGCTTCGACA
>NZ_MUBA01000922.1 GCF_002154575.1 Streptomyces bobili
GGGCGGGGTGGCGGAACTGCGGCTGCTGGCCGACCGGGCGGAGGCCGCGGGCCGCAAGGCGGGCGTGGACCTGGGGGAGCACCGCCGCTACAAGGCACACCTGACGGTGGCCCGCAGCCGCGAGGCCCTCGACCCCCGCCCGTACGTCGACTCGCTGCACGACTTCGCCGGCCGCGAGTGGACCGTACGGGAGCTGACGCTCGTGCGCAGCGACCTGCCGAGGTCCGGGGTGCCGGGGGAGCAGCCGCACTATGTGCCGGTCGGCCGCTGGGCGCTCGGCGGGGCCGGTTAGGCTCGAAGGGTGGACCCGAAGACCCGGAACCGGATCATGGCCGGTGCGCTCGTATTGATGTTCGTGTTGGTCGCGGTGGCGGCGGCGCTCGGAAGGTAACCGAGAGCCGCCGCGCACCGCCGCCGGACGCTGGCGCGCGCCCGTGCCGCAGGCTGTACCCGCCCGCCTACCAGGCGAAGGCCTCCGGGGACGGACCCGGGCCCGGGAACACCTCGGCGAGCCCGGCCAGCAGCTCCTCGCTCAGCTCCAGCTCG
>NZ_MUBA01000923.1 GCF_002154575.1 Streptomyces bobili
GCATGGTGCCGCGGGTGGTCGTCACCGACAAACTCCGATCCTACGGCGCCGCCCACCGCGAGGTCATGCCCTCGGTGGAACATCGCTCGCACAAGGGCCTGAACAACCGGGCGGAGAACAGCCACCAACCCACCAGACAGCGCGAACGTGCGATGAAACGCTTCCGCTCCGTGGGCGAAGCGCAGCGGTTCCTGTCCGCGTTCNNCTGGGAGCAGATCACCGGCGTCGCCGGCCTCGCCACCGCGGCCTGAACACAGCCCGGAACCAGGCTCCACCACGCCACGACGCGCCGTCAGGCAGTCACACAGCCAACAACGTGACAACGTCCGTTTTACCGAATGCCGTCGTGTATGACATGTCGCTGATCTGGCAGTCCACGTGCCGTACGTGTTCGTCATGGTCGGAGTGCCGTCGCAGGACGGGCTTTGGGGATACGAACTCCCGGATAGTGTCGGCATGTGGTGGGCCTGTCGCCGACGGGCTGAACGGGGTGCAACGGGAGGCGGGGCGGGGACTAGGGTCGGCGGCGTTACGACCACAAGCAGCAGGAGAGGCCATGCCGTCAGGGCGCGCGAAGCAGGACACCCCACAGGCCCAGCCGCCCGGGCCCCGGCCGCTGGCTCCGCTTCCCTTCGATGTCGAGGTCGTCTTTCCGGAGCTGATCGGTACGGCGCGCGAGGTCACCCTCCTCTACCC
>NZ_MUBA01000093.1 GCF_002154575.1 Streptomyces bobili
CTGGCCGCCGCGCGCGGCGGCCAGCATGCCGACCCGCACCTGCGCCCGCCGGTGCCCCTGGGTCGCCGCCCGCTCGTACCACTCCTCGCACTCCGTCTTCTCGTGCACGATCTCGCCCAGCTCGTGCGCCGGCTGGGGCGGCCTACGGGCGTCGAGCACGGCCGCCAGCCGGTACGCCGCCTCCGCGCTGCCCCCGCCCGCCGCGCAGCGCAGATGCCGCTCGGCGGCCTGCTCGTCGCCCTCCCGGAGCCGGGCGATGCCGACCTGGAGCGCCGCCTCGGTGTGCCCGGCCGCCGCCGCCCGCTCGTACCAGCGCAGCGCGACCGCGTCCTCGCCGCGGCCCGCGAACAGGATCCCGAGGTTGAACGCGGCGTCGACACTGCCCGCCTCCGCGGCCTTGGAGAACCAGGGCTCGGCCCCGGCCGCGTCCCCGACCTGGAGCAGCAGGACGGCCAGCGCGTTGGCGGCTTCCCGGTGCCCGGCGTACGCGGCGCGCCGGTACCACTGCTCGGCCTGCGCGGTGCGGCCCTGCTCGGCGCAGAGCAGGGCGAGGTTGTAGGCGCCGTTGTCGTCCCCGGCGTCCATGGCCGCCCGGTACCAGCGCTCGGCGGTCTGGGTCTGGTTACGCTCGGCGTACAGGGCGCCCAGCGCGTTGGCCGCGTTGCCGTCGCCGTCCTGCGCGGCACGCAGCCACCACACGGCGGCGTTCTCGGTGTCGCCGGCGTCGCGCAGCAGGAACCCGAGCGCGCAGGCGGCCCGGGGCTCGCCGTCCTTCGCGGACGTCAGGTACCAGCGCCCGGCCTCCTTCAGCTCGCCCCGCCGCTCCAAGATGGCCCCGAGGTGCAGCGCGGCCCGCCGGTGTCCGCGCGCGGCGGCCTGCCGGTACCACTGCTCGGCCTCCGCAGGTACGGCGACACCGTTGTCCGTGGCGTCTCTGCGCCCGTCGCCGAAGACCGGCTCGCGACGGTCGAGGGCCCGCGCCAGCCGGTACGCCGCCTCGCGGTGCCCGCGCTCGGCGGCGGCCCGCAGCCACCGCTCGGCACCCGGGCGGTCACCCCGGTGCTCCAGCAGGTCGGCGAGGGCGTAGGCGCCCAGGACATGTCCTTGTTCGGCGGCCTGGCGCAGCCAGTACTCGGCCGCGGGTTCGTCGCCGCGCTCACGGTGGTGCCGGCCCAGCGCGTGAGCCGCGGGCGCGGAACCGGCGACGGCGGCGACCCTCCACCAGCCGGCGGCCTCGTCGGGGTAACCGCGCTGGTGGAGGAGGACACCCAGGTTGTTGGCGGCGGCACGGTCGCCCTCCGTGGTGGCGGCACGCAGATGAGGTTCGGCTCCGTCCAGATCGCCGCGGCGCAGCAGCAGGGCCCCGAGGACGCTCATCGCCTCGACGTCGCCGGACTCGGCGGCGAGCCGTCGGCGCACCTCCTCGACGTCCTCGCCCGTCTCGTCCCGGCTCTCGTCCCGGCCCATGTCCGGAGTCTCCCCCGCAGAGCCCATGCCCGGAGTCTCTTCCGCGGTCTCGTACGCGGTCTCGTACGGAGTCCCCTCCGGGGCCGCTTCCGTACCGGAAGGCTGCACAAATCGCCCTGTCTCGAACAGAGTTGCCTTGTCCCCCATAACGTCCATCGTCGCACCACCTGCAACCCGGGTACACCTGGTATACCGCGGCCCGTAAGGTCACTTCAGCGTTTTGTCGACATGCCCACAGAGAGACAAGTCAAACACAGATGCCCCAACTCCCCACGGCGGCACGGCGATCCCACCCCGGGCACATGCGTTCGCACACCACGAAGGCCCGGATCCTTTTCAGGATCCGGGCCTTCGCCTGGAGTAGCGGGGACAGGATTTGAACCTGCGACCTCTGGGTTATGAGCCCAGCGAGCTACCGAGCTGCTCCACCCCGCGTCGTGTTCCACAACCGTACCACGACGCGGGGTGGTCCTTGATCAGCCGCTGGGACTGCCGCTCGGACTCGGCTTGGGACTGGCGGTGGCCCCCGGTTCGGCGCTCGCGCTCGGCGAGGTGCTCGGGCTGCTCCCGCCGTTCTTGTCCGCCGCGGCCTGCGCGTCCTCGGCCCGCTTCAACGCCGCCTCGAGGTCCGCCTGCGCCTTGGCGTACGCCTCCCAGTCGGGCTTCTTGAGGGCCTCCTGGCCCGCGGTGAAGGCCTCCTGGGCGTCCTTCAACGCCTCCTGGACCGTCGGGTTGCCGGTCGCCGGTGGCGGGGTGGTGCCACCGTCGTCCGCGGGTGGCTTCGGTGTCGCACCCTCCGCGCCGAAGACCTTGTTGAGGGCCTCGTCGAGGGAGTCCTCGAAGGCGGTGACGCCGCCGTAGGACACCAACACCTTGCGCAGCAGCGGGTACTTGAGTCCGCCACCACGGACGTAGACCGGCTCCACGTAGAGCAGTCCTCCGTCGAGCGGCACCGTCAGCAGGTTGCCGTACTCGACCTCGGAGTCGCCGCCCTTCAGCAATCTGATGGACTCGGCGATGTCCTGTTCGGAGTTGAACTGGCTCTGCACCTGTTTGGGTCCGTCGACGGTCGTACTGGTCGGCAGTTTCAGCACTCTGATCTTGCCGTAGCCGGATGTGCCGGCCTCGGAGTCGACCGACATGAACGCGCTGAGGTTGTCCCGCCCGTTGGGCGTGAACGTCGTCGTCAGCGAGAACGCCTGCGCCTTCTGGTCGGGCATCTTCATGCTCAGGTAGTACGGCGGCACCGCGTCGTTCGACTGGTTGGTCGGGTCGTTCGGCACCTGCCACACCTCACTGCCGCTGAGGAACGTGGTCGCGTCCTTCACGTGGTAGCGGGTGAGCAGCTCACGCTGGACCTTGAACAGGTCCTGCGGGTAACGGAGATGGGCCATCAGGTCGCCGGAGATCTGCGACTTCTTCTCCACCGTGCCGGGGAACGCCTTCATCCAGGTCTTCAGGACCGGGTCCTTGGTGTCCCACTGGTAGAGCTTGACCTCACCGGTGTACGCGTCGACGGTCGCCTTCACCGAGTTACGGATGTAGTTGACCTGGTTCTGCTGGGCCACCACCGCGCGGTTGTTGTTGGTGGCGGTCAGCGAGTCGGCCGTCGTGTCACCGAGGGTCGTACGCGAGGCGTACGGATAGCCGTTGGTGGTCGTGTACGCGTCGACGATCCACTGGACCTTGTCGCCCACGACCGCCGGGTAGGCATCGCCGTCGATGGTCAGCCACGGGGCCACCGCCTCGACGCGATCCTTGGGCGTGCGGTTGTAGAGGATCTTCGAACCCTCGCCGATCGCACCGGAGTACAGGATCTGCGGTTCGCCGAACGCCACCGCGTACGCGGCCCGGTTGACCGGACTGGAGAGGTTGATCCCACCCTTGCCGGTGTAGCTGGTGGTCTTCTCGCCCTGGTCGTCGGAGTAGTCGATCTCCTTCTGGGGACCGCCGACGATCGAGTACGTGGTCGTCTTCTCGCCGTAGTAGATCCGCTGCTCGTACTTGCCGAGCACGCCCTCCGACGGCAGGTTGGACTCGGTGAAGGCCGGGCGGCCGTCGATGTCGGCGGTGGTGCCCTTGGCGGCGACCACGCCGTAGCCGTGGGTGTAGCGGAAGTGGTTGTTGATCCAGTTCTGCTTGTCCACGCCCGCGAGGTTCAGCTCGCGCAGACCGATGACCGTGTCCTGGTCCTGGCCGTTCACGTTGTAGCGGTCCACGTCCAGGTTGGTCGGGAAGGCGTAGTACTTCCGGATCTGCTGGAGCTGCTGGAAGGTCGGCGAGACGATGTTCGGGTCCAGGACGCGAATGCTCGCCGCGCCGGCCACGTCGTCGCGCAGCGTCGTCTTGTCCTCGGTCTTGCTCGTCCCCGAGTAGTCCGTGACCTGGGCGCCCTCGATGCCGTAGGCCTCACGCGTCGCCTTGAGGTTCTTCTCGACGTACGGCGCTTCCTTGGCCTGCTCGTTCGGCTGGACCTGGAACTTCTGGACGATCGCCGGATACAGGCCGCCGATCAGGATCGCGGAGAGCACCATCAGGCCGAAGCCGATGACGGGCAGCTGCCAGGTACGCCGCCACAGGGTGGCGAAGAACAGCAGGGCGCAGATGACCGCGATGCAGAACAGGATCGTCTTGGCCGGCAGGTAGGCGTTGGCGTCGACGTAGCGCAGGCCGGTCCAGTTGTCGGTGGCCTTGAAGTCGCTGGACTTCACCGCCAGGCCGTACCGGTCGAGCCAGTAGGCGACCGCCTTCAGCGCGACGAAGATGCCGAGCAGCACCGACAGATGTCCGGTGGCCGCGGCCGTGGCGCGCGCGCCGGGGCTGGTGACGCGCAGCCCGCCGTACAGGTAGTGGGTGAGCGCGGCGGCGATCAGGGAGAGGATCGTGGCGGCGAAGCCGAAGCCGAGCAGGAACCGGTACCAGGGCAGGTCGAAGGCGTAGAAGGACACGTCGAGGTGGAACTGCGGGTCCTTCTGTCCGAAGGACACGCCGTTGACCCACATCAGCCAGGTCCGCCACTGTCCCGACGCCGAGGCGCCGGCGATCAGCCCGACAAGAGCGGTGATCCCGAGCAGCAGCCACTTCTTGTACGGCGCGATGCCCATGCGGTACCGGTCGAGGCTCTGCTGCTCCATCGACATGGCGCTCAGCGGCGGCCTCAGGCGGTGGGCCAGCCACAGGTTGAACCCGACCGCGAGGGCCATCAGCAGACCGAAGACGAAGAAGAGCCCGATCTTGGTCGAGAGTGTGGTCGTGAACACCGAGGAGTAGTTCACCGACCGGTACCAGAGCCAGTCCGTCCAGAACCCTGCGAACATGGTGAACGCCATGCCCAGGACGGCAAGCACGCCCAGTGTCATGAGCAGAGTACGGACACGCCGGGACGGGCGGCCCACTCTGATCCGTGGCCCGGTCGGGCCTCCGCCGCGGTCCGGCATCTGGAAAGCCAAGGTTCGCACCCCGAGGTTCGCTGTTGATCCGTCAGGTCCGCGTCTTCGTGGACCCTCCGTGGCCCCCCGTGATCGCGGGCCCACACCTATGCAACTTACTCACCCTTTACCGGGTTCCCGATTCCGGCCCTGAACGAGGCAGGATTGTGACCATGTCCAACACTCCCATGGCGGCGAGCCCGCTCACCCGGGCCGTACTCGAGATCGACGAGTACGCCTCCGGCCTCGGCTGGGACCAGCCCGCCCGCCTTTTCGCCCTCGTCGACACCGCACGTCTGCGCACTCAGGAACCCGGCCTCGCCGCCCAGCTCGGCCTGGCGGATGCGCCCGAGACCACCGGTCTCACCCCGATCGAGCAGGATGAAGTGCCAACGGACAAGCCGCTCGACGAGTTCCTCGCCACGATCGCCTGGCCGGACGCGGTGGTCGGCTGCGCGCTGACCGTGGAACGTCTGATGCTGCCGCCCTCCGCCGAGGCCCAGGTCCCGCAGGGGCTGAGCGAGGCGAAGCTGACGCAGTGGGTGGCCGAGCACCCGGACCGTCAGGAGGTCCGGATGACGGTGGCGGTCCTGCGGGACGGCGCCCGTGACTCGGCCCTGCGACTCCGCCAGAAGGACTCCCCGACGGAGGTTCTCACCGGTTCCGAGCTGGTACCGGGCCTCGCGGAGGCCCTGTCGGCGACGTTCGAGGAGTAGCCCCGCCGCGTCGCCTCACGGTCTAGCCGGCCGTGCACTTCGGCAGGTCGGCGGTGTCGCCGCTGCGGATGTCCTTCAGGGCGCCGAGTGCGTCGTCGATGGTGTTCACCTTGACGAGCGTGAGCCCGCTGGGGGTGTCCTCGGCGGCGGAGGCGCAGTTGGCGGCGGGCGTCAGGAAGTACTGGGCGCCCTTGTCGCGTGCGCCGACCGTCTTCATCTCGATGCCGCCGATCGGGCCGACCTTGCCGGCGTCGTCGATGGTGCCGGTGCCGGCGACGAACTTGCCGCCGGTCAGGCTGCCCGGGGTGAGCTTGTCGTAGATGCCGAGCGCGAACATCAGACCGGCGCTCGGGCCGCCGACATCGGCGAGCTTGATGTCGATGGTGAACGGGAACGTGTGGTCCGTGCCGGCGGAGATCCCGACGATGGCCCGCTTCTCGCCGATGTCGGCGGAGGCCGCGGTGGTGATCGTGATCTTCTGCGTCCTGGTCGCCGGCTTGTTGTCCTTCTCGGCGGCGGCCTGGTCCTTCGCCGGCACGATGGTGAAGACGACGTCCTCGCCGGGCTTGTGCTTCGTCACCAGCTTCGCCACGTCGGAGGGGTCCTTCACCGCCGTACCGTCCACGTCCTTGATCACGTCTCCGGCGTGCAGCCGGCCCTCGGCGGGCGAGCCCTTGACGACGGTGGAGACGATCACCCAGGACTGCACCGGGACGTCCAGCTCCTTCAGGGCGGCCACCTTGGCGCTCTCCTGGGACTGGCTGAACTCCTCGGCGTTCTCCTGGGTGGACTGCTCCTCGGTCTTGCCGTCCGGATAGAGCGTGTCGTGCGGCACGACCTTGTTGTCGTGCGCGAGCCAGCCATAGACGGCTTCGACGAGGTTCATCCGGTAGTCGGCACTGGTGACCCGAACGGTCGTCATGTTGAGGTTGCCGTCGGTCGGGTACGTCTTGCGTCCGGCGATCTGGAGCACCGGCTCGCCGCCGTGCTCTCCGAGGGTGTTCACCGTCGGCCCCGGGGACATCTCCGCGTACGGCACGGGGATGAGCACTCCCGCGCACAAGAGCGCGATCAGCATCAGGGTGGAGGCGAGCATCGTCGCGGTGCGGCGTGGCATGACTCGACAGTACGGGACGGTTCTGTCAGCGCACCGTCAGGGCCACCGCCCGGGTCACCGCCCTCAGGTGCCCGAGTGGGGCCTCTCCATGGCCGCGCGGAAGCGGGCGTAGCCGTCCAGCTCGGGGCCGTCGCCGCGGGTCCTGCGGGTGCGGTTGGCCCAACTGCCCCACAGGCCGGCGCCGATCGCGGCCACCAGCGGAATCAGCAACCAGACGAGCGCCCCCATGCCGTCCTCCCAACCCCACGTACGACCGCGACTGACTGATCAGCAGATTAACCATCCGCAGTGACAACGCTCGGGCCAGGGGTGCGGTTACGCAACCGGACGGGGCGCTACGCGCCGACCCATTCTTCGGTGCCGTCGGAGAACGTCTGATGCTTCCAGATGGGCACCTCGTGCTTGAGGTCGTCGATCAGCTTGCGGCACGCTTCGAAGGCCTCGCCGCGGTGCGGACACGACACGGCGACGACGACGGCCAGGTCGCCGACCCGCAGGTCTCCCACGCGGTGCACGGCCGCGAGCGCGCGCACCGGGTACTCGGCGACGACCTTCTCCGCGATCCGCCGCATCTCCGCCTCGGCGCTGGGATGACTGGAGTATCCGAGGTTGTCCACGTCGGCGCCGCCGTCGTGATTGCGCACGGTTCCTACGAACAGGGCCGTCCCGCCGGCCGCGTCGTCCCCCACGGCCCGGAAGACCTCGTCCAGGGACAGCGCGCTGTCCCTGATCGCGATCAGCTTGACGGGATCCTGCGCTGCCTGCTCACCGGGGTGATCATTACTGGGTGCCATGCCTCAATCGTGCCGCACCGCGACGACAAGCGGGAATACCGGGATCGTCCGGCACGCACGCGTGCACGCTCGGAGCCTCCTACAAGGGGCATCGCAGCGCGTTCGGCACGTCCGGGGCGCGCCCCGACGCGCCGGGGAGTCCGCGGGTGGCTCAGGAGGGCCACCCGCCGCGCGCCGGCTACCGTCGCCGCGCCTTACGAGCCCGCCGCACCACCGCGGCGGCGCCCAGCAGCGCCACCGTCGCGCCCGCGGCCCCCGCGGCCGTCGCGTCCTTGCGCCCCAGTCGCCGCCCGGCAACGGTGTGCCGCCCGGCGACCTCCTCGAGCAGCTCCGCGAGCACGTCCTCATTGCTCCACCGAGGCCGCCAGCCGGCGTCGTGCAGTCGGCTCCCGCTGACCACCCACGGGTACATCGTGTAGGCCAGGTCTCCCGCCGGGGACGGCGTGAGTCCGATCCGGTGCAGCCGGGCAGCAGCGCCGAGAGCGACCGCCGACGGCAGCTCCATCCGCCGGATCCCGCTCAGCTCCTCGACCTCCTCCTGCTCAAGCCAGCCGTCGCAGCCGACCGCGAGTTCGCCGTCGACCTTCTCCAGCACGGCGTACTCCAGCGCCCCACACAGGTCCTCGACGTGGCAGAACTGCCAGACCGGCCGCGATCCGGCGACGACCAGGAGCCGGGGTGACTCGAAGTAGCGGGTCAGCGCGGTGTCCGTGCCGCCCACCAGCACCGCCGGCCGCACCACCGTGACGTTGAGCCCCGGATGCGCGCGCGGGGCGCGCCGCGCGAGCCGCTCGATCTCCAGCAGGTCCCCGACGCCGGTCGCCTCCGCCGTGGCCTTCAACTCCGCGTCCTCCGACAGGGGCAGCTCGTTGTCCGGCAGCGCCCCGTAGACCATGGCGGAGGTGCACAGGACGACGCGGTGCACCCCGGCGGCTGCCGCGGCGGTCAGCACCGTCTGGGTCCCGCGCACGTTGTAGGCCGTTCGGGCGGCGGCTTCGCTCCCCAGGTCGAGATCGAGCGCCAGATGGACGACAACGTCCGCGCCGCGCAACTTCTCGGCGATCGCCGGATCGCGGACGTCGAGGATGTGCCACTGTGCCGCATCGCACTCGCCCCGCCGCTCGTCGATGGCGATGACCTGCTTGATCTCGTCGGACGCGGCGAGCCGCTCGGTCAGCAGCGCGCCCACCCCGGTCGCGGCGCCGGTGACGGCGACGACGGGGCCGCGCGGCCCGCCCGAGGTCGAGGGGTTTCGCGCTGCGCGAACCTGCGGATCTGGGGAACTCACCAGGTGTCTCCAGCGGTTGTTTTCCATACGGGCGTGAGTGACGCGTTCGTACCAGGTGGCATCCATCCTGCCGCAGGCCGCGAGTCGGCGAAGCACCGAGGCCCGATCGGGCCCAGGTGTCTACGCTGGGTGGTGTTGCAGGGCAGCCGCGCCGCCGGACCAGAGCCGGTGGCCTTACCAGCCGAGGAACCCCGTGAGTGACACCCCATTCGGATTCGGCCTTCCGCCGGAGGAGCCGGACGACGGCGACGAGGGCAAGAAGAAGAACCCGCAGAGCGGCGGTGGTCAGGGACCGGCCAGCCCGTTCGGTTTCGGCGGTATGCCCGGTGCCGCAGGCTTCGGCGACCCCGGCGCGGACAATCCGCTCGCCGCCATGTTCGGCTCGCTGAACCCCACCGACCTGGGCGCCGCGTTCCAGCAGCTGGGCCAGATGCTCTCCTACGAGGGCGGCCCGGTGAACTGGGACATGGCCAAGCAGATCGCCCGCCAGACGGTGTCCCAGGGCACCTCCGACGGTGTCAAGGACGCGAGCATCGGTCCCGCCGACCGCACCGCGGTCCAGGATGCCGTCCGCCTGGCCGACCTGTGGCTGGACGACGCGACCTCCCTGCCGTCCGGCGCCGGCACCGCCGTGGCGTGGTCGCGCGCGGAGTGGGTCGAGGCGACCCTGCCCGCGTGGAAGGAACTCGTCGACCCGGTCGCCGAGCGGGTCGGCGCGGCCATGGGCGATGTCCTGCCGGAGGAGATGCAGGCCATGGCCGGCCCGCTGATCGGCATGATGCGTTCGATGGGCGGCGCCATGTTCGGCTCGCAGATCGGGCAGGCCGTCGGGGTGCTCGCGGGTGAGGTCGTCGGTTCGACCGACATCGGCCTGCCGCTCGGCCCGGCCGGCAAGGCCGCGCTGCTCCCGCTGAACATCGAGTCGTTCGGCAAGGACCTGGGCGTCCCGAAGGAGGAGGTGCGGCTCTACCTCGCCCTGCGCGAGGCCGCTCACCAGCGCCTCTTCGCGCATGTTCCGTGGCTGCGCTCGCACCTGTTCGGCGCGGTCGACGGCTACGCGCGTGGGATCAAGGTGGACACGGCCAAGCTGGAGGACGTGGTCGGCCAGTTCGACCCGCAGAACCCCGAGCAGCTCCAGGACGCTCTTCAGCAGGGCATGTTCCAGCCGGAGGACACTCCGGAGCAGAAGGCCGCCCTGGCCCGTCTGGAGACGGCCCTGGCGCTCGTGGAGGGCTGGGTCGACGCGGTCGTGCACGCGGCCGCGAAGCCGCGCCTGTCGTCCGCGGACGCGCTGCGCGAGACACTGCGCCGCCGGCGTGCTTCGGGCGGTCCGGCGGAGCAGACGTTCGCGACGCTGATCGGTCTCGAGCTGCGCCCGCGCCGTCTGCGGGACGCGTCGCGGCTGTGGGCCTCGCTGACGGACGCGCGCGGTGTGGACGGCCGCGACGCCCTGTGGGCCCACCCCGACATGCTGCCGACGGCCGCCGACCTGGACGACCCGGACGGCTTCGTGCACCGCGAGCAGATGGACTTCTCCGAGTGGGACAAGATGCTCGGCGAGGCGGCGAGCGGCGGCGCGGCCTCCGGTTCGGCCTCGGATTCTGCTTCGGGTCCCGGTGAGAAGCCGAAACTGCGCAAGGACGACGACACCGACGAGAACAAGGGCGACGGCAAGGGCGGCAGCAGCGAGTGAGCCTGCACGACGACGCGGTTCTCGTACTGAAGGACTACGAGAGCCAGGAAGAGCTGCGCCAGACCTACCTCGACCACTTGGCGGCGCACCCGGACGGCATGTGGAAGGCGTGTGAGGCCGGGCATCTCACGGCGAGTGCCCTGGTGATCGACCCCGAGCAGGGGCGGGTGCTGCTGACCCTGCACAGGAAGCTGCGGATGTGGCTCCAGATGGGCGGCCACTGCGAGCCGGAGGATGTCTCGCTGGCGGCGGCGGCCCTGCGCGAGGCCACCGAGGAGTCCGGCGTCCCCGGCCTGACGCTGCTGCCGGGCGGCCCGGTCCGGCTGGACCGGCACCCGATCCCGGCGCCCTGCCACTGGCATCTCGACGTCCAGTACGCGGCGGTGGCCCCGCCCGGCTCCACCCAGACGATCAGCGAGGAGTCCCTCGACCTGCGCTGGTTCCCCTACGACACGGTCGCGGAGGTGGCGGACGAGTCGGTCGTCCGTCTGCTGGAGGCGACGCGGGCGCGCCTGTGAGGCGGAACGCGTAAGGGGCGAGCCGCCAGGCGGTCGCCCCTTACGTCTGCTTTCCGGACGGTCAGCTCCAGGCGTTGCCCTGGTTCTGCGCCCGAGCCCCCTGCTGGCCCATGCCGTACTGCGCGGCGAGGCCGGAGCCGATCTGGGCGCCCTGCGGCGGGAGCAGTTCACTCGGCTGGACCAGCGCGAAGCCGCTGCCCATGAAGCTCAGCTCCCAGCCTTCGCCGGTACTGCCGCGTCGCCGCCACACGCCGGAGGAATGCGTCTGCGCCTGCATCTGCACCCGCAGCCCGGTGGACCAGGCGACGATGGCGTCGGCATCGCAGTTGACGTACTTGTCGGGCGTGACCTGAAGCATCAGGGGCGCGCCCGAGGTCATCAGGGCGACCCGTCCGCTGCCGGTGATGTTGAGCTGGTACTTCCCGGAGCCGGAGATGCCGTAGAGGCTGTCGACTGCGATGACCTCGTGGTGCAGCCCGGAGTCCATGGCGAGGACATAGCTGCTGTCGACGGTCAGTCCCTCGTGGTCGACCTCCACGACGTGGATGTGCTGGGCGAGGTTCGCGAGGTAGACGATGCCCTGCCCGTGGCAGCGCATCAGGTCCAGGCCCTCGCCGGTCTGCGCGCGCGAGCGTGACTGGCTGTTGCTCTGGAACTCGGCGTCGAACTCGACGAGTCCCTGGTAAGCGACCATCGTGCCCTTGCGGGCGAGGATGTCGTCGTGGCCTTCCAGGGCGACGCGGAGCATCTGCTTGTTCTGGAGGCTCCAGCGTTCCTGGGTCTGCTGGTCGTTGTGGGCGAAAAGCGGACTCTGCATGTGACTCTGGCTCCCCCTCAGCCCCGGACCCGAAGGCGGTCGGTGCTGTCCTCGCTGGGCTGGACGACGACGATGCCCTCACCGGAGAAGGCCATCTGGTAGGCCTCGCCGCTGCCCCGGCCGAGCAGTGACTGCGCCTTGAAGCTGCGCTTGCCCTTGACCTTGAGGTTCGGGGACCAGGCGACGAGCGCGTCCGGGTCGACGTACGTCTCGTTCTCACCGCCGCCGCAGTCGACGACGATCGGCTTGCCCCGGGAGGTCAGCGCGACCCAGCCCTGCCCGGAGATCTTGGTGTTCCACAGGCCCTGTCCGGCGAACTTCGCCAGCCCCTTGACCCGCTCGACGCCCCAGGTGAGGTGGGCGTCGAAGGCGAGCAGGTTGGTGGCGTTGACGGAGATGCCGTCGCCGTTGAGGTTGATCACGACGACGTTCGCGCCGTAGTCGGCGAGGTAGAGCAGACCGTCGCCGGAGCACTTCATCAGGGGCGCGCCCTCGCCGGTCATCCAGTCGCGCGCGATCTGGCGCACGGCCGGCGGGTTGGGTTCGTACTGGATGAAGCCCTCGTAGGCGACCATCGAGCCCACGCGCGCGAGGAGGTCACTTCCGGTCTGGAGGGCCACCTTCAGCATGTGGTTGCCGTGGTTCTCCATGCGGGCGGTGACGGGTGCGGGGGCGTAGCCCGCGAGCGGCTGGTTCATGACGGGCTCCCTCAGACCTCGTACGGCTGGACGACGATGAAGTTTCCGGGAGCGGCGCGGAACTGGAGGTTCACGCTCTCTCCCGTGTCGCCCGGATAGGCGTTGCGGCGCATGCGGACCTGGCTGGAGACCACGACCTGGGCGGCGGCCGACCAGGCGACGACGGCATTGCAGTCGGCGAAGGTGGTCGGCGTGACCGGCAGGACCACGGGCGTGCCGTGCGTCTTCACGACGACCGTGCCGGTACCCGTGAACTGCATGGTGAAGAGCGCGCCGCCGGGGATGCCATGGCCCTCGATGCGGCGGACCTCGTACTGGAGGCTCTCGTCGAAGGCGAGGACGTTCTCCGCGGAGACGCAGATGCCGTCGCCCTGCAGCTCGATGGGGTGCAGCATCGTGGAGTCCTCGGCGAGGAACACCTGGCCCTGGCCGGTGCAGCGCATCAGCTGCATCTCCTGGCCGGTCGCGTTGCCGACGATCCGGCCGGCGAAACCGGCGCCCTTGTAGCTGAAGTCGACCTTGCCCTGATAGAGCACCATGCTGCCCTGGCGGGCGAGCACGGGCTGGCCTCCGACGCCGAGGTCGACGCGGATCAGCTTCCGGGTCTGCGGCGTCCAGCGCTGCCCGGTGGGCGTCTCCTTGAACTGCTGGAGGGCCGCGGTCACACCGGCACCGCCCTGGGGCGCGCCCTGCGGCACGCCGTAGGGCTGCTGGCCCGGGACCTGACCGAACGCGGGCTGCTGGCCGTAGCCCGGCGGCGGGGTCGGCTGCCCGTAACCGGGCGGCGGCGTGGGAGCCTGCGGCGCCTGGGGCTGCCCGTAACCGGGAGGCGGCGGAGCGGTCGGCGCACCCGGCTGGCCGTACTGCGGCGGCTGCCCGTACGGCCAGCCCGGCCAGCAGGCGCCGTACGGGCAGCCGCCGCA
>NZ_MUBA01000924.1 GCF_002154575.1 Streptomyces bobili
GGTGAGGACGGGGCGCAGGCCGGTGCCCTTGACCCAGTCGAGGACGGGGTCCTCGCCCGCCAGGACGTGGTGGTACGTCGTCGTCCAGACGTCGGTCTCGCAGCCGAGGCGGGCGAGGTGGTCGAGGTAGACCTCGGGGGCGTGGACGGAGTCCTCGGGGCGCAGCACCTCCCCGAGGCGGCCCTTCCAGCGGAGCGTGTTGCCGAGTTCGCGCATGAGGGCGTGCAGGGGCGCGTCGATGTTGTGGGGGACCTGGAAGGCGAAGGTGCCGCCGGGCGCGAGGCCGGCCAGCCAGGCGGGGAAGGCGTCGAGGTGGCCGGGGACCCAGTGCAGGGCGGCGTTGGAGACGATCAGGTCGTACGGCTCGGTGGGCGTCCAGGTCGTGAGGTCGGCGTGGGCGAAGTCGAGGCGCGGGCCGGCGTGCGCCTCGGCCTCGGCGAGCATCTGTTCGGAGTTGTCGTAGCCGGTGATGTGGGCCGTGGGCCAGCGGTCGGCGAGGACGGTGGTGACGTTGCCGGGGCCGCAGCCGAGGTCGGCGATGCGGGGCGGTTCGCCGGGCAGGCCGGGGACGCGGGCGAGGAGGTCGGTGAAGGGGCGGGCGCGGTGGCCCGCGTGGCGCAGGTACTGGGCGGGGTCCCAGGTGGGGGTGGGCA
>NZ_MUBA01000925.1 GCF_002154575.1 Streptomyces bobili
GGTCGGAGGCCTCGGCGAGGAAGGACAGGGCGACGCGGCCGAGCCAGTCACGGTCGTGCGCGGCGGACGGCGGCTCGGGGGCGAGGGCCTCGGCGAAGGCGAGGGAGGAGGCGGGGACGGGCGGGCCGGAGTCCGCGTCCCAGGGCTCGCGGGAGTCGCCGTACTCGTCCACCGGGCGGGCCGGCAGGCGTGCCCACACCGTCTTCGCTCCCCTGCGGTACGTCACGCCCCACGCGTCGGCCAGGGTGGCCACCAGGCGCAGGCCCCGTCCGTACTCGGGGGTCTCGTACGGCGTGTCGGGGCTGCCGTCGCGCGGGGCGCGGGAGGGGTGGCGGTCGGTGACCTCGACGACGACGGCACAGGTGTCGGTTTCCGGTTCCGCCNNGGTGACCAGCTCGCTGACGACGAGTATCGCGTCCCCGGCGAGCCGTCCCCCCAGTTCCCGGGCGCAGGGCAGACCGAGGCCGGTCCACTCGTCGAACGCCGTGCGGACGAGGTCGCGGGCGGCGCCGGGCGCCAGGGAGCTTCCGGCCAGGGTCGCGTGCGCCTGCGGGTGCCCTCCCGCGTGCGCGGGCGCACCCTTGGCACGGGACGCGGTCTCCCGTTGCGTGGGAATGGCCCCCATGAGCGGCTCCCCGGCGATCGGACGATTCGGCCTCGGTCCGCGGGCGCCACCCCTCGGCCGTTGCCGACAGAGTGACAGACCGACCGCGCCCATACGCGTTGAGTTACCGAAGTGGGCCGCGTTGACGGGAACTGGGTGACGAGAGTGTCCGAAGAGGACCGGTTCGACGACGAGTTCGAGCATCGCCGCCCGCGGGCGCACACGGGGGCGTGCGGGACGCGGGGGCGCGGGGAACTGGCGCGGGGC
>NZ_MUBA01000926.1 GCF_002154575.1 Streptomyces bobili
CGACGTCGCCCGAGCCATCGCCGACGTCGACCTGACCAGCCATGCCGAGGTCCTCGCAGGCAACCTCTCCGGCGGCCAGCGCAGCCGCGTCTCCCTGGCCGTGGCCCTCCTCGGCGCCCCCGAACTCCTCGTCCTCGACGAACCGACGGTCGGCCTGGACCCCGTCCTGCGCCGCGACCTGTGGCACCTCTTCCACGAGATCGCCGCCTCCCGCGGCACCACCCTCCTCGTCTCCTCCCACGTCATGGACGAGGCCGAGCGCTGCCACCGCCTGCTGCTCATGCGCGAGGGCGAGATCCTCGCCGACGGCACCCCCGACGAACTGCGCGCCCGCACCGCCACGGACACCGTCGAGGCCGCCTTCCTGCACCTGGTCGACGCGGCGACCCGGTCGACCCGTAAGAAGGAGAAGACCCGATGACCACGAACACCGCGCCCAGCGAGCCCACCACGCCTACGACCGCCACCGCCCACACCTCACCCAGCGCTCCCCTCAGCCTCTCCCGCACCACCGCGACCGCCGCCCGCGTCCTGCGCCAACTCCGGCACGACCCGCGCTCGATCGCCCTGATGATCCTCATCCCGTGCGTGATGCTGTTCCTGCTCCGCTACGTCTTCGACGGCAGCCCGCGCACCTTCGACAGCATCGGCGCGTCCCTCCTCGGGATCTTCCCCCTGATCACGATGTTCCTGGTCACCTCCATCGCCACCCTGCGCGAACGCACCTCCGGCACCCTCGAACGCCTCCTCGCCCTCCCCCTCGGCAAGGGCGACCTGATCGCCGGCTACGCCCTGGCCTTCGGCGTCCTCGCGATCATCCAGTCCGCCCTCGCCACCGGCCTGGCCCTCTGGTTCCTCGACCTGGACGTGATGGGCAGCCCCTGGCTCCTCCTCCTGGTGGCCCTGCTCG
>NZ_MUBA01000927.1 GCF_002154575.1 Streptomyces bobili
GCGGGGCCACCGGCAGCTGGCCGTTCGCTTCCACGCGCTGCTGGCCGGGGCGGGGCGGGGCGGGGCTCGCGACCGGGCCGGCTCCCTCGCCCGAGCCGGAGTCCCCGGCGCCCAAGAGGTCGGCCGGACTGCGGTGGCTGGCGACGGCCGGCACCGGCTGGGTGGCCCGCAGGTGCACCGACCTGCTTCCGCAGCTGCTGGCGGTGGCCGTCGGCGAGACGCGTCACCGCGCGCGGGGCACCAGCGCCCGCCTCTACCTGCGCACCTCGGCAGCGGTGTCGGCTGCCCTGGCCGCCCTGTCGGTGCCGGAGCGGCAGCCGGACGCGGCCTAGCGGCGCCGGCCAGTCAGCGTCGGCGTACTTCCACGAAGGCCGGGCGCGGCCCGGCGACGCCGGCTGTCAGCGTCGGCGTACCGCCACGAAGCGGACCGGGGTGCCCGGTGCCGCCTGCGCGGCGGACGGGAGGTCGGAGGGCCGGACCACCCCGATCACCGGGTAGCCGCCGGTGGTGGGATGGTCCGCCAGGAAGACCACCGGTCTGCCGTCGGGCGGGACCTGCACGGCGCCCAGAACCATTCCCTCGCTGGCCAGTTCGCCTGCCACCGCCCGGTCCAGGGCGGGTCCTTCGGTGCGCAGACCGATGCGGTTGCTCGCCGCGGACACGCGGTAGGCGTCCGAGGTGAACAGCCGGACCGCCTCCGGGGCGAACCAGTCGTCACGCGGGCCCAGAGTGATCCGCAGGACCAGTTCGGCCGGAGGCGCCGGCTGCGGGGCCACGTCCACGCGCGCGGGGGCGACGCG
>NZ_MUBA01000928.1 GCF_002154575.1 Streptomyces bobili
GCCGGCACCGTACGGGCCGGCGAGCACACCCTGACCCCCGGCCGGTCCGTCTTCGTCCCCGTGGGCGAAACGGCCGAAGTGTCCGGAACCGGCACCGTGTTCAGGGCCACCGTCATCGCCTGACGCGTCCCACCGGCCCGTCCGGGCACACGCACCACGCGCCGGGCTGCAACAATGGCCCACCGCAAAGGACGGGCAAAGCCGGAAACGGCACGCCGCCCGGCCCGCACCCGCACGAGGCGACCCCGAGGCGACACGAACGCGCCCCTGGGGACGACCCCGAGAACGACCCGAGGACGAAGGGACCACGCGACACATGAGCGCGTCAGGCGGCACCAAAGCGATCGTTGCGGCACTCGCCGCCAACCTCGCGATCGCGGTAGCGAAGTTCGTGGCGTTCCTCTTCAGCGGATCGTCGTCGATGCTCGCCGAGTCCGTGCACTCGCTCGCCGACTCCGGCAACCAGGCCCTCCTCCTCGTCGGAGGCAAGAAGGCCCAGCGCGAGGCCACCCCGCA
>NZ_MUBA01000929.1 GCF_002154575.1 Streptomyces bobili
CCGCCAGCCGTTCCCCACCCCGAAGCGCACCGCTGTCTCCCTCTGGACCTCTGCTCGAAACCGGTTTCTCGTTCGATACCGGCGGAGCACTGTAACCGAGGGGCGCGGGAATGACCTCGCCCTTTTCGCTGTTGCACACCTCGACTGGCATGCACCGCTCAAAGAGTGCGATGCCGGTGAAAGGAGGCCCCCCATGGCACGCAGCACGGCGCGCCCCGTCGTCACCCTGAGGTCCACCGCCGGTACCGGCGCGACCTACACGACCCGCAAGAACCGGCGCAACGACGCCGACCGGCTGGTCCTGCGCAAGTACGACTCCGTCGCCGGACGGCACGTCACGTTCCGCGAGGAGCGCTGACCGCAAGAGCGTCGGCGTGCGCAACATCGTCCGAAGGTGCAGTAGAGGAGGCAGTCATGAAGGTGCGCAATTCCCTGCGATCCCTGAAGTCCAAGCCCGGAGCGCAGATCGTGCGCCGGAAGGGGGTCACCTTCGTCATCAACAAGAAGGAGCCCCGCTTCAAGGCCCGCCAGGGCTGAGAACCCGGCAGCCGCCGCGCTCACCCGCCCTGCCCACCCGCCGGGC
>NZ_MUBA01000930.1 GCF_002154575.1 Streptomyces bobili
CTCCGAGGAGGCCCCCGCCCTCTCCGGCGACCACGACTGCGTGCTGTGCACCTCGGCCGTGCCCGGCTGGACCGACCTGGCCGCCCGCGGCCCGGCCGCCCGCTACGTCTGGGACCTGGCCCGCCGCGAGGACAGCCGCTGGATCGTGCCCCACGGCGCCTCCGGCCACCCCGACAGCCCCCACCACCACGATCAGCTCCCCCTCTGGCTCACGGGCGAGCTGGCCCCGGTCGTCACCGACTGGGCGCACCTGACGAAGGAGAGCGAGAGCGATGACTGACGCGTACGTCCACCACGTCCATTACGTCCATGAGGAGAAGGCCGAGGGTTTCGGCACCGTCCGTATCCGGCCCGTCGACGCCGAGGCCGACGCGGCGGTCCTGCACGGCTGGGTCAGTGCCGAACGGGCCTCGTTCTGGGGCATGAACGGCCTGACGCGGGACCAGGTCGCCGAGATCTACGCCCACATGGCCGGCCTCGACACCCACCACGCCTACCTCGTCGAGCTGGACGGCGGCCCCGTCGCCGTACTCCAGACCTACGAGCCGTCGGAGGACCGTGTCAGCGAGTGCTACGAGGTCGAGCCCGGGGACATCGGCGTCCATGTGCTGCTCGCGCCCGCCGGGGAACGGGGCGCGCGGCCGGGCTGGTCGTCGGCGCTGATGTCCGTCTTCGCGTCGTACGTGCTGGTGGGGCAGGACCGGCGGCGGGTCGTGGTCGATCCGGACGTGCGCAACGAGAAGGCCCTCGCCCGCTTCCTCCGCCAGGGCTTCGAGGTCGGACCGGTCGTCACCCTCCCGGAGATCGACCTGCCGGACGTCCACCTGCCGGAGAAGACGGCCCAACTCGCCTTCCTCAGGCGGGAGGTAGCCTTCCCCGGGTGACCCCCGAGGACCTCGTCGCGCACTACGGCCTGGAGCCGATCCCCCGCGAGGGCGGCCGGT
>NZ_MUBA01000931.1 GCF_002154575.1 Streptomyces bobili
GCCGTCGGTGGTGCGGAGGTGGTGCTGAGGTGGTGCGGTATCGCTTCGGACCTGGTGCCGAGGCGGGTCAGGAGCCGGTCGTCGTCGATCCTGACGGGCTCGGGGAGGCGCTCTCCGCAGGGGTTTCGGAGGGCGGGTCCGAAGGGGTCGGCGTGGGTGACGGGGCCGCCGTCACGGTCAGTTCGACCGTGAGGGTGGCGCCGCCCTCGGTGGTGACGCGCAGCAGGAACGTGCCGGCCGTGTCGTCCGCGTACAGCTTCGGGAGGGTCAGCAGGCCGTTCGCGTCCGTGCGCAGGCCCGTCAGGGTGCGGACGGGGTTGCCCGCCGCGTCCTTGAAGAAGGGGCCCTTGTCGTTCGCGGTCGGGTCGGCGGACGACTTCACGAGCGTGGCGGTCGCCGCGACGCCGTCCGCCACGGCGCCCTTGTAGCTGGCCTTCAGCTCGACCTGGTCGGCGAACTCTCCGCCGGCGACGCAGGTCAGGGAGGCCGAGCCGGTGCGGGCCAGGGCGTCGGCGGCGCGGGCGATGACCGTCGCCGAGTAGTTCACGGCGGCGACCGTACGGCCCACGACGGTGGCGCGGACCGTGAAGGCGCCGGTCTTCTCACCCGCCCGGAGGGCGGGGGCCGTGGCGATGCCCCGGCTGTCCGTGATGACCGTGGCCACACTCTCGCCGCCCGTGAAGGTGGCGTCGGTGTCCCCGACGATCGTGAAGCGGACCCGGACCTTGGCGACGGCCGTGCCGGCCTTGGTCTCGGTACGGGTGCCGATGCGGTCGCCGAACGTGTCTCCCGCCATGGCGGTGAGCTTCGCCGTGCCCGCGTCCTCCAGGTGGTGGACCGTGTCGGTCGGGGTCGTCGCCGGAGGCGTGGTGCCCGGCGGGGTGGTCGCCGGGGG
>NZ_MUBA01000932.1 GCF_002154575.1 Streptomyces bobili
GGGCGTGGGCGACTTCTACGCTGGCCGCCGGACCGTCGTTCCGCCGATCGAAGGAGCCCCGCCCCATGAGCCTGCGTGTCCAGACGATCACCCGTGACGAGCATCTGGCGTTCGTCGCGGGCCGTCCCTCCGTCAGCCATATGCAGATCCCCGCCTGGGGGGACGTGAAGCCGGACTGGCGGGCGGAGAGTCTCGGATGGCTCGACGAGCGGGGGGATCTCGTGGGGGCCGGGCTGGTGCTGCTGCGGCCACTGCCGAAGCTGAAGCGGTACCTGGCCTATCTGCCCGAGGGGCCCGTCGTCGACTGGTTCGCGGCGGACCTCGTCGAGCGCTGGCTGACGCCGATGCTCGCCCACCTCAAGGCGCGCGGCGCGTTCTCGGTGAAGATGGGCCCGCCCGTCGTCGTACGCCGCTGGAGCGCCGACGCCGTGAAGGCCGCGATCGCCGATCCGGGCGCCCGGCGGCTGGCGGACGCCGAGCCCACCTCCACCGAACCGCGCGCCCTCGACGTCGCCGAACGGCTGCGGGGCGCCGGCTGGCGGCAGGCCGAGCCAGGCGGCGAGGACGGCTTCGCGGCGGGACAGCCGCGGTACGTCTTCCAGGTGCCGTACGCCGGGCGGACGCTGGAGGAGATCCAGGGCG
>NZ_MUBA01000933.1 GCF_002154575.1 Streptomyces bobili
CCTCCGGACGGCCACCGACGTCCTCGCGGGCCTCCGCCGCGCGGACCCCCGCCTGCTGCTCACCGCCACCGAGGCCGAGCACCTCGCCCCCGGTGTCGCCGCCTGGCTGGAGCGGGAACTGACCCCCACCGCCGTACGCCACGCCCTGGCCGACGGCCTCCCCCGGCAGCCCCTGGCCCGCCCGGCCGCCTCCCTGGCCCACCGCCTGGCAGCCAAACTGCCACCCCTCCCGCCGTACCGCGCCCCCGAAGCGCCGACGCCCGCCTGGCACCCCATCCGGAACTGCGAAACCTGCGACCACGGCTACCGAGGCCCCGACCCCCGCCACTGCCAGGGGTGCGTGTCGGCCGGTATCGGCGAACCGTCCTCGTAGACGACGCGCGGAGGGCCCGGAAGACCGTATGTCTTCCGGGCCCCGCGTGACAGGACTGACGTCGGTGCTACTTGAGCAGGCACGCGCCCGTCGTGGTGGCCAGGGACGTCAGGAGGTTCTTCGCCGAGGTCTCCAGGCCCGTCGTGAGGGTCGGGGTCCAGTTGACCGTGGTCTTCAGGTCCTTGGAGGACGCGGCGTTGTAGGCGGCGACGAGGTCGGTCGTCGTGCCGTTGACCAGGTTGCCGGAGCCCTTGACCGAGCCGGTGCCGTCACCGCTGAGGAGCTTGGCGGCCTTCGCGCCGGACGGGAGCTTCCAGTAGTTGTTCTCCGCCACGACCTGGGCCTTGGCGCGCGAGTTGATGCTGTACTGCGCCGCGTAGCCGTTGAGGGGCGTCACGTCGTAGACGTTGTTGTAGATGTGGATCTGGCCGATGCGGGCCAGCGGGGCGCGCTGGATGATGCCCTTCCACACGTTGTGGTGGATGGAGACGCGCAGCTTGCCGACGCTGTCGGTGTCGCTGCTGCCGATCAGCATCGTCTTGTCGTGGTTGGTGAACTGGTTGTACGAGACGGTCACCAGGTCGGAGCCCTTGGTGATGTCGAGGGAGCCGTCGTGGATCTGGTACTCGCGGCCGTAGTACTTCGGGTTGGCGCTGTCCAGATGCGGGGCGTCGGTGAACGTGTTGTGGTCCGCCCACACGTGGGTCGCGCCACGCAGGGTGACCGAGTCGTAGTTGGAGTTCCAGTTGCCGGTGCTGCCGTCGGTCGGGTCCCACTGCGGGAAGCAGTCCTCGGTGGCGGCGAAGTTCATGTTGCGGACGATGACGTTGTC
>NZ_MUBA01000094.1 GCF_002154575.1 Streptomyces bobili
GGCGGCCGGCGCGCTGGGGCTCGCCCCGGAGATCGTGGGCGGCCTGGTCGGACAAGTGGAGGACCCGCGGCGGGAGTTGAGCGGGCGGGAGGTCGAGGTGGTGCGGCTGCTGGCCGAGGGCCTCGGCAACCGGGCGATCGCCGAAGCCCTGTTCCTGAGCGAGGCCACCGTCAAGACGCACCTGGTGCGCGTCTACCGCAAGCTCGGCGCGGACAACCGGGCGGCCGCGGTGACGGAGGCGGTCCGCAGGGGGCTGCTGGACCTGGCCTGACGAACCCGGCCTGATGAAACCGGGCTGACGAACCCGGCCCGATGAACCCGGCCTGATGGAACCGGCCCGATCCCTGCGGCGGGTGCGGGGTCGTAGCGGTGGAACGCCCCGCACCCCCTGCCGGGACTCAGGCCTTGGCCTGCGCGGGCTCGGCGGCCGTGCCGGTCTCCTGCGTGCCGGACGCGGCCGGGCGGACGCCGGGGATGAAGGACGCGATGGCCGCGGAGACCAGGGCGAGGCCGCCGCCGACGAGGAGCGCGGTGCGGAAGCCGTCCTCGGAGGCGAGACTGACGCCCCCCAGGGTGGTCGTCATCTGGGCCAGGATCACGCCGATGACGGCGGCGCCGATCGAGGTGCCGAGCGAGCGCATGAGGGTGTTGAAGCCGTTGGCGGCGGCGGTCTCCGACACCGGGACCGAACTCATGACGAGGGCGGGCATCGCCCCGTAGGCGAGGCCGACGCCGCTGTTGATGACGATGCCGACGATCATCAGGCCCCAGGCGGAGCCCATCAGCGCCATGGACAGGCCGTAGCCGGCGGCGATGACCAGCGCGCCGCAGACGAGGGTGAACTTCGGGCCGCGGGCGTTGGTGAGCTTCCCGCCGAGGGGGGAGACGAACATCATCATGATGCCGCCGGGCGCCATCCACAGGCCGGTCGCCAGCATCGACTGGCCGAGGCCGTAACCGGTGGCTTCCGGGAACTGGAGCAGTTGCGGCATGACGAGCATGCTCGCGTACATCGCGAAGCCCACGAAGACGGACGCGAGGTTGGTGAGCAGCACCCGCGGGCGGGCGGTGGTGCGCAGGTCGGTCAGCGGGTCGGTGGTGCGGGTCTCCCAGAATCCCCAGGCCACGAAGACGACGACGGCGGTGGCGAACAGGCCGAGCGTGGTGGCCGAACCCCAGCCCCAGTCGGCGCCCTTGGAGACGGCGAGCAGCAGGGAGACCAGGCCGACGGCGAGGCCGAGCGCACCGGGCAGGTCGAAGCGCTGGCCCTTGGCGCCGGCCGGCACGTAGGGGATCAGGAACCAGATGAGCAGGGTGACGGCGACGGCCATGCCGGCCGAACCCCAGAACAGCACGCGCCAGTTGGCGTACTGGGCGATCGCCGCGGCGATGGGCAGGCCGAGGCCGCCGCCGATCCCCATGGAGGCGCTGACCAGGGCGATCGAGGAGCTGAGCTTCTCCGCGGGGAGGACGTCGCGGAGCAGGGCGATGCCGAGCGGCAGCATGCCCATGCCCATGCCCTGGAGGCCGCGTCCGACGATCATCGTGACGACGTCGGAGGCGAGGGCGCACACCACGGAGCCGACGATCAGCGGCACGGCGCAGGCGAGGAGCATGCGCCGCTTGCCCAGCAGGTCGCCGAGACGGCCCACGACCGGCACGCAGACCGCCGCGGCCAGCAGGGTGACCGTGATGACCCAGGCCGCGTTGGAGGACGAGGTGTCGAGGATCTGCGGCAGCTCGGCGATGAGCGGGGTGACCAGGGTCTGCATGATCGCGGCGGTGACGCCGGCGAGCGCGAGCGTGGCGACCACGCCGCCCGCGCGGGCCGTGGGCTGGGGGGCGTCCATGGGCGGACTCCTCGGCTTTCTCTGGATGAGGGAACGAGCACGGAATGGAGGATGTGCATCGTGGAGGTGGAGGATGTGCATCGTACATGTCTTATGTATCAACCATGTGATGTGGGGTGTGCAGGACGGTGTGCCAGGATGGAGCGGCCGCCGCCGGGACGGGCCCCGGGGCGGCCGCACGAAACAGGAGGCTCGGGCACATGCAGAGGCCGACGCACGAGGTCGAGTACGAGCAGATGCTGCTCAGCCGCCATACGTTCCTCAGCCGGCGCGGGGGCCGACGCACGGACGCCCTCCTGGAGCGCAGCGCCTACATCCTGCTGAGCCGGATCCGGGTGCAGGGCCCGATGTCGATCGGGGAACTGAGCGACGCCTTCGGCCTGGACGCCTCCACCCTGAACCGGCAGACCGCGGCGGCGGTGCGCGCGGGCCTGCTGAGCCGGATTCCGGATCCGGAGGGCGGGATGGCCCGCAAGTTCCGGCTGACGACGCAGGGCGAGCGGCTGCTCGACGAGGAGCGGCGGGGCATCGTCGAGGTCCTGGACCGGGTGATGGCGGACTGGTCGCAGGACGACATCACCGCGTTCGCGTCCTACCTCAAGCGCTTCAACAACGGCATCGAGGCCATCGGCGGACGCCCCTGGCCGCGCCCCTCCTCACAGGACGACGAGACCGACGGCTGACCCGGCCGCCGCGGTGACGCTGTCGGCGGATCCGCTCGACTGATCCGCTCGGCTGATCCGCTCGGCTGACGACGATTGGCAGACAGCGGCCGGCGAACTGCCGGTTCTACGGCGTTTCTCCGGCCTCGATCTGCCAATTGCCCGGCCTGCCGGGACTCGCCGACAGCGTCCCGTGGTCAGCGCGGGCTGGTCCCCACGGCCGGCACGAGGCCCCGCTCCGGGTGGGCGCGGTAGGCCGCGGTCCAGACCGTGGGCGGACAGGAAGGTCCGTTGGGGTGCTGCTCCGTCAGCCGGGCCAGGAACCGGTCGGTCACGACGACCCGGCCGTCCTCGGCCGAGGTGACGGTGAGCCGTACCGGCACGGTGGTGTCGCCGACGTCGTCCGGCAGCCGTACCGAGAGGCTCGCGAACGGATCCTCGGAACTGCCCGACGCCCGCTGGGCGCACCGCTCCCCCACGCACACCCGTACGACGGCCGCGTCGGTTCCCCCGAAGTCGGCGGGCGTCCACCGCACGCCGACGGCCGAGTCCATGTCCGCCTGGGTGCAGGCCGCTCCCCGGCCGATGAGCGAGCACCCTGACAGCGCGCCGGCCAGGAACAGGACGGCGAGCAGCCGGCCCCTCACCGCGCACTCCCCGACCGGGCGACGCGGAAGCCGACGTCGTCCACGCGGAAGGTGGGATGGCTGCGGCGCCGTACGGAGGCGCGGCAGCTCCAGTGTTCGTCGAACCAGCCGCCGCCGCGCAGCACGCGGTAGCTGCCGTAGACCTCGGTGTCGTAGTGGTCCCAGCACCACTCCCAGACGTTGCCGAGCATGTCGTGAAGTCCCCACGGGTTGGGGAGCCTGCCGCCCACCTCATGGAGGCGTTCCTGCGAATTGCCGCGGTACCAGGCGATGTCGTCGAGGGCGCCGTAGCGGGGTCCGGTGGTGCCGGCGCGGCAGGCGTGCTCCCACTCGGCCTCGGTCGGCAGCCGGTAGCCGTCGGCCGTCGCGTCCCGCCCGGCGCTCTCGCCGTCGGCCGCGAGATCGTAGACGGGGGTCAGCTCCTCGTGCCGGGACAGGGCGTTGCAGAAACGGACCGCGTCCCACCAGGAGACGCTCTCCACGGGCAGCCCTCGCGGACCGTCCGGCAGCCCGCCGGTGATCCGCGCGTACAGCTCCCGGGTGACCGGGTACACCCCGATGCGGTACGGAGCGAGGTCGACGGTCCAGCTCCGGCCGGTCCGCCGGTCCGCCAGCGTGACCCGGCCGGCCGCCACGTCGACCATCCGGTCCTCCGCCTCCACGTCCATGGGCCGATGATCTCACCGGCGGGCGGCGGGCTCCGCCACGTTCACCAACTTCTGGCCACGGAACGCAGAGCGATCCAGCTGTCGCGTACCCGCGCGTAGTCCATGGTCAGCTGAAGCCGCTGGTCCTCGGGTGCGTCGTCCCCGGTCGCGCGGGTGATGACACGGCCCACGAGGCGTGCCGTCCCGCCGTCGACCACGACGGTCACGGTCTTCTCCTCGATCCCGAGGGGGACGAACGTCGCGGCGCGCAGGTCCGCCAGCCACTCGGCCTTCTGCTGCCGGTCCCCCGTGGTCTGCGTCAGGGTGAACCCGTCGTCGAGCAGAGTGTCGAGCGCGGCGGTGTCGCCGTCGGCCATCGCCCGCAGATGGGCCCGGTAGGCGTCGATGACCTCCATGCGGGTGTTGACGTCGGCTGAGGGGTTCATACGGGCTCCTGTCGTCGTGCCCCGTCTCCGCCGCCGGCTCACCCGGCAGGGTCGCCGTCACCGCGCGGCAGGTCGTGGGCGTACCTCGGCGCATGCCTGTCAGTGATCATCATGGCTGCTCGGATCACCCCGTGCTCGCCGCACCGCCGCCGACAGGACCGCTCGGGTCCGGGTGCCACGAAGGGCTCGGCCCGCCTCGCGGAGCCGTCCTACCGCTTCGTGCGGGCGGGCCGGCCCTGCCGAGGCGAGCGATGATCACCGGCGAGACCGGGGCGCTCCGGCCTACGGGGCCTCAACAGTGTGACAGACGGCCATACTTGACGGAGCGGGAGCACATCCCGTGGCGGTACGGCACGAGGAGGCGGCGATCCGGTGAGCAGCGACAACCCTGGACTGGCGAAGGCCGAGGTACGGCTCAAGTGGGATCCCAGTCCCTGGAACGAGCCACCTCACCATCTCGACATCATCGCCACGACCTACTCGGCGGACGATCCCCACGGACGGCCGGTGTACGTCGTCCACTTCGACAGCCGTTCACCTGACGGCACCATCAACATGAACCGTCACAGCCAGACCGGCCAGGGCCTCGGCTATGTCGAGGAGATGACGCTGGAACTGGATCGCCTGGCGTCGTCCTTCGCACGCGTGGTCGTGGGCGTGGTGATCCACCAGAACACCGGTCCGAAGACCTTCGGCGATCTGACGAACGCCGGGGTACTGGTCCTTCACGGCTACAAGGAACTGCTCAAGGACGACTTCGCGCAGGTCGCCGGGTCCACCGCCACCACCGTCGCGGAGTTCACCCGCGACACCGCCACCACGTGGACGTACCGCGAGATGGTCCGCGGGTTCGACTGCGACCCCGTCGCCTTCACCGCGGAGATGGGCGCGGTGTCGTAGCGGCCGTTTCGGTACGTGGCGCGCCGGCCGCGGCCCGCAGGACGGGCAGGCGATGCGCCCGCCCGTCCTGCGGGCCGCCGCCCGACCTGCCCGTCAGAGGTCGAGGACCAGGCGGTCGCCCTTGGCTCGGGAGACGCAGATCATCATGGTGTCGCCGGCGGCGCGGTCCTGGTCGCTGAGGACCGAGTCGCGGTGGTCGATCTCCCCGGACAGCACCGTCGTCTCGCAGGTTCCGCAGATTCCCTCCTCGCACGAGGTCATCACCGGGACACCGGCACCTTCGACGGCCTCGAGGACGGACATGTCCTCAGAGATCTTCAGTGTCTTGCCGGACCGGGCCAGTTCGACCTCGAAGGTCGTGAGCGGCCCGGCGCCGGCGTCCTTCTTCGGGGCGAAGCGCTCCAGGTGCAGGGCTCCGCTCGGCCACTTCTCGCAGGCTTTCTCGACGGCTGTGAGCAGGGGTTCCGGACCGCAGCTGTAGACGGCTGTCTTCCGTTGCGGTCCGGCGAGCAGCGAAGGGAGGTCCAGCAGCCCGAACTCATCCTGCGGCCGCAGGCTCACCCGGTCTCCGTAGGCCCGCTGCAGAGTCTCGCCGAACGCCATCGAGGCCCGGCTGCGGCCCCCGTAGACGAGGCGCCAGTCGGCGCGGCTCGCGTGGACGGCCGCCACCATGGGCAGGATGGGGGTGATCCCGATTCCGCCTGCGATGAACAGGTAGTTCTTGGCCTTCACGAGCGGAAAGTGGTTGCGTGGCCCGCGAACGCGCACCGGCTCGCCTGCCGTGAGCACGTCGTGCACGTGGCTCGATCCGCCTCGGCTCTCCGGTTCACGGAGCACCGCGATCTGGAGACGGGACCGGTCCCCCGGGTCCCCGCACAGCGAATACTGCCTGACCAGGTCGGCCCGCAGTATCAGGTCGATGTGCGCGCCGGGCTGCCATTCCGGCAGCGGACGGCCTTCCGGGTCGCGCAACGTCAGCCGCACGACACCTTCGGCCATCGTTTCCTTGCTCTCCAACACGAGGTCGAGTTCGGATTCGGCGCTGAGAGTGCTCATGACCGGTCTTTCCTTTCCTGGAGTGCGAGTGGTGATTCGGTGGCGGATCCTCATCCGGCCGGTCAGGACGGGAAGCAGCGTCCGAAGTCGCGCAGCAGCCGCGGGGATCCGTGCAGCTTGATCTGGCGACGCACCAGAGCCCAGGCCAGCAGCGACGGCTTGCTGAGGAAACGCAGCCAGGTGCGGGTGTCGGCGGTGATCCTGAGATCCGGCTCACCGTGATGTCCGTCGGCGACATCGAGTTCGCGGTCGCGGATGGTCACGGTGATCTGCCGGGACTCGTCGCCGGTGAAGGTGAAATGGTAGGTGGCGGACATGCCCTTGGCCTGTTCGCGCTGGAAGATGAGCGGCAGGCCCTCCACCAGACCGTCGATGCTGTTCGCTCGCAGGCTCATCGCCACCTGCTTCGTGTGCTTGTGCGGGAACCGGGCGGCCACATGCTGCTCGGCGTCGGAACCCGGCACGACGTAGACGGTCTCTTCCTTGTCCACCAGGGGGCGTACGACCTGGGTCAGGTGCGCCCTACGGTCGTCCAGCCAGGGGCCGATGACGTCCTCGCCGGCCGGGCAGACCGACATGCAGTAGGCCGCCTTGTAGTTCGCGCCGAAGGACAGGCTCTGCCACATCGAGGCGCTCTCGCTGTCGCTCACTCGCGAGCGGTAGTCGTCGGCGTTCCGGCTCTCGGCGACCTGTTCGGCCCAGTCGCCGAAGCCACCCATGAACTCGCGGTAGTTGTGCGTGTAGCAGGCGGAGAAGTTGAAGTGACCGTCGGAGGCGATCGCCCCGGTCGGGCAGGCGGTCACACACAGCTTGCATTCCAGGCAGGGATTGAACTCGATCGGCTGGGACAGGTCGCTGATCTCGGCGTCGATCAGCACGGTCCCCAGCAGGATGAAGTTGCCGAACCTGGGATGGATGACATTGCGGTGGATGCCCATCTTGCCGAGCCCCGCCGCCACGGCGACCGGCTTGTGGCCGACGACCCACGTCTTCCGGGGGAACTTCTCCATCTCCATCGGAAAACCCATCGCGGGGTTGAGGGCACGCACCCCCAGCGCCTCCAGCTCGGCCACGATGTGCCGGCCCACCTCGTTGGTGTGGTCGCCGGTGTGATGGAACTCCAGGTTGGCCACCGAGCGCGCCGGAGTGCGGATACTCTCCCGGTTCATTCGGACCACGAAGCTGATCAGCGTCCGGACACCCGGCAGCGCGGCGCCCAGGTCCGCTCGCTGGTCGGCGATCTCGGGCCGGCCGATCTCGACGAAGCCGACGTCGTCCGCGCCCGCGTCGAGACACAGTTGCCGCAGCCATGCCGCGTCCAGCGGTTCGGCGGGCCGGGCGGATTCGCGGTCGCGTCGTCGGCGGACCTGGATGACGGTGGGATGGTCTTCGAGCTTGTTCTGTCTGGCCATCGGGCATCACCTTGCGGGAACGGAGGGGGAGGAGTGAACGACGAGCAGCAAGTTTCGTGAAGCAACTCGCAGCCTAGCCTTGCGAGTTGCGCCAAGCAACTACAGAGGTCACGGGATATGACGTAGCGTCAGACAGGGTGTGCGAGTGGGCTGGCGGGCGCGCGGAAGGTACGCACGGGGGCGTGCGGAACGTGCTGGGCGTCAGGCCCGGGGTTCGGTGAGGGCCGGGCCGGGAAGCAGGAGAACGGCCTCCGAGGTCACCGTCTGTCCGCATCCGGTGCACACGAGCCGCTCGCGGACATTGCCACCGCATCCCGCGTGACCGGCGATCCGCGGCGGACCGGCCGGGTCCTCGGCGTGTTCATCGCCCCAGTGCATCAGGGAGAGCAGGGCGGTGAGCAGGTCCTCGGCCTTCTTCGTCGGCCGGTACTCGTAGCGGGCGGGCCGCTCCTGGTAACAGGCCCGCTCCAGCAAACCGTCGTCGACCAGCTTGGAGAGACGGTTGGTCAGCACGTTGCGGGCGATACCCAGGCTGTCCTGGAATTCCTCGAACCGGCGCAGGCCCAGCTGCGCGTCCCGAATGATCAGCAAGGTCCAGCGCTCGCCGACGACCTCCAGGGTCCGGGCGATGGAGCACAGCTGATTTTCGTACGTCCTGCCCAACATGCCGCCAAAACTAGCACGTTGCACCAAGCAACTGACGGGGGCGCAGGCCGGGCACCGGGCGGTCCGGCCGGTGCCCACCGAGCAGAAGAGCAGAAGAGAGGAGAAGGTCCTGTGGAGCTCCCCCGGCCTCCTACCGGGCCGGAACCACCGGGCCGGATGATGCGGGACGGCCGGGTGGAGTCGTGGAAGACCTGCCGTCGTTCTCCGCCACGCGCCACACACCCGACCGGTGTGCTCCCGGCGGC
>NZ_MUBA01000934.1 GCF_002154575.1 Streptomyces bobili
CGCCGCCCCTTCCCGTCCCGACACCGGGGGCTGCCGCACCCGGACTTCCCCGCCGGCCCCGAACGGGCCTCGTCCCTCCACGGGGCGGAGCCTCCCCGGGCGGTCCGCCGCCGACCCCGCCGACCGGGACCCGAGGGCAACTCCCCTGGGCCGCAGGGCACATGGGGCTGCCCCAGGGCCTCTGACCGGCGTCGGGGGGACCCCTTAGCGTGAGGTGGGTGAGCCTGTGGACCTCTCTTGAACCTGCCTCCGCGACCGTCGACCCCGGCGCCAGCACCCGTGTGCGGCTGCGGGTGCGCAACACCGGTGATGTCGTCGACGAGTACCGCTTCGAGCCGGTGGGGAGTGTGGCTCCCTGGACGACGGTGGAGCCGCCGACGCTGCGGCTCTTTCCCGGTACGACGGGGACGGTGGAGCTGACGTTCGCTCCGCCTCGTACGCCGGACGCGACGGCGGGTCCGAACCCGTACGCCGTGCGGATCACGCCGACCGAGCATCCGGACGCGGTGACGGTTCCGGAGGGGAACCTGACGGTCACGCCGTTCACGGAGGTGCGTGCCGAGCTGGTGCCGCCGACCGTGAAGGGACGGTTCCGGGGCCGGCCACGCCTCGCGATCGACAACCTCGGCAACAC
>NZ_MUBA01000935.1 GCF_002154575.1 Streptomyces bobili
GGCCTCCCTCCTCGTCGCCCACGCTCATGCAACCGGCGGCCGCGGCGACGGCCAGGACCGTGACGGCCAGGCGAACAGGTACGTACAAGGGGCGCACAGGGCCACCTCCGGGGGCAGACGCAGGAGTCATCCTCCCCAACTCCCGCCGCCCGCAGGAAGACACGCGCCCCGCGACGCCGGCTCAGCCGTACCCGAGCGCGTGCAGCCGGGCGTCGTCGATCCCGAAATGGTGAGCGATCTCATGCACGACGGTCACCTCGGTCTCCTCGACGACCTCCTCCCGCGACTCGCACATCCGCAGCGTCGGCCCCCGGTAGATCGTGATCCGGTCCGGCAGCACCCCCGCGTACCACTCGCCGCGATCCGTCAGCGGCGTCCCCTCGTACAGCCCGAGCAGCTCCGGATCCTCCGCCGGCGGCTCGTCCTCGACGAACACCGCGACGTTGTCCATCAGCCGCGTCAACTCCGGCGGAATCCGGTCCAGGGCCTCGGCGACCAGTTCCTCGAACTCCTCGCGCGTCATTTCCAGCACGGGGCCATTCTCCGGCACGACAGCGCCGTACGGCGGGTACCTCC
>NZ_MUBA01000936.1 GCF_002154575.1 Streptomyces bobili
CCCGCAGGGCCCGGTGGGCGTCGGCGGAGCCGCCCACGCCCACCGGGCCCTGCGGGCCGTGGCCCTGCTGGTCCGGGGTGTGGGGGGACGACGGGCGGAAGGTCATCGTGCCCTCATCCGCGGGCGCCGGGCCCGTGGTCGGGCGGCGGGACATGAAGGTGGGGTCGGGCGCGGCTTCCGGCGGGGCCGTGCGCGGGTCCGGGGTCTGCGGGTTGCCCCAGGAGACGCGGCGGTCCTGCTCGCCGCCGAAGCCGGACTGGCGGGAGCGGTCGGCGCCCCACGCGGAGGCCGGCTCCGGGGTGCCGCCGTACTGCTGCGGGTCCTCGTCGAAGAAGTGCGGGCCCGTCTCCTCCACGGAGGCCGGAGCCGAGGCCGGAGCCGAGGCCGAGGCGGGGCTCGGGGATGCCCCCGGACCCGGAGGGGCGAGCGGTGCGCCGTCGGACGGCGCGGGCCGGCTGGTGCCGGGCACCCAGGAGGCACCGTTCCAGTACCGGACGTATCCAGGGATGGAGGGGTCCGGGTAGTACCCCTCGCGGGGCCTGTCGTCGCCGGGTGCCGGGGTTGGGGCGCTCATGTCCGTCGTCCCGTATCTGCTCGGGGGTGGGATGGGGCCTCCACATCTACCAGACGAGCGCAACCCCCACCGCCAGTCCCGCCGTT
>NZ_MUBA01000937.1 GCF_002154575.1 Streptomyces bobili
CGCCGAGGACGAAGCTGGCGGCGGGCAGGATGAGGAGCTGGTCGGAGCGGCGGCCGTACTTGGCGAGGCGGGACTTGACGTCCGTGTAGAAGGCCTGGCCGGTGTCGAGGGCGGCGTACCGGCTGAAGATGGCGTCGGCGCTCGACGCGGCGAACTCGCGGCCCTCCTCGGAGTCGCCGGCCTGGAAGATCACCGGGCGGCCCTGGGGGCTGCGGGGGACGTTGAAGCGGCCATGGATGTCGAAGTGCTTGCCCTCGTGGACGAAGGCGCCGGCCTTGGCGTCGCCGAGGAAGGTGCCGGTGGCCTGGTCGGCGATGATCTCGTCGCCCCGCCAGGAGTCGAAGAGTTCGTTGGCCGTGGCGAGGAACTCCTTCGCGCGGGAGTAGCGCTCGTCCTGCGGGAGGAAGCCGCCGCGGCGGAAGTTCTCGCCGGTGAAGGCGTCCCAGGAGGTGACGACGTTCCACGCGGAGCGGCCGTCGGAGAGGTGGTCGAGGCTGGCGAACTGGCGGGCCACCTCGTAGGGCTCGTTGAAGGTGGAGTTGATGGTGCCGGTCAGGCCGAGCCGGTCGGTGACGGCGGCGAGTGCGGCG
>NZ_MUBA01000938.1:0-411 GCF_002154575.1 Streptomyces bobili
GCCGTCGCCGGGGCCGCTCCCGGTGCCGGCGCGGCCCCGCAGGCCGCCAAGCCCGGTGTGCCGCAGCTCAAGCTGATCGCCGCGTCGAAGTCCGTGACGCTCGACCGGTGGAACTGGGAGGGGGAGCCGCCCGGCGTCTACCTGGACCTGGGCACCTACGTCCAGGTGGAGAACGCGCCGCTGGAGTTCAAGGTGACGCGCAAGTCGTACAAGACGCCCGTCGTCGCCCAGCAGATCCTGCGCGACGGGACGAAGGTGAAGACCAAGACGCTGCCCGCCGGGCTCGTGCAGGACTTCAGCGGGCTGCCCGGCTTCCTGGAGGTGTCCGTCAAGGATGCCGCCGGGAAGGAAGTGGCCGCCACCAAGGGCAACTTCTGCCCCAACAACGCCTCCGGGCGGGTGCGCCCGGAC
>NZ_MUBA01000938.1:460-615 GCF_002154575.1 Streptomyces bobili
GCGAAGGGGGTGGCGGCGCCGGGCTGCGGTCGTCCTCCTCCGGGCACGGGGACCACACCGCTCACGCCTCCGGCGGGCACGGGGCCGGGCATCACTACGGACCGCGCGGCGCCGACGCGCCCACCCCGCCCGCCGGAGGCGTGAGCGGTGTGGTC
>NZ_MUBA01000939.1 GCF_002154575.1 Streptomyces bobili
CCAGCCGACGTCCGCGAAGACGCGGGTCCCGCGGCTCGCCGCCTGCGCGATCCAGGGTGCCCGCTTGCCGGGGACCAGCGAGGCGACGGCCGCTCTGGCGTGCGGCGGGGAGGCGGGGGCGGGTTCCTCGGGGGGCGGTTCGTGGCCGTGGGAGACCATCGTGCGCTCGCCCTCGTACGCCATCGAGACCGTGACCGGGGAGTGCCAGCCGGGGACCGTGCGGGACGTGGTCAGGTCGATGCCCTCGCCCTGCTCCAGGGTGTCCCAGCAGTACTCGCCGTAGTGGTCGTCGCCGAAGGCCGCCGCCAGGGACGTCCGCAGGCCGAGGCGGGCCAGGGCGGCGGCCATGTTCGCCACGCCGCCGGGGCTGGAGCCCATGCCGCGGGCCCAGGACTCGGTGCCGCGCACGGGGGCGGAGTCCAGGCCGGTGAAGATGATGTCCAGGAAGACGGTGCCGGTGAGGTAGACGTCCCACGGCGGGTCCGTGGGGGCGCGCCGGGCCGCCAGGGGGTCGACCTGGGCCTGGCGTGGGTGTCGGTGGTGTCCCTCTCCGGTGGACGCGGTCACGGTGTGCTCCCTGACGTGGTGCCGATTCGGCCAGTGTGCACCACGGGGCTGACAACGAGGGCTGCGTCGGGGGTTCGGGGGTGGGTG
>NZ_MUBA01000940.1:0-129 GCF_002154575.1 Streptomyces bobili
TCTCCCGGGTGTTCAGGTCCGTTTGCTGGGGTTCGGGGCTGCCGTCATGGTGGAGGGGCATGTCGGGAGTCGATCACCCGGAGGTATGGATGTACGTCGTGAAGAGTCCTCTGTCCGACGCGGACCTGA
>NZ_MUBA01000940.1:190-695 GCF_002154575.1 Streptomyces bobili
ACCGTGGCGGAGCGGGCTTCCGCGCTGGGTGTCTCCCCGGATGGGCGGGCGGCCACGGTCGCCGGTGCCAGCGGGATCACCGTGGCCCCTGAGGGCTGGGTCAAGGACACCGACGCGGTCGGCGTGCTGGTGACGGCGCTGGGAGCGGTGATCACCCGGATGCGGGAACGGGTGGCGGCCACGGGAGAGGCCGACCCCGTGAGCCAGGACATTTTCATCGGGATCACGGGGGATCTGGAGAAGCATCACTGGATGTTCCAGGCGGAGAGCGGGTGACGGACGGGGCGCTCGGGCGTCGCCGAGGTGGTGGCTGCCGTCCGGCGTAGCCGAGGTGGTGGCTGTGCCGTCCGGCGTCGCCGTGGGCGGGCTGACGGGGTTGTCGGCGGTGGGCTGGAGGTGACGGCCATGACGGGACCGATAGTGCGCCGGGGGGCCGCGCTGGGGCTCGGGGCGGTGTGGTGGTGGGCCGCGGTACGGCTTGCCGTGGCGCCCGACGCCGGGGTGC
>NZ_MUBA01000095.1:0-274 GCF_002154575.1 Streptomyces bobili
TGGATCATCGGCTGGAAGACGTTGCCCTCGAGCTGCTGCACCGCGACGATGATGGCCAGCACGATCAGCGCGTCCGTCAGGCCGTTGGAGACCAGCGCGATGAGGACGGCGACGAGTCCGGCGAACAGCGCGCCGATGATCGGCACGAACGCGGACACGAAGGTCAGCACCGCCAGCGGGAGCACCAGCGGTACGTCCAGGATCCACAGGCCGATTCCGATCAGCACCGCGTCGAGCAGACCCACGAGCGCCTGCGACCGTACGAACGCGCCCA
>NZ_MUBA01000095.1:319-16584 GCF_002154575.1 Streptomyces bobili
GAGGCCGTCCTGGGCGCGGGCGACGGCGCTGTCCAGGGCCTTCGTGATCTCGTCGTCGCCGATGTTCAGCGGCGGACCGGCGGCCCACTCGCGCACTCTCTGGAGACCCTCGACCACCCCGTCGGTCAACTCCCCCGACTGGGAGGCCACCGGCACCGCGATCAGCGCCACGATGCCCGCGACGACCAGGAGGAACAGCACGGTCACGAACGCCGCGGCGAGGGCCGGCGGCCAGCCGTGCCGGCGCAGGAAGCGCGTCGGGGGCCAGGTGAGGGTGGTGATGAACAGGCCGACCACGAGCGGCCAGACGATCGACCACATCTGCCCCAACAGCCATAGTGCGACCGCCAGCCCCACGAGGAGGAGCAACAACTCGGCGGATATACGGGCCGATGCGCGGAGCGCGGCGCGGGTCCTCGTGGAACTCAACGTGGCAGACATGAGGATCACCCTATGGGTACGCCGGTCATGGACACGCACAGCCCGGTCCCTGTTCAGAGGGTCTTTCGGCGGTTTGCCGCACGGATCGGCCGGACATACCCGCACGGCCCTTGGCCTCACGTCCGCGATGCCCAACACTCGGGCCATGACGCAGCGTGTGGAGCTCGCCGCCGTGATGGACCGCCTGGCCGTCGACGGTCTGATCACCGACTACGCAGTCGCCGTCGACGACGGCGACTGGGCGGCCTACCGGGAGTTGTTCACTTCTGACGGGCGGGCGGACTACCGCTCGGCCGGCGGGATCGAGGGAGAGGTGGGAAAGGTGGCCGCGTGGCTCGAGGAGAGCATGCGGCTGTTCTCGATGCGTCAGCATCTGATCGTCAACCGCAGACTGCGCTTCGGGGTGCTGGACCAGGACCGGGGCGACACGGCCCGGGTCCAGGCCGACTATGTGAACCCGATGCGGCTGGCCGCGGGCGGGGCGCCCGCCACTGCCCCGGACTTCGTGTGCGGCGGCCGGTACACCTTCGAGCTGCTGCGGACGGAGGACGGCTGGCGGGTGCGCGAGGTGGTCGTGCAGGAGAAGTGGCGCAGGCAGCCCGGTCAGGACACCACCGACTGACAGCAACCGGCAGCCCGGCCGGGACACCAGCGAACTGACGGCGTCGGCAGCCCGGCATGGACGCCACCGACCGACGACGCCGGCAGCCCGACCAGGACGCGTACGGCTGACCGGATCACGCCCCTCCGCCGAGGCCATCTGGTCGGAGATCGCCCCGGGCGCGCACACTGGAGCGACCACGGGGTAAGGAGGTGCCGTATGAAGACCTTCGGTCACTGGCTCTCCTCCCCGTGGCGGCGCTCGGCCCTCGCCGCCCTGGCCGGCGCGCTGCCCGTGCCGGCCTACCCGGCCCCCGGCCTGTGGTGGTGGGCGTACGCGGCGCTGATCCCCTGGCTCCTGCTGGTGCGTTCGGCGCCGACAGGGAAACGGGCCCTGTACGACGGATGGGCCGGCGGCTTCGGGTTCATGCTGTCGATGCACGTGTGGCTGCTGCCGAGCCTGCATGTCTTCACGCTGGTCCTCGCCGCCCTGCTGGGCGCGTTGTGGGCGCCGTGGGGCCGGCTGGTGCGGCACTTCCTCGGCGGGACGCCCTCGCGGGGGCGGGCCGGAGCCGCTCTGCTGGTGGTGCCGTCCGGCTGGCTGGCCGTGGAGCTGGTCCGTTCCTGGCAGGGGCTGGGCGGGCCGTGGGGCGTGCTCGGGGCCAGTCAGTGGCAGGTGGAGCCGGCGCTGCGGCTGGCGTCGGTCGGCGGGGTGTGGCTGCTGAGCTTCCTCGTGGTGGCGGTCAATGTCGCCGTCGCCCTGCTTCTCGCCGTTCCGGCGCACCGGACGGCCGCCGTCGCCGGGCTCGTGGCGACGGCCGCGGCGACCTCGGCCGCGTGGGTGTGGTCGCCGCGGCCGGAGACCGACGGGCAGGCGCGGATAGCCGTCGTACAGGCCGGTGTGGTCGACGGCCCCGACCGCCGGTTCGACCGCGAGGAGGAACTGACCCGCCGGCTCGTCGGGCAGGACGTCGATCTGATCGTCTGGGGCGAGAGCAGTGTCGGCCACGACCTGGACGACCGGCCCGACCTGGCCCGCCGCCTGACGGAGCTGTCGCGGGCGACCGGCGCCGGCATCCTGGTCAACGTGGACGCCCGCCGCTCGGACCGGCCCGGCATCTACAAGAGCTCGATCCTGGTCGGTCCGGAGGGACCGACCGGCGACCGGTACGACAAGATGCGGCTGGTGCCGTTCGGCGAGTACATCCCCGCCCGCTCGCTGCTGGGCTGGGCCACGTCCGTCGGCAAGGCGGCCGGCGAGGACCGGCGGCGCGGCACGGAGCAGGTCGTGATGAACGCCGGGCCCGGCCTGCGCATCGGACCCATGGTGTGTTTCGAGACGGCGTTCCCCGACATGAGCCGCCATCTCGTCGAGGACGGCACCGACGTCCTGGTCGCCGAGTCGTCGACGTCGACGTTCCAGAACAGCTGGGCACCCGCGCAGCACGCCTCGCTGGGCGCCCTGCGGGCCGCGGAGACCGGCCGCCCCTTCGTGCACGCGACGCTGACGGGCGTCTCCGCCGTGTACGGCGCGAGCGGCGAGCGGATCGGCCCGTGGCTGGGTACGGACGCGAGCACCACGGCCGTCTACGAGGTGCCGCTCAGCAGTGGGGTCACCCCGTACGTCCGCTTCGGCGACTGGCCGCTCCACGCGGCGCTGCTGGTCCTCGCGGGGCTCGGCCTGGCGGAGGGAATCCGGGCGGTCAGGCCGCGCCGGAACGCTCCCGCACCGCTCGGACCACCCGCTCGCACAGTTCGTGAGTCGCCAGCGCGTCGCGGGCACTGAGCGTCTTTCCCGCGCGGACGGCGTCGAGGAAGGCCGTGACGGCCTGCTCGATGCCGCGCTGGCGGGCCACCGGCACCCAGTCGCCGCGCCGCCGCACGGTCGGCTGCCCCTTGTGGTCGATCACCTCGGCGAGATTGACGACCTGGCGCTTGGTGTCCTGGCCGGACACCTCCAGGATCTCCTCGTTGGACCCGCTGAGCCGGTTCATCACCCCGAGCGCGGTGAAGCCTTCCCCGGCGAGCTGCAGGACGACGTGGTGCAGCAGCCCGTCCTCGACGCGGGCCCGCACGGTCACGTCGTCGACCGGTCCGGGCGCGAGGAAGCGCAGGGTGTCCACGACGTGGATGAAGTCGTCGAGGATCATCGACCGGGGTTCCTCGGGCAGCCCGACGCGGTTCTTCTGCATCAGGATCAGCTCGCGCGGATGGTCGGCGCACTGTGCGTATCCGGGGGCGTACCGCCGGTTGAAACCGACGGCCAGGCTCGTCCCGCGGTCCTCCGCGAGGGCCACGAGCCGTTCGGAGTCGGCGAGTTCGTATGCCAGCGGCTTGTCGACGTAGGTCGGGACACCCGCCTCCAGGAGCCGGGTGACGATCTCCGGGTGGACGGCGGTGGGCGCGTGCACGAAGGCGGCGTCCAGGCCCTCGGCGAGCAGCGCGTCGAGGTCGCGGTGACGCTGTCCGGCGGGCAGGCGCAGCGTGCCGGCGACCCGGTCGAGAGTGGCCGGGGTGCGCGTCTGGAGATGGAGTTCGATCCCGGGCAGCGCGCCGAGCACCGGCAGATACGCCTTCTGCGCGATGTCGCCGAGTCCGATGCAGCCGACCTTCACGGGTGCTCCTTCACTGCTGGTCCGCGCCTGCCTGCTCGGCAGCATACGGGGCCTGCGGCGGCCTCCAGTCGGCGATCCCGTCGAACCCGCGCATCAGCAGCCCGGGCCCGGCCGCCGACAACACCGCCAGCCCGGCGTTCCGTACGGCGACGGCGACCGGGTCGGCGACCAGGCTGACGCGGGACGCCCTCACGGCCTGCCGGGTGACGTATGCCGTACGGGGCAGGCGGGCTGCCGTGTAGGCCGGGAGGTCGGTGTGGTGGTGGGCGAGGACGACGGCGTCCTCGATGGCCTGGTTGCCGCCCTGTGCGAGCCTCGGGGGCATCGCGTGGGCGGCGTCGCCGAGGAGGGCGACGCGGCCGTGGTGGAAGGCGGGCAGGGGCCGGGCGAGGTGGTGGACGTCGTGGCGCAGGACGTCCTCGGGGCGGGCCGCGGCGAGGATGTCGGGGACGGGGCGGTGCCAGTCGCCGTAGCGGCGCAGCAGTTCGGCCCGTTCGTCCGGCGCGCGTCCACCCGCCGGGACGGTGGCCGCGGCGTAGCAGTAGACGCGGCCGTCGTTCAGCCGGTGCGTGCCCCAGATGCTGCCCCGCCCCCATGTCTCCTGGGAGGCGCACTCCACGTCGGGGACCGCGATCACGAGACGCCAGGCGGTGAAGCCGCTGTAGACCGGGCCTGGGTGCTCCGGGAAAAGGGTCCGGCGTACGGCGGACCGGATGCCGTCGGCGGCGACCACCAGGTCGGCCTCCAGTTCGCCGTCTGGGGTGGACACACGGGCCGGGCGGCCCGCGTCGCCCGCGTCGGCGAGCGTGGCGGGCACGCCGGTGCGGACGGTGTCAGGCGGCAGCAGGGCGATGAGGGCGTCGACGAGGGCGGCCCGGTGCAGCAGAAGCAGCGGTTCGCCGAAGCGGGAGGTCGCCGCGTCCGCACGGGTGCGGAGGATCCGGCGGCCCCGCGGGGTGCGGACGCCGCCGTCGCCGATCGGCGCGCCGAGGTCGCGGATCCGGTCGCCGGCTCCGATCACGTCGAGGGCGCGCAGGGCGTTGGGACTCAGGGACAACGCCGCGCCGACCGGTTCCACGGAACCGGCCCGCTCGACGACGGTCACCTCCCAGCCGCGCCGCAGCAGTGCCGCGGCGGCGGTCAGCCCACCGATCCCGCCTCCGACGACGACGGCCCGCGCCGGCTTCCCCTGTGCCATGGTTCCCCCTCGACCCGACTCGGCTCACCCCGACTGTAGTGATCGGACACCGACATCTCCCGTGCGGGCCCCGCCTCCTCCAGGTCGGCGTTCGCGCGCGCCGCGACCAGGGCTGCGGACGACGTCGGAAGCGGCCCGGTCCCCGGCCCGGCGGAGGCCGACCGCGTGGAAAACACGTGGTGGCGGCAGGCCGGGTGGGCGACCATGCGGGGATGACGACGCAGCGCACCGAACCCGCCCAGAACGCCGACGAACGCGCCATGCTGGAGGGCTGGCTGGACTACCACCGGGAGACCCTCGCGTGGAAGTGCGAGGGCCTCACCGACGCCCAACTGCGCACCGCCTCCGTGCCACCGTCCGAGCTGTCCCTGATGGGTCTGGTGCGGCACATGGCGGAGGTGGAGCGCGGCTGGTTCCGCAAGACCCTCATGGGCGAGGAGGCCGGCCCGATCTACTACAGCGAGGAGGACCGCGACGGCGAGTTCCACCTCACCGAGGAGGACACCTGGCAGGAGGCGCACGCCACCTGGCAGGCCGAGATCGGAACCGCCCGGCGCAACGCGGCCGGCTTCGGGCTGGACGAACTCTCCCGCGGCACGAGCCGGCACAACGGGGACCCGTTCAGCCTGCGCTGGATCTACACGCACATGATCGAGGAGTACGCGCGCCACAACGGTCACGCCGACCTGCTGCGCGAGCGCGTCGACGGCGTCACCGGAGACTGACGCCACGTCACCCCACGGCCACGGCCCGCCCTCCCCAGGGGGTACGAGATCACCCGTGCGGGGCATCCTCCGCTTGTCCACCGTGTCTCGGGGGGCCGGAGCCAGCAGAGTGACGCGGGTGCAGCGAACGACGACTACCGCAACGCTTCTGGTGACCGTGGCCGTCTCGGCCCTCGCCGGATGCGTGACCGTCCAGCACCCGCCCGTCCCCGGTCCGCCCGTGGCCCCGGCCCAGCCATCGGTGCCGCGGCCCGACGGGCGGGCCGAGACCCAGGTGGTGCAGGCACCGGCCCAGGAGGCGCTGGAGATGGCCGGGACGGACCGCGGGCGGGAGTCGACGGCATCGGCACCGCCACGGCGGACCGCGTCCCCGGCACCCGCCGGGCAGCCCCCGGCCGCCCACTCACGCCCGCAGGCCCCGGCGCACCCCGGCCCGGCCCGGCCGGAACGGCACGGCGCCGCGCGGCCCCGCGTCGAGATCCCGGATGTGCGGGAGGAGGTGCGCGGTCACACCGATGTGTGCGCCCTCGGCAAGAAGTACGGGGGCTGGCGGGCGGGCAGCCCCGAGGCCGTGATCTGCGAGGGCACGTACGGGCGTTAGGACCGCCCGCTCGGTCACTCCGAGCGGAGGTGGTCTAGCCCGCCCTCCCCCAGCCGCAGCTCCATCCGGCTGATGGCCGCCCGCACGCCGTCGCCGTAGGTGTCGTCGCCCAGCCCCCGGGCCGATCTGCGCGCCTTGCGCACATGGGTGCGGGCGGCTTCGGTACGGCCGAGTTTGACGTAGTCCGCGGCGAGGTTGAGATGGAGCGAGGGATACAGGGCCCGCACCGCGGGCGCCCGCTCGTGCTCCTCCGCCGCGGTCAGTGCCCGCAGGTCCCAGGCAAGCTCGTCGAACGGGTCGTCCTGGGTGTCGGCGAGGTAGTGGGCGACCGTGCAGCGGTGCAGCGGGTCACCGTCCTCGCCCAGCTCCGTCCACAGCTCCAGCAGGCGGCGCCGGGCCTCCTCCCGGTCTCCCCCGTGGTGCAGCATCACGAGTTGCCCGATCCGGGTCAGTACGGCGTCCTGTGCCGACTGTTCCTGCCGATGCTCCGCCACGAGCCCTCCTTGCGTTGTTGCGACGACGCTAACCGCAGGCACCGGAGATCCCGGTCAGGCGGCACCGGGCCGCTCCGGCGAGGGAGTGGCCCGGTCAGAGTCCGCTTCGGTGAGCGTCAGCCCAGGTTGGGGACCGTCCAGTCGATCGGCTCGTGGCCCTGCCTGGCGACCGCCTCGTTGATCTGCGTGAACGGGCGTGAGCCGAAGAACTTCTTCGCCGACAGCGGGGAGGGGTGCGCGCCCTTCACCACGACGTGCCGGGTCTCGTCGATCAGGGGCAGCTTCTTCTGCGCGTAGTTGCCCCACAGGACGAAGACCGCCGGGTCGGGCCGCTCGGCCACCGCGCGGATCACCGCGTCGGTGAACCTCTCCCAGCCTCTGCCCTTGTGCGAGTTGGCCTCGCCGGCGCGGACCGTGAGGACCGCGTTGAGCAGCAGCACGCCCTGCTGGGCCCACGGCATCAGATAGCCGTTGTCCGGGACGGGCGTGTCCAGCTCGGCGTGCATCTCCTTGTAGATGTTGCGCAGGGACGGCGGGACCTTCACCCCTGGCCGCACCGAGAAGCACAGGCCGTGCCCCTGGCCCTCGCCGTGGTACGGGTCCTGGCCGAGGATCAGGACCTTCACCCGCTCGTACGGCGTCGCGTCGAGCGCGGCGAAGACCTCCTCGCGCGGAGGGTAGACGGGACCCTTCGCTCGCTCCTCCTCGACGAACTCCGTCAGCTCCTTGAAGTAGGGCTGCTGCAGTTCGTCGCCCAGGACCCCGCGCCAGGTCTCGGGCAGCATGGCGATGTCGGTCACGTCAACGTCCTCCGTCGTGCGGTCACTTCCAGGCCAGAACCTACAGGTGACCACTGACAACGGGGGCCGCGGTCCGTCTACCAGCTGGTCTTTCGGGACAGCTCCCACACCATCATGATCGTCGACGGGTCCAGCGCCCGTTCCCCGCCGGAGACGTCCTCGTTGGCGGCGATGTACTGCTTGCCCTGCCACAGCGGCAGCAGCCGGGCGTCCTCCACGAGGATCTGCTGGGCCTCCTGGAAGTCCTTCACCACGTTGGCGCGGTCGCTCTTCTCGCGGGAGCGGGGCAGCAGCACCTGGGTGATCTGCTTCGCCGGGTAGGGCGTGCCGAGCGCGTTCTGCTCACCGACGAAGGGGGCGATGAAGTTGTCGGCGTCGGGGAAGTCGGGGGCCCAGCCGCGTCCGAAGACCGGGTACTCGCCCTTCTGGTAGCCCACCACGTAGGTCTTCCAGGGGCGGCTCTTGAGGGTGACCTCGAACAGGCCCGAGGCCTCCAGCTGGGCCTTGATCTCCTTGAACTCCAGGGCGGTGTCGGACCCGTAGCGGTCGGTGGTGTACCAGAGGGTGAGCGGCACGGGGTCGGTGATGCCGTCGTCGGCGAGGATCTCGCGCGCCTTGGCCGGGTCGGGGTCGCCGAAGTCGTCGAAGAAGGCGGTGGTGTGGCCGGTCAGTCCCTTGGGGACCATCGAGTACAGCGGGTCGACGGTGCCCTTGTAGACCTTGTGCGCGATCGCGGCCCGGTCGATGACCTGGGCGACGGCCCGGCGTACGGCGATCTTTTCGGACCACGGGTCCTTGGGGTTGAACACCAGGTAGTTGATGTTGCTGGCGTCGCCCTCGACGAGCTGAAGCCCCTCGTTCTTCTCGCCCTTGCTCTCCAGGGTGACGATGTCGTCGGCGGCGAGGCCCTGGTAGGTGATGTCGATCTGCTTGCCCCGCAGGGCCTGGACCATCGCGCCGGAGTCCTGGAAGTAGCGGATGGTCACCGCGTCGTTCTTGCGGTCCGCGGAGCCCTCGTAGCGGTCGTTGCGGACGAGTTCCGCCCGGTCGTTCTCCTTGAAGTTCTTCAGCGTGTACGGCCCGGAGCCCACGACGCCGTCGGCGTCCTCGCGGAGCTTCTTGGCCGGGTAGTCGTCGGGGGCGACCAGGGACATGCCGGGGGTGGCGAGCACGAACGGGAAGGTCGCGTCGGGCTTGTTGAGCCGGAAGACGATCTCGCGGTCGCCGACGGCCTCGACCTTGTCGAGACTGCCGAGCAGTCCCGCGGGGCCGGTGGGCGCGTTGATCGCCAGGATCCGGTCGAAGGTGTGCTTCACGGCCTGCGCGTCGAGCTTGTCCCCGTTGGAGAAGACGAGTCCCTCGCGCAGTTTGCAGCGGTACGTCCGGCTGGTGTTGTCGCTGAAATCGCAGCTGGCCGCGTCGGCCTTCGGCTCCGTCGCACCGTTCGGGTACGACAGCAGCGTCTGGTAGACGTTGCGGAACAGCTCCCAGGAGCCGTCCCAGGCGGCGGCCGGGTCCAGCGTGCTGGGAGCGCTGGTGGTGCCCACGACGATCGGCCCGGCATCGTCGGAGCCTTCCTCTCCCAGGAGGCTGCATCCGGCCACCAGGGATATGGACACGATCGCCGCGACCTGCTGCAAGGATCGGTTCCGGTTGAACACGCGCACGCTCCTCGATCTGCCATGCCAAGGGTTGGCAGACCATACCGCAGCGACACACCGCCTGAACCCGCCCCCTGTGTCACGTTTCTTGATCACTTCAGGGGTGACGACGTTGTCATGACCCTGAGCGACGGCTGGGACGACGAGACGGGCGCCGCCTCCGGTAGTTCGGAAGCGGCGCCCGTGTCCCGTCCACGGCGGGGGTGATGTCAGGCCACGCCCGCGTTGAGGAACATGCCGCCGTCGACGACGAGCGTCTGACCGGTGACCCAGTCCGACTGCTCCGAGGTGAGGAAGGCGGCGGCGCCCCCGATGTCGGAGGGCACGCCGAGCCGGGCCAGCGGGTAGGCGGCGGCGGCCTCGGCCTCCCGGCCCTCGTACAGGGCCTGCGCGAACTTGGTCTTCACCACGGCCGGGGCGATGGCGTTGACCCGCACCCTGGGCGCGAACTCGTGCGCCAGTTGCTGGGTCAGGTTGATCATGGCGGCCTTGCTGACGCCGTACGCGCCGATGAAGGGCGAGGGCGCCAGGCCCGCGACGGAGGCGATGTTGACGATCGCGCCGCCGTTGTCCTTCTGCCAGGCGTGCCAGGTGCGCTGGGCGAAGCCGAGCGCCGAGATCACGTTGGTCTCGAAGACCTTGCGGGCCACGTTCAGGTCGAGGTCGGCGATCGGCCCGAACACCGGGTTCGTACCGGCGTTGTTGACGAGGTAGTCGACGCGGCCGAAGGCCTCCATCGTGCGCTCGACGGCCGTCGCCTGGTGGGCCTCGTCGGCGGCCTTGCCGGCGACGGCGATGGCGCGGTCGGCGCCGAGCTTCTCGACGGCCTCCTTGAGGGCGTCCTCGCCGCGGCCGGTGATGCAGACGCGGTCGCCGCGGGCGACGAGCGCCTCGGCGACGCCGTAGCCGATGCCACGGCTGCCGCCCGTGATGAGGGCGACCTTGCCGGAGAGCGGGGGCAGTTCAGTCATGTCCGTGATCCCTGGTCTAGTTGAGCGGTCCGCCGGCGACGTACAGCACCTGTCCGGAGACGAAGCCGGCGGCCTCGCCCGTGAAGAACGCGATCGCGTTGGCGATGTCGTCGGGCACTCCGACGCGCGCCACCGGGATCTGGGTGGCGGCGGCGGCCTTGAACTCCTCGAAGCCCATACCGATGCGGGCGGCCGTCGCGGCCGTCATGTCGGTGGCGATGAAGCCGGGGGCGACGGCGTTGGCGGTGATGCCGAACTTGCCCAGCTCGAAGGCGAGGGTCTTGGTGAAGCCCTGGAGCCCGGCCTTGGCGGCGGAGTAGTTGGCCTGGCCCCGGTTGCCGAGCGCGGAGGACGAGGAGAGGTTGACGATCCGGCCGAAGCCGGCGTCGACCATGTGCTTCTGGACCGCCTTGGTCACCAGGAACGAGCCGCGCAGGTGCACGTTGAGCACCGTGTCCCAGTCGGAGGCGCTCATCTTGAACAGCAGGTTGTCGCGGAGCACGCCCGCGTTGTTGACGAGGATCGTCGGGGCGCCCAGCTCCGCGACGACGCGCGCGACGGCCGCCTCGACCTGGGCCTCGTCGGAGACGTCGGCGCCGACCGCGATCGCCCGGCCGCCCGCCGCGGTGATCTTCTCGACGGTGTCCTTGCAGGCGGCCTCGTCGAGGTCGATCACCGCGACCGCGCGGCCCTCTTCGGCCAGCCGTACGGCGGTGGCGGCACCGATGCCGCGCGCCGCGCCCGTGACTACTGCGACCCGCTGCTCTGTGGTGGACATTGCTGCTTCTCCTCGCCCTCGAGAATGTACGTCCGTGTGGTGAGCGGTCGCCCTGATCACCGTCGACTCGGTGAGCGACCGCTTAGTACCTTCGGCAGACGTGACGCTAGAAGCCTTGGCACCCGGTGTCAACGCCACACGAGGGCGGTGTGATTCATCACCCGGCCCTCATCTCACCAGGAGATCCAGCAGGCGGCCGGTCTCGGCCGCCGGATCGGTGGTGAGCCCGGTGTGCACGGGCCCCGGCTGGACGACCGTCGAGCGGGGTGCGATCAGCCACCGGAAGCGCCGCCCGGCGTCGTCCTGGGCCGCCTGTCCGGCCCGTTCGCCGCCGCCGCACACGTCCTCCACGGCGCGCAGCGCGGCCCGCACCCCGGCCACGTCCGCCGCCGGGTCCAGCGCCAGCAGCCGGGCCTCGTCGAGGTGGGTGCGGGCCCCGACGTAGCCCTGGGCGCGGCAGTAGACGAGCACACCGGCGTTGATGCACTCGCCGCGTTCCACACGGGGCACGATCCGCAGCAGGGCGTACTCGTAGACGTCCCGCTCGTTGGCCTCGCTCGGCCTGATGATGTGGCGCTCGTTCACTCGGCCCCCTTGATGCGTTCGTGGATGACGGCGGCGCGCGCCAGGAGGGGTGCCGCGTAGGCACGCCGGAGCGCGTCCGGGCTGTCGAAGCCGGGCTCGTCGGTCAGCCAGGCGTCGGGGATCTCGGCGGTGACCTCGTCGAGGAGGCCGGCGGTGATCCGGGGGGCCAGTTCGGCCGCGGCGGCCGCGATGTCCGGGCGGAAACGGGCGAGGGCGTGGTCCGAGACGTCGTACGGGCGGGCCGCGGAGGCCTCGGCGGAGGGCCAGTTGTGGTGCCAGATCATGGTGGCGCCGTGGTCGATGAGCCACAGGTCGCCTCGGTGCATCAGCAGGTTGGGGTTGAGCCAGGAGCGGTCGACGTTGTTGATCAGCGCGTCGAACCAGACGATCCGCCCGGCCTGCGCGCGGTCGACCGGGAAGGCGAGCGGGTCGAAGCCGAGGGCTCCGGACAGGAAGGCCATACCGAGGTTGGTGCCGCCGCTGGACCTGAGCAGGTCCTGCACCTGCTGTTCGGGTTCGCCGAGACCCAGCACGGAGTCCAGCTCCACGGTGACCAGGCGCGGGACCCTCAGGCCAAGGCGGCGGGCGAGTTCGCCGCAGACGACCTCCGCGACGAGCGTCTTGCGGCCCTGCCCGGCACCGGTGAACTTCAGGACGTAGGCGGCGAGGTCGTCGGCCTCCACGAGACCCGGCAGCGAGCCGCCCTCACGCAAGGGCGTGATGAAACGGGTCGCGATGACTTCCTTGAGCATCGCCCCAGGCTACTGGGGTCGCGAGGACCCGCAGCCACGGACCGACAGCTCCGCGACAGCCGTGGCTTACGCCCAGCTCATCTCTAACGGGTCAAGATCTCGACACTGTCCGAACGGGCTCGAAGGCCGCTGAACAGGCGGCGCGCGGGACCCGTACCTCTCGGCAGATCATCCGACCTCCCCCGAAGGGAACCCAGCATGACCAGCGCATCGTTCCAGTCCACCTCGGGACCCGCCCGCCGCACGGTCGTGGCGGCCGCCGGAGTCGCCGGGCTCGCCGTCGCGCTGACCGCGTGCGGAGGCTCCGACGACGACTCGTCCGGTTCGGCCGACGCGTCCGGCTCCGCGGGTGCGAGCGGCGGATCCGCGTCCGCGAGCACCGGCGGCGGGGCCGCGGCGGGTGCGGCCCTGACGACGACCGCGGACATACCCGAGGGCGGCGGAAAGGTCTTCGAGGACCAGAAGGTGGTCGTGGTGCAGCCGACGGCGGGTGAGTTCAAGGCGTACTCGGCGGTGTGCACCCACTCGGGCTGCGCGGTCAAGAGCATCGCCGACGGGGTCATCAACTGTCCCTGCCACAACAGCAACTTCTCCGTCACCGACGGCAGTGTGAAGAGCGGCCCGGCGACGAAACCGCTGCCCGCGGTGCAGATCACCGTGAGCGGTGACTCGATCACTCTGGCCTGAGACGTCCGCCCGGCCGTGCGAAGCACGCCAGCACCTCGTCCGTGGTCGCGACCGTGGCGACCAACGCGAGGGTGTGGCGGATCATCGCGGGGGTGTAGTCCGACGGCACCCCCGCGACGGCGTCGGCCGGGACGACGGCCGTGTATCCGCGGTTGACCGCGTCGAAGACGGCGTTGGGGATCGCCACGTTGGCGGAGACACCGGCGACGACCAGCGTGCGGCAGCCGAGGTTGCGCAGCAGGGCGTCGACGTCGGTGCCCTGGATCGGCGACAGACCGTGCAGCCGCCGTACGACGAGGTCCTCCTCCGTGACCTCGATCGGGGGTGCGACCTGGACGGCCGCGGTGCCGGTCAGCTGACGGACCGGGAGGCGTTCGGCGGCGCGGAACAGGCGCGCGTTGCGGTTGGCCCCCCGGCCGTCGGGGCGGCGTTCGGCGAGGGCGTGGATCACCTGGACGCCGCTTTCGTGGGCGCCGGCCACCAGCCGGGCGACGTTGTCGAGGGCGCCCGACGAACGTGCCGCGAGAGCGAGTTCGGGCAGGGCCGCGTCCGGGCCCACGACGCCCCGCTGGCACTCCACCGTGAGCAGGACGGTGTGGCGGGGGTCGAGCAGATCACCGAGTGGTGGGGACGAGGACATGGCTCCCCCTGGGGGCCGGCGCGGTCGAGTCGGCCGAGGATAGCCACCGTTGCGCGAGCAGGGAAGAGGACTCATCCTGTCCGGGCCGTCCTTTTTGACGTGCTGTCAGAAATCCTCTGGCACGACGTGAGAGAAGCGAAGAGAAGAGGGCTGGATGACCGTCACGCAGCGCAGGGGCCGGAAGATCATGATGTCGCCGGGCGAGGTGAGCGCGTTCCTCACCACCCAGCGCACCTGCCGGGTGGCCACCGTGTCCGCCGACGGCGCCCCGCACGTGAGCGCCCTGTGGTTCCTGTGGGACGGCTCGGCGTTGTGGCTGTACTCCGTGGTGCGCAGCAGACGCTGGAGCGACCTGCGCCGCGACCCTCGGGTCGCGATCGTGATCGACACGGGTGAGGAGTACGACTCGCTGCGCGGCGTGGAGCTGTCCGGCGCCGTGGAGTTCGTGGGCGAGGTCCCGCGCACCGGCGAGCTGTGCGCCGAACTGGACTCCGTGGAGACGCTGTTCGCCCGCAAGAACTTCGGCCTGGACGCCATGCCGCACGACGGACGGCACGCGTGGGCGCGGCTGCGCCCGGAGAAGATCGTGTCCTGGGACTTCCGCAAGCTGGGTGAGGGGTAGGCGCTCGGGCCGGCGCCGGCGGGCCGACGTCGACCGACACTGTCCGCAGCCGACGTCAACCGACCCTGTCCGCCGCCGACTTCAGCGCCTTCACCGCCGCCCTGATCGAGGGGCGGCGGTCGGCGTCCGCCCGCCACACGGCATAGACGTGCCGCCGCAGCCGCTGCCGGAGCGGGACGATGACGATCCCCTCGGGCACCGGGTGCCGCCCGAGCAGCGGGGCGATGCACACGCCCAACCCGGCGGCGACCAGCCCGAGTTGGGTGTGCGTCTCGGCCGCGCGGTGGCCGACGATCGGCTCGACGCCCCGCGAGCGGAGCGTGAACATCAGCCACTCGTGACAGAACTCGCCGTCGCCCCAGGTGATCCACTCGTCCCCGGCGAACTCCCCGAGGTCCACCTCGTCCCGCCCCGCGAGCGGATGCCCGGCCGGCATCGCCACGTCGGCGGGATCGTCGAGGATGGGCGCCTTGACCAGCCCGTCCGGCACCGGCATCGGCTTGTTGTACCAGTCCAGGACGACGGCGAGGTCGAGGTCGCCGCGGATCACCCCGGCGATGCCGTGCTCCGGCTCCAGCTCGCAGGAGCGCACGCGCAGACCGGGGTGCTCCTCGCGCAGACCGGCGAGCGCGACGGGGAACAGCCCGCGCGCGGCGGTCGGGAACGCCGACAACCTCAGCTCCCCCACCACCTGGCCGCGCTGGGCCTCCAGGTCGGACTGGGCCAGCTCGACATGCGAGAGGATGCGGCCCGCGTGATCGGCGAGCAGCCGGCCCGCGTCCGTGAGCCGTACGCCCCGCCCGTTCTTGGCGAGGAGCTGCTGGCCGACCTCCCGTTCCAGCTTGGCCATCTGCTGCGAGACGGCCGAGGTGGTGATGTGCAGCCCCGCGGCGGCTCCGCTGACCGAGCCGTGCCGGGCGAGGGCGTCGAGGGTGCGCAGGCGCTCCAGATTCAACATGGAAGCGATGCTACGAGACGTCTAAGCGTTGCTACGAGGTATTGCTCGCACATTCTCGCTTGTGCTACGAGGTGGTTCTCGGGGACGGTGATGACCATGACCACCGCCGCCGCCTCAACCACCCCCTCCACCGGTTCCCCCTCCGTGGCCGTGGCCACCGGGCCGTCGACCGGCCCCCGGCGCGCTCTCGACTGGCGCCTGCGCTTCGGGTTCCTCTCGCTGATCTGGGGCTTCAGCTTCCTGCTCATCAAGGTGGGCACGCAGAGCTACGCGCCGTTCCAGGTCACGCTCGGCCGGCTGGCGTTCGGGACGGCGGTGCTGGCGGTCGCGATCGCGGTCAAGCGGGAGCGGCTGCCGCGCGGGGCACGCACCTGGGCCCACCTGACCGTCGCCGCCCTGCTCCTGAACGCGCTGCCGTTCTCCCTGTTCGCCTACGCGGAACTGACCATCCCGTCCACCCTGGCGGGCATCTGCAACGCGACCTCGCCGCTGTGGGGCATGGCCCTGTCGCTGGTGGCCCTCTCGGAGGACCGGCCCACCCGGGTCAGGGTCGCGGGCCTGGGCCTCGGCTTCCTCGGCGTACTGACGGTCCTCGGCGCGTGGCAGGGCTTCAGCGGCCTGGACGCCCGCGGCACGACCCTGGCCCTGCTCGCCTCGCTGAGCTACCCGATCGGCTGGATCTACGTACGCCGCACGCTGGCCGGCAGCGGTGGCTCGGCCCTGTCGATGACCGGCGCCCAGCTGTTCCTCGCCACGCTCCAGCTCGCGGTCGTCACCCCGGTGTTCACCACGTTCCCGGCCCGGTTCCCGCTCCTGCCGCTGCTGGCGATCGCCGCCCTGGGCGCCCTGGGCACCGGACTCGCCCTGCTCATCCAGTACGGCCTGGTCACCGAGGTCGGTCCGACGACGGCCCAGATGGTCACGTACTTCATCCCTGTGATCGCGACGGCCGCGGGCGTGGCCCTGCTCGGCGAGTCCCTGACCTGGTCGACACCGGTCGGAGCGGTGATCGTCCTGGCCGGAGCGGCACTGACCCAGGCCCGGCGCAGGGCGTAGCCACGGGCGGGTGGCACACCGGACAGGGGGCGCAGGCCGGTCACCGAGGCCGCCGCCCCCCTGTCCCCCCTACACGAAGCC
>NZ_MUBA01000941.1 GCF_002154575.1 Streptomyces bobili
CTACAGCTCGGGTACGGCGGCGGTGGACCGGCTGGTCGGAGCGACGAACGGGGCGGGGTTCCAGGGGCTCGCGGCGCAGGCCCAGTCGATGGGGGGCGGCGTGCCGATGCCCGCGCCCGCTCCGGCTCCCGCCCCCGCGCCGGTGCCCATGCCGGCGGCGGCGCAGGTGTTTCCGCAGTCGGTTCCGGCGCCGACGCCTGCGCCCATGCCTGCGCCCATGCCTGCGGCGGCGGCTGCGATGTCACCGGTGCCGTCGCCGATGCAGCTGCCGATGCAGATGCCCATGGCTGCACCCATGGCCGCTCCGATGGCCGCGCCCATGCCCGCGGCTCCGGCGGCGGCGATGGCACCCCAGATGGCACCGGCGATGGCCGCACCGGTGGCCGGGCCGATGGGTGGGCCCGGCGGACCGACCCCGCCGGGGGTGCCCGCCCGCGGTGGCCTCACGGCCGCGCAGGTGCGGGGCACGAACGGACTCTCCCCCGCGGCGACGACAGGCTGGCCCAACGCCCAGAACTGGCCCAACCCAGCGGGAATGGGCCAGTTCTGGGCGTTGG
>NZ_MUBA01000942.1 GCF_002154575.1 Streptomyces bobili
GGTGGAGCAGGGTGCCAGGGGGCGCTGATGCCACCTGTCAGCCCTCGGCAACGCCCTCGCCCTCTTGCTTCCGCGGGCCGAGGACCGAGGACCGATCAAGGGGGAGGTTCCCCCCAGGGAGCCAGACGTTCCCCGGCTTCCAGATTCTCGCGCCAGTACCGGAAGACGGTTCCCTGGACGATGTCGAGCTGCCCGGCCGCGACCAGGCCAGAAGCGGGACCCGGCCCGCCCGCATCGGCCTCGAAGGCAGTCAGTACAGGGGGTATCTCACCGACCTGCCGGGCAATGAGCCGGACCTCGTCGGGCGTCGGCGCATGAACACCGGATCCTGGAAGGTCGGGCGTCGGCGCACGAACACCGGACCCTGGAANNCCCCGCGCCCAGACGCAACCGCCCGGGGTCCCAGGCGACGATGTCCCCAGTCCCACCATGACCTATCGGGAAGCACGATCACGGCTCGCTGCTCACCCTGAACCGCGCCGTCAATCGGAAGTCACCTCGCTCGGCATCGACCTTGAACAACACTGTCCCTCCCCCGGTCCAGGACGTCAGGGGGTCAGCTGCTGGTGCCCCATGACGGCGAGCAGTTCGAGTTTGCTGTG
>NZ_MUBA01000943.1 GCF_002154575.1 Streptomyces bobili
GTCGGCGGACCGGCGCCCCCGACGGCACGGTCCAGGTCATCCCCGAGCACCCGGTGTTCCGCACCCGGGGGCGCCGGTCCGCCGACTGGCGGCTGATCCTGGTCACGGACGTGTCCGGATCCATGGAGGCGTCCACCGTCTGGGCGGCGCTCACGGCGTCGGTGCTGGCCGGGGTACCGACCCTGTCCACGCACTTCCTGGCCTTCTCCACCGAGGTCATCGACCTCACCGGGCACGTCGAGGACCCGCTGTCGCTCCTGCTGGAGGTCAGCGTGGGCGGCGGCACCCACATCGCGGCGGGCCTGCGGCACGCCCGCGAGCTGGTCACGGTGCCCTCGCGCACCCTCGTCGTGGTCGTCAGCGACTTCGAGGATGGCTATCCGCTCGGCGGGCTCCTCGCCGAGGTCCGCGCACTCGTCGGAGCGGGCTGTCACGTCCTGGGCTGCGCGAGCCTCGACGACACGGGACGGCCCCGCTACTCCACGGGCGTCGCCGGTCAGCTCGTCGCCGCGGGCATGCCC
>NZ_MUBA01000944.1 GCF_002154575.1 Streptomyces bobili
CTCCCCTTCACCTTCGCCCCCGAGGACTACGTCCAGATCCTCACCGACATGGCGACGCACCTGGGCCCGGCACTGGGGTGGAAGCCGCGCGTTTGAGCGGGGCGGGCGGGCGGTCTCACCAGTGGCCGGGTTCCGTTCCCGTGACCGGCTCCGACGGCCTGCCGTCCACGCCGGCCGGGATGTCTCCCGTGAGCATCACGCGGTGCATGGTGCGGGGGAAGCCGAGGTGGGTGGTGTCGCTGGGGGCGAGGTGGATGGTGGCGCGGTTGTCCCAGAAGGCGACGCTGCCCGGTTCCCAGCGGAAGCGGACGGTGTACTCGGGGCGGGTCGCCTCCGCCAGCAGGAGTTCCAGGATCGCCGCACTCTCCGCGCGCGAGAGGTCGGTGATCTGCTCGACGTAGTAGCCGTTGACGTACAGGACCCGCTCGCCCGTCTCGGGGTGGACCCGTACCAGCGGGTGCACGGATGCCACCTGGTGGTCGAGGAGGTGACGGACGTAGGCGTCGTCGCCGGGGCGGGGCTGGTAGCCGACGCCGAGGCGGTGTTCGGCGCGCAGCCCGTCGGCGAACCGTCGCAGCGGCGCGGACAGGCCGGCGTAGGCGGCGGCCAGGTTGGACCA
>NZ_MUBA01000945.1 GCF_002154575.1 Streptomyces bobili
GGCCGAAGGGAAGGCTTCGGCCTCCGGCCCCGGCGAACCGGAGGCTGGAGACCGCGGGATCCGCGCTCCAGGGTCGGCCCCGACTCCGGCCCTGGCCTCAACCCCGGCCCCCTGGCCCGTTCCCCCACGGGGATGCCCACCACCGTCCTCCGGTCGCGCGGCGGCGCTGCCGTACAGGCCGGACTCCCGGCGCACGTAGCCGTTGCCCGGCCCCTCCTGCGCGGCGCCCGCCGGGTCACGGTCCGCCGGGTCGCTTCCCCTCGCCTGGCGGAGTACCCGGGTGATGGCGGCCACCGCGACGCCCGTCGCGGTGACACCCAAGCCCTTCCAACCGAACAAGGCACTTCCTCCCGCCAACAGGATGGTCACCGCCACGAGCAGCGTGAGGGTCAGCCGAGTACGGCGGGCCGGCCGGACACCGCGTGCCTGCCTGCCCCCGTCCGCGGGGCCGGCATGGTCCCCGGCCGCGCGCGGTGTGTCGGTCGCCCGGTGCTGGCCCTGGCCCGGCCTCACGATCCGGCCCCCGGCCTTCGCCGCCCGCCGCGACCGCCCCGCGGACCGACCCGGGTCTCGCCCACGACGTTGGCCGAGCCGCGCTCCGACGCTGCCGACTCCCCATGAGCAAAGGG
>NZ_MUBA01000096.1 GCF_002154575.1 Streptomyces bobili
AGGTGTGGATCATCGCCGGGCGAGCCCGGCGATGATCCACACCTACTTCGAGTACATCACCACCCAGTATCCCGCCCAGTCCGTTCACGGCATGCTCCTGATCAGCCTGCACGGTCCCTCCCGAGGCCAGCCGTGGACCACCGCCGCGGCCCGGGGCATGCTGCGCCGGGCCGCGGCCCGTGTGGAGATCGGCCGGGTGGTGCCGCACGCCTCCGGCACAGCTTCGCCACCGCGGTGCTGGACGCGGCACGGGGCAATGCGGTGATCGCGCGGGAGGCCGGCGGCTGGGCCTCGGCCGCGGCCGTCGAGCAGGTCTACGGCCATGTGGACGTCCACGACCCGGTCTTCACCGCGGCTCTGGAGCAGGTGTGGGGGACACGGCCGTGATCCCGCTGACGCTGCTGCCCGGCCGCACCGACACCACCCGCGTCGGCCGCGACCGGCTCGAACTGCTCACGGCCATCATCGGGCCCCCGCGTTCGACCCGCTCTTCCGCGACCCGCTGATCTTCATCCCGCCTCAGCACCCGGTCTACGCCTGGCAGTGCTCCGTTGACGGCTGCCTGCGCATCCGCCGGGTCAGCCACAACCTGTGCAACACGCACAACCCGGAGTGGGAGGAGGCCGAGTGGACGGGGCAGACCAAGCGCGCCTTCATGGACGCGGCCACCGCCCTGCCGGCCGCGCGGGGAGTGGACTACGGCCGGTGCCTGATCTGCCCCGACCGCCCGGTGATCAGTCCCGCCACCCGGCTGTGCCAGCAGCACCAGACCAGGTGGCAGTACGGCGAGGCCGCCGACATGGACCGCACTCGGTTCGAATCCTGGGCCGGTACACAGCACCCGCTTCCCGGCTACGGCCTGTGCACGGCACGGTGTCCCTTCCTGGCCTGCACCTCACTGGGGCTGTGCCTGCAGCACCTGAACCGGTACAAGATCGACAACCGTCCGGGAGGAGCCCGGTCGCAGAACTCACGCGGCCCCCTCAAGGACGGCCGGCCACTCCCGGTGACCTACGGCGACGAGAAGGCATTCCGCGCCTGGTGCGCCACTGCGGAGCCGGTCACGCAGTCAGGGCTGGTCAACCTTCATGGCCTGTCCCCGCTGCTGAGGGCCGAGATCCAGTGGGGCCTGCATGCCCATGCCCAGTCCGCAGCACTCCGAGTGGACCACCAACGGCATCAGGAATCTCGTCAGATACTGCTGGCGGGGCAGCATCACGTCCCTGATGGACCTGCACGACGAAGGCTATGCAGGCCTGACACGTAAGCAGATGGACTCCGAGGTCCGCAAGATCATCTGGGAAGTCGTCAACGGCCTGCGCTGCGTCTACTACAGCCCCTGGGACACCAAGGACGCCGGCTTCCTGGAGACCGATCACTTCGGACGGCGCTTCAAGAACGCCCAGAGTAACTTCGACATCACCGCCGTACCGCAGAGGTGGCTGCGCGACCTGCTCTGGGACCATCTCGCCGAGTGGCTCCGGTCCCCGCAGTGCCCCCGTACCAGAGGCCCCTTCGAGCAGATGCGCCGTGCCGCCGTCGAACTGGGCGTCTTCCTCCAGGCCGATGCTCCCGACGCCGGCCACGACCCCTCCGTGCTGCGCCGTGAGCACGCCGAGTTGTTCGTCGCCGACCAGCGCCACCGCGCCCGCCACGGCCTGCCGTCCCTGGGCATGGTCCTGGTCGACGGACGATCCCCCATCGTCACCGGCCCGAGCTGCCAATTCGTCTTCAACGGGGGACGCAAGCTGCTCTACAGCGCATCCCCGCCGGTCACGCCGAACGCCTCGGCATCGACACCGGCTTCCTGACCGCCATCCCCTTCGGCGGCACCGGCATCAAACAGCGCTCCCGCAACCCCTTCAGCGACGACGTCGCCCGCGCGCTGACCGAGGAGACCAACCTGCGCCGCCTGGAGGAACTCGACCTCAGCGACCGGGGCCTGCGGGACATCTGGGAGACCATCGTCGCCACCGGGCGTCGCTGCAGCGAGGTCGTCCAACTGCGCCTGGACTGCATCGGCCGCTACCGCGGCCTGGCCATGCTGTGGCACGACCAGACCAAGGTCGGCAACTGCAACGAGGGCATCCGCATCCCCGAGCCCGTCTACCAGTGCCTCGATGCCCGCCGCACCAAGAGACTCCACCGCTTCGAAAAGCGCTACGGCCGCACCCCGACAGCCGCTGAACGCCCCGGCCTGGCTCTGTTCCCCTCCCGCCGTCACTCCCGCGGGTGGCCGCCACCGCCCGGGCTTCGGCTGCGCCGGGCCCTGCGCCGCCGTGTCGTAGACCTCGTGTGCCCCCGGTGCCTGTCCGATCGTGCGGTGGAAGAGGCGCGCCAGGCGAAATGGGAAGCCCGGCGCGCGGCCCGACGGATTCTGCGTGATCAGGCGGCCCTGACCGCTGACGCCCACTTGTCCGAGAGCCTTCAGCTCCTGTGAACGATGAAAGCTTTCCTGCATCGCCAATAGCAAAAAGCCGATATAGATGCGAGAGTTGCATAGATGTAGTAGGATGGCGGCATGGGATTGACCTTGGAGGAGTCGTTGCGGCTGACGGTGGCCGCGTTGATGCAGGTGACGGGTGACTCGCAGCGGTCGGTTGCGGGGGTGCTGGGACTGACGCAGACGCAGGTGTCGCGCCGACAGTCGGGTGCCGTTTCGTGGAGCCTGCGTGACGTCGATGTCCTGGCCGAGCACTACGGCATCGGCGCGCTGGACCTGCTGGCGGGTCCGACCAGAGCGTGCGAGGCACTGCCCACCGACAGGCGCCGTTCCGTGCGGACCGGAGTGAAGGGGACGAGCCGGTGAGCGACTTTGACGCGATCGACTCGCTGCTTGACGCCGTCGGCCCGGAGGCTGAACTCCCGCCCTGCCAGGTGCGCCGCGAGCTGCGGGAGCGGGCCCGGCTGTCCAAGGCGCAGGTGGCACGCGCGCTCGGCGTGAGCCCGTCCACTCTCAGCGGGTGGGAGAGCGGCCGGGACCCGGCCGGCGAGGTCCGGGTCAAGTACGCATATCTACTGGACGGACTGAACGCCAAGCTCGCCACCGAGACTGAGAACACGGCGGAGCTGGCCGAGGAGCAGCCCATCGCGTCAGACGCCACTGCGGCGGCCGTCACCTCGACGTCTTCGCCGGAAGCCGGCCAGGACGAGGAGGAACTGCTCGCCCTGCCCGAGCCGTGTGTGCTCTGCGGCCGTCCCGCCAGGCAACGCGTGGCGGGGTTCGCTCAGCACCTGGATTCCTCCGACTGCCAGGCAACCCCCGCCGACACCCTGAAGCCCTCGCCCACCGCGCCATCCGTCCAGGTCCAAGAGCCGCGTACAGCACGCTCGCCCCGTCCGGCCGGCCGGAAAGGCGCAGCCCCGCGCGGGCGGGCGTTCCAGGAACCGTCCGGACCCGCCGACTCGATCCACGAAGCGGTGCACTCCGCACTCGCCGAGCACCAGGGCGATGTCGAAGCCGCGAGCGCCGCGTTGCTGAAGCGGGCCATCCCGGACGCGATGCGTCTGCTGGACGAGACCCGCAAGGGCGCCCGCTACGACGTGATCGCCCACCCCTGGATCCCCGACATCCTCAAGAAGCAGACCGCCAAGGGCGCTGACCAGATCTGGGAGGCCCGCCCGAAGTGGACGCGGCCCGAACTGCCGCCCGGGAAGTACGAGGTCACCGCGCTCGACATCAACGGCGCCTATTTGAGCGCTCTCAAGACCCACCTCCCGCTCGGCCAGCTGGAACATTCCACGGGTTTCGCGCACGACCGGCGCCGCGCCGGAGTCCACCTGATCACCCCGCCCGCCTGGGAGCACGACGCGGTGCTGCCCAACCCGATCGGCCAGCGCGACGAGCCAGGCCCCCTGTGGGTCACCGAACCGACCCTGCGCCTGCTGCTGCGCCTGTCCGGCCCGAAGCACGGCCTGTGCGAGCCGCCCCAGATCCACGAGTCGTACACCTCGGGAGCCACCGAGAACCTCCTGGAGAAATTCCGGATCGCCCTCAAGGACGCCCGCGACACCGCGATCGCTGACGGCGACGGGCTGACGCTGGAGTACGTGAAGGCGATGTACTCCAAGTTCGTGTCCACGATGGGGGAGTCGAACTACAACCGGGAGCTCTACCGCCCGGACTGGATGCACATCATCCGCTCCCAGGCGTTCGCCAACCTCTGGATGAAGGCGCTCAAGGCCCACGACGCGTCACTGACGGTCGTACGGGCGATGGGAACCGACGAACTCCACGTCATCGGGGACTGGCGCCGTGTCTTCCCCGAAGGCCGCTCGGTTACCGAGGTCAAGGTCAAGGACACGTACACCGCCGGGACCGACGCCGGCACGGGGCAGGAGCAGTAAATGCCGGAGAAGAACATCGACTTCGGGAAGTTCGGCGCGAGCGGGATCAAGGGCAGCGAAGCCGTCGCCCGCCAGCTCGACCAGCTCGCCGCTCACATCGCCACCCCGGTGACCGCCAGGCGCGGCCTGATGGCACGCCTGCACTACCTGACGACGTCGGACAGGGCCTGGCAGGCAGCCAAGGACGCCGGACTGACAGTGAGCGACCGGACGCTGAAGGCCTGGATGCAGGGCACCCGCCGTCCCTCGAAGGCCAACCTGGAACGCATCGACGCCGCCTACAGGGCGGTGCGGCGCCGCAACGTCGCCCGCCACCTCACCGCTCGCCTCAACCGCGAGGGCCGTGGCACTCGCGTGGAGATCCACCCCCTCGACCAGTCCGGCGTGGCGCGCCAGCTCCAGCGGGTGGTGGCACACCGGACGATGAACGTGCGCCGCTGGGACAAGATCGTCGGATCCTGGGCGGCCGGCGACCACCAAGGCCTGGACGACGCCTGGACCGCCGATGTCCTGCCCGATCTGGGCTCCCAGTGGGGCCAGTACGAGTACGTCAAAAACATCGGCTTCGCCGCGTAGAAGCCGCCCCTCTCGGCCCAGGGGACGGACGCCGGACGTTCCACCGGGGCGATCGGAGCGGTCGATCACGCGGTGGGCAGGCCCGGAAGCCGGTCGTAGGCGGGATCGCCGGGGAAGGCGATGGACTCGACGTGCTGCGGCGGGATCGCGTTGCGGTAGAGGACGTCGGCGTTGGCGGGGGCGTAGCCGATGGCCTTGCCGACGAAGGTGTGCACCACCGATTTGAAGACGAGGTGCCTGCCGGGACTGGCCAGGTCCACGTAGGCGGTGACCAGCGCGGGCCGGCCCAGGCAACGCAGTCTCTGAGCAACACCGGCAGGGTCGTCGCAGTGCTGCCAGTAGATCGCCTCGCCGCCCCAGAAGGACAGCAGCCGCCACGCCCCGTCGATGTCGTGGGCGGTGGCCTCGGCCGAGAGGGTCAGGCAGACCTGACCCTCTCGAATGCCCATCCTCGGCCTCCCCGGGGCGACCATGCTCTGGGAGCGCAGTACCTCCCGCTCAGCGGCGGTCAGATAGCCCCGCTCATGGGCCTGGTTCAGGCGGTCATCAACGAGAGCGGCATCCAGGGGGCGCAGGCCATGGGCACGAATCGCATCGGCCTCGTGGTCGAGCAGCCTGGTGCAGTGCTGCGCCCGCAGAAGGTGGCCGCGGAGCAGGTCGAGGATCTGCGCCTCCCTGTCCTCCAACTCCAAGTCGACGTACAGCTCCGGCTCGTCCAGTTCGGCTTCGTCAGCGATCTTGTAGATGAGATCTGCCAGCGGCCCGGGCCAAGTGGCGGGGCTGTCTACATCCACGACGGGCCGGCTGGTGGCGGCGTGAGCCAGTGTCATGGCGAGCCAGTATCCCACTGCCGGACCAACAGGCTCCGGACCGGGAAGGGTTACGAGACCCGGACGATGAGCGGGGCCAGCGCGCCGGACGCCGCACCTACGGTCAGGTCAGGCCGACCTCGAGGGCCAGAAAGATCCGGAACACACGACCCCGGCCCATAATGGTCTCCAGCGCCCGCCGCCATGACGTACGGTGGTGTTCACCGACGCGGGGTGGAGCAGCTCGGTAGCTCGCTGGGCTCATAACCCAGAGGTCGCAGGTTCAAATCCTGTCCCCGCTACTGCAAGGTGGAGGGCTCACAACCGTACGGTTGTGAGCCCTCCACTGTTATGACGCCTACATTTCGGCAGCCGTCATGCCCAACTGCCAAGGCAGGCACGAGCGTTGGCCCACCGATCCGGTCCGGGACGCGATCCGCTCGTGCCCCGACGCCAGCATCAGGCGACACCCGTCCGCCGGACGGGACGCGCCGGGCACCCCCCTACGGTGGCGCCCCAGCCACACCAGCAGGGCCTGACGCCCTTCAGCCACGTCCACCCCCCACCTGGCCATCAACTGCTCCACGCCCGCAAGCCATCGGGACCGGTCCGCCGTATCCCGCCGCCCCGCGCATTCGAAGTCCAGCATGGCGCCCGCGAGTTCCGCGGCTTCCGGGTAGATCACCAGCGGGGCCGCCCGCATCTCCCGCGCGTCCAGCCCAGCGGTCCAGGCCCGGCGCACCCAGCACACGGTGTCCGGCATCCGCGTCCACCAGTACACCGCCACCTGGAAGGCATCGGCGAACAACTCCTCGCCGGCCGGCCCCCACCGCTCGGCCAGCTGCTGCCGCACCTGGTGCGCCGTCACCGTCTCGGGCAGTTCGGCCAGCTGCACGAAGTCCGGACCGCGGCCGCGGGAGTCGTCCGACCAGTAACCGTGCCGCAGACAGACCTGCCAGCTGTCCGGCGACATCAGCCACACCGTCTCACCGACGCCCAGGGCATCAGCGCACAACGGGCAGTACCGCACGAGGTGCCCCGCCACAGGCTCCCAGCGCCACCTCCACTGCGCCGCCTCCAGGCCGGGCAGCAGGTGTTCCGCGGCGAGGCTGGGCAGATCCTGCTGCAGAAGACCAGCTGCCCGGTCAGCAAGGACAGCCAGATAGCGCAGCCCCGCCTCGTTCACGTACATCTCGGTGGACTGCGGGTACTTCTCCACCCGCTCGGGGTACGCGGATGCCTCGCCCTGCCCGACGCGGTCGAGGAAAGCAGCCAGGCTCAGGCCGTTGGCGTGCGCGAGCCGGTTCACGAACGACCCCGTCGACTCACCCGGCACCGGCCGCACACGCAGCGGCAGCGGCCAGCGAGGCCCGTACAGACCGGGATCGTCCAGCACCGCTGCCCTTCCGCCGAAGCCGCCACCACGGCCACCGTGACCGGCCCGCCGGAGGCTGGTCAAGAGCACCAGCACTCGTTCGGGTGAACCCCGGCAAACGCCCAGTCATCGCCCAGCACACCCATCTCACCCTGTGAACCAGGTGCACGTGCACACCGTCACCGGGGGAGGACCATGGCCACGACGACGCGCATCCGCCCGGACACGACCGCCCCCGCCCCCGCGACCGCCTCGCGTCTGAAGACCCGCCTGCGCGGAGGCCAGCAAATCGCCGTCGACACCTCCGCCAGCAGCTTCATCGAGGGCTACCGCCGCGTCGGCGTCTACATGGCCACCGGCACCGGAAAGACCCTGGTAGCCCTGCACATCGTCCAGGAAACCGCACCCGAAGGCGCCTCCCTGGTGGCAGTCCCCTCCCTGCGGCTCCTTGAGCAGACCGCCGCGAAATGGCACAGCGAAGGACGTCCCGGCCGCTACCTCGGCGTCTGCTCCTCAAGCCACCCCGCAGACCCGGACCTGGCCGGCATCCTCACCATGGTGGGCACCGCCGACGACCTGGCCTGGCAGGCAGCCGAGACCCCAGGACCGCTCAACGTGTTCTGCACCTACGACTCCCTGGACAAGGTCGTCGAAGCCCACCGCGACTTCCACCTGCCCCGCTGGGACGTCGTGATCGCCGACGAAGCCCACCGCACCGCCGGTGACTACAACAAACCCTGGGCCCGCATCCACCACGACGACCAACTGCCCGCCCGCCACCGCCTCTACATGACCGCGACGCCCCGCGTCTTCGACGAAAAGAAAGCCCGCGAAAAGGGCATCAACGCCGACACCGTCATCGCCTCCATGGACGACGTGAGCATCTACGGGCCCGTCGTCTACCGCATCTCCCTGAGAGAGGCGATCGACGAGGGGCTCCTCGCCGACTACCGCATCGCCGGCGTCGTGATCAGAGACGAAGACCTGCGGGGCCTCCTGAACCGGCTCCCCGCACACACCTGGACCGGCGAAGCCTTGCGTGCCGCAGCCGCCCAAGTCGCCCTGCTGGTCGCGCAGCACCGCTACGACCTGCGCCGCACGCTGACCTTCCACCCCTGCATCGCCGCAGCGGACGTCTTCGCCGAAACACTCCACGAGACCGCGGCCCTCATGCCCCCGGCCTACCACGCCCCCCTGCAGGTCGGCACCGTCAACTCCAGGCAGACCCCCTTCGAACGCCACAAGAACTACACCGACTTCGCCTCCGCGCCCCTCAACACCCCCGCCTCACAGCAGCCGCCCCGCCGGGCCGTCCTCACCAACTGCCGCTGCTGCGCCGAAGGCGTCGACATCCCCGCCATCGACTCCCTGCTCTTCGCCCACCCCAAGACCAGCAGCATCGACATCATCCAGTCCATCGGACGCGCACTGCGCCAGACCCCAGGCGACAACAAGATCTCCACCATCGTCATCCCCATCTACATGGCACCCGGCGAAACCCTCGAGGAGGCCGTCAAGAAAACCGCCTTCCACCTGATCTACAAGGTCCTCATCGACCTCGACGTCTACGACGAGCACACCTTCCACCTCGTCGACCACTTCCGG
>NZ_MUBA01000946.1 GCF_002154575.1 Streptomyces bobili
TTGGTGAACAGCATGCGGTAGGCCGTCAGCCAGGCGGTGGGCAGGCAGGCGGCCTCCTCGAAGGACAGCTCCTTCGGCTTCGGCAGGATGTTCCACGTCGGCACGGTGACCTGCTCGGCGAAGGTGCCCTGGTAGCGCTCGGTGAGGATGGACCGGGGCTCGCGGGGACCGACCCCGTGACCGGTCTGGCCGATGACGGAGTGCAGGACGACCTCGTTGCCGTCCTCGTCGACGCCCGCGGCGTCACAGCCGAGGATCATCGGCAGCTTGTCCTCCGCGAGGCCGACACCCCTCAGGGACCAGAGGTCGTGATGGTTGAGGGAGGCGGCCCGGACGGTGACGGTGCTCCAGCCGGGACGGGCGCCGGGGGCCGGTCGCTCCCCCAACTCCAGTCCGGAGAGCGGCTGGTCGCGGTCGATTCGTGCGGCGTAGACGGCGAACATGTCCCCGACGATAAGGTCACCCGCCGCCCGGCG
>NZ_MUBA01000097.1 GCF_002154575.1 Streptomyces bobili
CCGGCACGGTTCCCCCAGGCGCCCAGGTCTCCCCGCCCGCCCCGCCCGCCCCGGTTTCCCCGGTCTCCGCGGAGAACGGGCGCAGGGCCTCCGCCGCGGCCGTGTCGATCTGGGTGCCGTCGATGGCGGGCCGGGCGGTGGCCGCCGCGTACTCGGCGGCGTGCAGGCCCGCCCGGCGGCCGAACACCAGCAGATCGGAGAGCGAGTTGCCGCCGAGCCGGTTGGAGCCGTGCATCCCGCCGGCCACCTCGCCGGCCGCGTACAGGCCCGGCACCCCGCGGGCGGCGGCCGTCTCGGACTCGACCGCGATGCCGCCCATCACGTAGTGGCAGGTGGGCCCGACCTCCATCGCCTCCGCGGTGATGTCCACGTCGGCCAGCTCCTTGAACTGGTGGTACATGGACGGCAGCCGGCGTTTGATGACCTCCGCGGGCATCCGCGTCGACACGTCGAGGAAGACGCCGCCGTGCGGGGAGCCGCGGCCCGCCTTGACCTCGGAGTTGATGGCGCGGGCGACCTCGTCGCGGGGGAGCAGTTCGGGAGGGCGCCGGTTGTTGTCCGGGTCCTCGTACCAGCGGTCGCCCTCCTCCTCGGACTCGGCGTACTTGTCCTTGAAGACGTCCGGGACGTAGTCGAACATGAACCGCTTGCCCTCGGAGTTTCTGAGCACCCCGCCGTCGCCGCGCACCGACTCGGTGACGAGGATGCCCTTCACCGACGGCGGCCAGACCATGCCCGTCGGATGGAACTGCACGAACTCCATGTTCAGCAGGGGCGCGCCCGCCAGCAGGGCCAGTGCGTGACCGTCCCCCGTGTACTCCCACGAGTTCGACGTCACCTTGAAGGACTTGCCGATCCCGCCGGTCGCGATCACCACGGCGGGCGCCTCCAGCACGAAGAAGCGGCCGGACTCGCGGGCGTAGCCGAAGACCCCGCCGACCCGGCCGCCCGTGGCGGAGCCGCTGTCGGACGAGGTGTCCTGGAGGACGCGGGTGACCGTGCACTCCTGGTAGACCTTCAGCCGGGACTCGTAGTCGCCGGTCTCCTTGAAGTCCTCCTGCTGCAACGACACGATCTTCTGCTGGAGGGTGCGGATCAGCTCCAGGCCGGTGCGGTCGCCGACGTGCGCGAGGCGCGGGTACTCGTGGCCGCCGAAGTTGCGCTGCGAGATCCGGCCGTCCCGCGTCCGGTCGAACAGGGCGCCCCAGGTCTCCAGCTCCCACACGCGGTCCGGGGCCTCCTGGGCGTGCAGCTCGGCCATCCGCCACTGGTTGAGGAACTTGCCGCCGCGCAGGGTGTCGCGGAAGTGGACCTGCCAGTTGTCGCCGGAGTTGACGTTGCCCATGGCCGCCGCGATACCGCCCTCGGCCATCACGGTGTGCGCCTTGCCGAACAGCGACTTGCAGATCACGGCCGTACGGGCGCCGCGCTCGCGGGCCTCGATCGCGGCCCGCAGACCGGCGCCGCCGGCCCCGACCACGACGACGTCCCACTGCTGGCGGTCGACCACGGACATCAAAGGGCCCCACTCATCTAGAAGAACCTCGGATCGTCGAAGGCGCCGGACGCGACGAGATAGACGTAGAAGTCGGCGAGCGCCACGCTCACCAGCGACGCCCAGGCGAGCTGCATGTGCCGGGCGTTGAGCTTCCCCGCCCACTGCCACATCCGGTAGCGCACGGGGTGCTTGGAGAAGTGCCTGAGCTTGCCGCCGACGATGTGCCGGCAGGAGTGGCAGGAGATCGTGTACGCCCAGATCAGCACGATGTTGACCAGGAAGACGAGGGTGCCCAGGCCCATGTGGCCCCACGCGTAGTGCTCGTCGCGGAAGGCGAGCACGGTGTCGTAGGTCAGGATCCCGGCGACGACGATCGCGGCGTAGAAGAAGTACCGGTGGATGTTCTGGAGCACCAGCGGGAAGCGGGTCTCGCCCGTGTACTTCTTGTGCGGCTCGGCCACCGCGCAGGCCGGCGGGGACGCCCAGAAGCCCCGGTAGTAGGCCTTGCGGTAGTAGTAGCAGGTCAGCCGGAAGCCGAGCGGGAAGATCAGGATGATGATCGCGGGGGAGATCCCCCACCAGCCGCCGAGGATCTCCCAGTTGGGGCCGCCCCGCATCGGCTCGCACCGCTCCGCCAGGCACGGGGAGTAGAACGGCGAGACGTACGGCGCCGCGTAGTAGTCGGCGTCGGCGAACGCCCGCCAGGTCGAGTAGACGATGAAGGCGAGCAGCCCGGCGGCCGTGACCGCCGGGGCGAGCCACCAGCGGTCGGTCCGCAGGTGCGGTGCGTCGATGGCGGCGCGCGTACCGCTCCGCACGCCGCCTTGCCGGTCACTGACGTCCGACGTCCCCTGTTCGAGTGATGTTCGCATCATCGGCTTGTGGGCCCTCCGGTGATCTCGGCTAGCGTCTGCGGTGCGATTCGCGACGTCTGGCTGCGGGTCGGCTTCGTTGCCCCTGCCCCATCGGAGAGATGGGCCAGGGCCTCTTCGAAGCCGGTTGCCTCACCAGGTGACCCGGATCGTGAGGGACCCCGCCCTCCGGGACTCGGACCGCGTGCAGGACATGCGTCGCCGCCCGGGGGCGAAAGCGGGCGACCAGTGCGCCCAAGACCGTTCGGGGTGTGCCGCCGGAGACGCCTGTCCTGCTCCGGTGCCGAGGAACGGTTCCGTACCAGTGGTCAAGTCCACTCCTTCGAAGTAGCAGTAGAGGGCGGGACCGGTCGCACCTTGAATCAGGGGGCGTGCCGGTCGCGGGCACCCAATCCCTCGTCGTCCGTGTCGATCCACAGCGAGTCGTCGTACGGGGTGTCGGGGATGGTCACGAGATCCGGGCGCTTGGTGGTGGCCGGAGAGGCTGCCGCCGCACGCAGGATCCCGATGCTCTCGCGCAGGTGTTCGGTGTCGGTGCGGACGCGGCGCATGTCCAGCCCGCCGCTGCCCAGCTGCTGCTCCAGACGCCCGACCGACCGGGTCAGGTCGTCGAGGCAGCGCTGTACCGAACTCAGTTCGTCGTGCACGGACATGACGTACCTCGCTTCCGTCGGCCTGGCGGCCGTGGGTGGCAACGGTCATGCGCCTGCGAGTGTTGCGCGTCACACCGGTCGGTGGGAAGGCGTGTGCACCGATTGGCCGAGTCGTGCGCGTGACCTGTACGGGTGACCGAGGGGTGCATGCCGTGGTGCGTTGCGCCGCACGGGTGGGCTTCCCGGCTGTCGTCGCCGTGTCGCCGTCCGCTGCCGAACCCTTTCCTCTTCAGTGGCCGAATAGATGTGATCAGCTCCATATACCGCCAAAAGTGATCATAACGCCCGCGGCTCCCGGAGGTAAGCAGAGATGTCCCACGACGGCCTCGGACCCCGCGCGGTCATGCGCTCGGTCGCCTTCCTCACCGCGGGAGCGCTCGCGGTACCCCTGCTCTCCGCCTGCTCCGCCGAGGACAAGGCCGGCAAGCCGCTGGCCGCCCAGGACATCGCCCCGGCCGCCCGCGCCCAGATCACCGACGGCGGGACCCTGCGCTGGGCCGTGGACGCCGTACCCGAGACCCTCAACACGTTCCAGGCCGACGCCGACGCCACCACCACCCGGATCGCCCAGGCCGTCCTGCCCTCGATGTACCGGCTCGACGCGAGCGGCCGGCCCCGGCTGAACCCCGACTTCCTGGAGTCCGCCAAGGTCGTCGACACCGAGCCCAGACAGGTCGTCCTGTACCGGCTGAACCAGCAGGCGGTGTGGAGCGACGGCCGCGAGATCGGCGCCGCCGACTTCGCCGCCCAGTGGCGTGCCCTGTCCGGCAAGGACAGCGCCTACTGGACCGCCCGCAACGCCGGCTACGACCGCATCGAGAAGATCGAACGGGGCGCCAACGACCTGGAGGTCCGGGTCACCTTCGCCCGCCCCTACGCCGACTGGCAGTCGCTGTTCTCCCCGCTGTACCCGAAGGACGTCATGGGCACGCCCGACGCCTTCAACGACGGGGCCCGGCGCAAGCTCAAGGTCACCGCCGGGCCGTTCAGCCTCAAGCAGGTCGACCGGGAGAAGGACCGGATCCGGCTCACCCGCAACCCGCGCTGGTGGGGCCGGCCCGCCAAGCTCACCGAGATCGTGCTGACCGCCGTACCGCGTGACGAACGGGCCGGGCGGCTCGCCGAGGGCGACCTGGACGTGGCCGAGATCGACCCGGCCGCCGCCAGGAGCATCGACAGCGCCGCGGGCGCCGCCGGACCGCTCTCGGGCCCCGGCGCCGGCCGTACCGCGGCCAAGGCGCTGCGCTCGTGGACCGTCGTCGACGCCGGCGGCTCCGCCGAGGACCGCAATGTGCACGCCCGCGAGAACCTGCGCAGGGCCGTCGCCGCCTGGGAGTGGCGGAAGCGGGAGTTGCGCGGCTACGAGGTGCGCAAGTCACTGGAACCGGCCTACACGCAACTGGCCCTCAACGGCGCCGACGGCCCCCTCGCCGACGAGCGGGTGCGCCGGGCGGTGGCCAGGGCGCTCGACCGCGAGGAACTGGCGAAGGTCGTACTGAAGCCGCTCGGCCTGCCCGCCGTGCCGGTCGGCAGCCACCTGGCGCTCTCCGGGCAGGAGGCGTACGCCGACAACAGCGGCGCGCTCGGCGGCCAGGACACCGAGGAGGCGCAGGCGCTGCTCGCGGACGCGGGCTGGGTGCCCGGCGGCCCGGTGAAGAAGGGCGAGAAGGGCGAGAAGGCCGCCGGATCCGAGGGCAAGAAGTCCGACGGCGGAGAGTCCGACGGCGAGAAGAAGACCGGTGACGGCGAGAAGAAGGCCGACCGCGACGACAAGTCCGAGGGCGGTGACAAGTCCGAGGGCGGCGACGACGGCACGTACATCGTCGGCCAGGACGGCAAGGCGCCCGCGGACCACGGCCGCGACCACGAGACTCACGGCAGGCAGCTCGCCCAGGACGGCAAGCAGTACCTCAACCGGCAGGGCGCTCCCGGCGCCTACGCCCCCCGTGGCACCGCCGCCCCGGCCGGCGCCGCGCGCGAGGCGCTGGCCAAGGACGGCAAGGCGCTCACCCTGCGGTTCGTGCTGCCGGCCGGTCCCGGCTCGGAGTCCCTGCGCCTGGTGGCCGGGCGGATCACGCGGATGCTGGACAAGGTCGGGATCCGCACCGAGACCACCAAGGTCTCCGACGAGAGCTACTTCAAGGACCACATCGCCTCCGGCGAGTACGACCTGGCCCTCTACTCCTGGCCCGCCTCCGCCTTCCCGGCCACCGACGCCCGGCCGATCTACGCCAAGCCCGTCCCGGGTGCCGACGGCTCGCTGAGCGTCGAGCAGAACTACACGAGGGTCGGCACCGATCAGGTCGACCAGCTGTTCGATCAGGCGGTCTCGACCCTGGACAAGGAGGAGGGCCGGTCCCTGATCCGCAAGGCCGACGCCCGTATCTGGGCCGCTGCCGGATCGATTCCTCTCTACCAGCGCCCCCAGCTCACGGCCGTCCGGAAGAACCTGGTCAACATCGGTGCCTTCGGTTTCCAGACCCCCGTCTACGAGGACATGGGCTTCCTGGAGAAGGGCGCGAAGGTCTCCGCGAGCCCCTCGCAGAAGTGAGCCGCGGGTGATCGTCGGATGAACCCTGTGGCCCTGCGGAGGCCGTCCCCCGCCGGGCCACGTACGATGGGGTAAGGCCGTGGCGTGTCAAGCCCGGCAGGGCCCGCGTAACACAGACGTACGCAGCAGGGCCGCCCTCACACTCCGGGAGATCGCCGCTTTATGGCCACGCGCCACGATATTCGCAACGTAGCCATCGTCGCCCACGTCGACCACGGCAAGACCACCCTGGTCGATGCCATGCTCAAGCAGGCCGGCGCCTTCGCCGCGCATGCCGCCGAGTCGCTCGACGACCGCATGATGGACTCGAACGACCTGGAGCGTGAGAAGGGCATCACGATCCTGGCCAAGAACACGGCCGTCAAGTACCACCCCAAGGATGGCGGCGACGTCATCACCATCAACATCATCGACACCCCCGGTCACGCCGACTTCGGCGGCGAGGTCGAGCGTGGTCTGTCGATGGTCGACGCCGTCGTGCTGCTGGTCGACGCCTCCGAGGGCCCGCTGCCGCAGACCCGCTTCGTGCTGCGCAAGGCACTCCAGGCCCGCCTGCCCGTCATCCTGTGCATCAACAAGACGGACCGGCCCGACTCGCGCATCGACGAGGTCGTCAACGAGGCCTACGACCTCTTCCTCGACCTCGACGCCGACGAGGACCAGATCGAGTTCCCGATCGTCTACGCCTGCGCGCGTGACGGCGTCGCCTCGCTGACCAAGCCGGAGAACGGCACGGTCCCGCAGGACAGCGACAGCCTGGAGCCGTTCTTCTCCACGATCCTCTCGCACGTCCCGGCTCCGGAGTACGACACAGAGGCCCCGCTCCAGGCGCACGTCACCAACCTGGACGCCGACAACTTCCTCGGCCGTATCGCGCTGCTGCGCGTCGAGCAGGGCGAGCTGCGCAAGGGCCAGACCGTCACGTGGATCAAGCGCGACGGCACGATGTCCAACGTACGCATCACCGAGCTGCTGATGACCGAGGCGCTCACCCGCAAGCCCGCCGAGATGGCAGGACCGGGTGACATCTGCGCCGTCGCCGGTATCCCGGAGATCATGATCGGTGAGACCCTCGCCGACCCCGAGAACCCGATCGCGCTGCCGCTCATCACGGTCGACGAGCCGGCGATCTCGATGACCATCGGCACGAACACCTCCCCGATGGTCGGCCGCGGCGCCACCGGCAAGGGCGCGGACAACAAGGCCGCGGTCAAGGACCGCAAGGTCACCGCCCGTCAGGTCAAGGACCGCCTCGACCGCGAGCTGATCGGTAACGTCAGCCTCCGCGTCCTGGACACCGAGCGTCCCGACGCCTGGGAGGTGCAGGGCCGCGGTGAGCTGGCGCTGGCCATCCTGGTCGAGCAGATGCGCCGCGAGGGCTTCGAGCTGACCATCGGCAAGCCGCAGGTCGTCACCAAGCTCGTCGACGGCAAGGTCTACGAGCCGGTCGAGCGCATGACGATCGACGTGCCCGAGGAGCACATGGGCCCGGTCACGCAGCTCATGGGCGTCCGCAAGGGCCGGATGGACAACATGTCCAACCACGGCTCCGGTTGGGTCCGCATGGAGTTCGTGGTCCCCTCCCGTGGCCTCATCGGCTTCCGTACCGAGTTCCTCACCGGGACGCGCGGCACGGGCATCGCCCACTCCATCCACGAGGGCCACGAGCCGTGGTTCGGCACGCTGACGACCCGTAACAACGGCTCGCTGGTCGCCGACCGCGCCGGTGCCGTCACCGCGTTCGCGATGACGAACCTTCAGGAGCGCGGCGTGCTGTTCACCGACCCCGGCACCGAGGTGTACGAGGGCATGATCGTCGGCGAGAACTCGCGCGCCGACGACATGGACGTGAACATCACCAAGGAGAAGAAGCTCACGAACATGCGGTCCGCCTCGGCCGACTCCTTCGAGGCGATCGTCCCGCCGCGCAAGCTGTCGCTGGAGCAGTCGCTGGAGTTCTGCCGCGACGACGAGTGCGTCGAGGTGACCCCGGAGGCGGTTCGCATCCGCAAGGTCGTCCTCGACCAGCGCGAGCGGGCCCGCTCCGCGAGCCGCGCGAAGCACGGCTGACGTTCCCTCACCGAAGTCCCGGTCCTCCTGAGCGCAGGGCCGGGACTTCGGCGCGCCCGCGGCCGGCTCTCCGCGGTTCCTCTCGGGCACGCTGTGAGCGCGCTGTCCGAGTCACAGGAGTTGCCGTCCGTTTATCGGTTATCCGGCCAACGCGTTTCGGACATGTAAACGAAAAATAGTCGCCGTATGCCCGAAATGACTGTTTACGATCTCACCTGTCAAGCGCGCGCAGGTGTCAATCTTTGCAATTTTTGCTCAAAATATGGACCGTAGGGAGATCCCTATGTCTTCCGGCCTTGACGCGCGTTGACTTATTTGGCGAAAGTTCCCCCAAACCACAGAACCCGCCGGTATCTGTGCTGCGCTCAACTCTCCAACCCCCCGGGGGAAGTACACACATGACCAGTCCAGCCAAGGCTGAAGGCTCCGGGCCCTCGATCGCCTTGGATCCCGAGCTCGACAAGAACACCGAGCCCGCCGAGGTGGCGAAGAAGCTTGAGGGTCGCTCCCCCGGGCAGTTGATGTGGCAGCGCTTCAAGCGTGACCGTACCGGTGTCATCTGCGCGTGCGTAGTGATTTTCTACTTCGTCATCTCGCTGGCGGCTCCGCTGCTCACCAAGCTCAGCGGGACGAACCCCTACACGCTGTACGGCCAGGACCCCACGTACGCGGACACCCCCGTCCTCGACGAATTCGGGCTGCCGCTCGGCTACTTCGGCGGAATGTCGGGAACCCACTGGTTCGGTGTCGAGCCGCAGTACGGCCGTGACCTGTTCGCCATGCTGATGTACGGCATGCGGACCTCGCTGTTCATGGCGCTGGGCGTGACCATCCTGCTCATGGTCACCGGTATCGTCATCGGTCTGGTCGGCGGCTACTTCGGTGGTCGCACCGACTACTGGATCGGACGGGTCACGGACTTCTTCCTGTCCTTCCCGTCGCAGTTGTTCTTCATCGCGTTCATGCCGGTGGTCACCGCCTTCTTCGTCGACCCGCAGGAAGAAACCCCCACATACTTCCGCGCGTTGGCGATCCTGATCGTGCTGTGGGTGCTGGGCTGGATGGGCATGTCGCGACTGGTGCGTTCCACGGTGCTGTCCCTGCGTGAGCGGGAGTTCGTGGAGGCCGCGAAGGTCTCGGGCGCCTCGCCGTGGCGGATCATCCGCAAGGAGATCCTGCCGAACGTGGTCTCGCCGATCCTGGTGCAGTTCACGTACCAGCTGCCCAGCACGATTCTCACGATCGCGTTCCTCTCCTTCGCCGGTGTCGGGTTCGTCGAGCCGACCCCGGACTGGGGGCGGCTGTTCGCCGCCGCCGCCGGTTACGCCAAGCAGGATCCGGCGTTCATGTTCTTCCCGGGCACGGCACTGGTGATCTTCGTCCTGTGCTTCAACCTCCTCGGAGACTCCGTTCGGGATGCGTTCGACCCCAAGTCCGGACGCTGATCGTCCATTGGTGGGGGGTGACTGCCGCCCCCGCGTCGGCCTACCAGCCGCGTCAGGCAGTACTCATGGATAACAACCGACAGGTAGGTGCTTTCACCACATGAAGTCGTTCAACTCGCGCAGAGCGCGGGCCATCATGGTCGTCATCGCGACCGGCTCCCTCGTGCTCACCGGCTGCTCCGAGAACAAGGGCAGCAGCAGTGGCAAGGACTCGAAGAAGGACCAGGCCGAGGCCGCCGTCCAGTCGAAGCCGGTCACGTACGGCGACGCAGCCGCGTCCACGGGTCCCGCCGAGGAGGTGCCCGGCGCCAAGCCCGGCGGCACCATCGAGGTCTACCAGGAGGCGGGCCTCTCGCACCTGGACCCGGGCCAGATCTACGTCTCCGACGGTGGCCAGGTCGCCAACCTGCTCTTCCGCGGTCTGACCAACTTCGAGGAGGACGGCAAGGGCGGCACCGCGGTCGTCGGTGACCTCGCGACCGACTCGGGCAAGTCCTCGGACGGTGGCAAGACCTGGACGTACACGCTGAAGGACGGCGTGAAGGACCAGAACGGCAACGTGATCACGTCCGCCGACATCCGTCACACCGTCGAGCGCCAGTACGCCGAGTTCATCTTCGACGGCCCGACCTACCTGCAGACCTGGCTGAGCGGTCCGAAGTACCGCACGGCGCTGCCGGACGGCGGCTTCGGCGACAAGCACCTGCCGGCCACCGTCCTGGACACCCCGGACGCGAAGACCGTCGTCTTCCACTTCGACTCGCCGCGTCCCGACCTGCCGCAGACGCTGGCCATGCCGGGTTACGGCGTCGTGCCGGAGAAGACCGACACGAAGGCGAAGTACGACACGGCCCCCGTCTCCACCGGCCCGTACAAGATCGCGGAGTACAAGGCCGGCAAGAGCATGAAGCTGGTCAAGAACACGAACTGGGACCCGAAGACCGACTCGGTCCGTCACCAGTACGTCGACGGCTTCAACTTCGACTTCGGTGTCACCGAGTCGACCCAGACGAGCCGTCTGATCGCCGACCAGGGTGCTTCCAAGAACGCGATCCAGCTCACCGGCTCCGTCGAGTCCACCCAGATCCAGGACGTCGTCGGCAACGCCGCCGTCAACAAGCGCACGATCAAGGGCTACCAGCCCTACGTCATGGCGCTGAACTTCAACCTGGACCGGGTCAAGAACAAGGCGGTCCGCGAGGCCGTCGCCTACGGCGTGAACTCGAAGTCGCTCATCGCCGGTGAAGGTGGTGCGTACGGCGGTGACGTCGCCCCGAACCTGTTCGCCCCGACGCTGCCGGGCTACGAGCCCACCTACGACCCCTACGGCCGTCTGAAGACGCCTCAGGGCAACATCGCGAAGGCCAAGGAAATCCTCAAGGACGTTCCGGCTGCCGAGAAGAAGCTCGTCTTCGCGTACGCCAACAGCGAGGCCGGCCAGAAGCGCAAGGTCGCCATCGTCGACGCGCTGAGCAAGATCGGCATCGAGGTCGTCGCCAAGGAGGTCGACGCCGCGAGCTACAGCGAGCAGGTCGGCAAGCTCAAGAACCCGTACGACATGTACATCAACGGCTGGGGCCAGGACTGGCCGTCGCCGGGCACGGTCGTCACGCCGATCTACGACGGTGACCAGGTTGCCGACGGTTCGCCGAACTACTCGCACATGAACGACCCCGAGGTCCAGAAGCTCATCAAGAAGGCTCTGACCCAGGAGCCGACCGAGGCTGCGGCGACCTGGCGGGAGGCCCACCACTACATCCTGGAGAAGGTGCTCCCGGGTGCCCCGCTCTGGTACACCAAGCAGCTCCAGCTCTACGGTTCGAACATCGGTGGCGCCCGCTACAGCGCCGAGTCCAGCTACATCGACGTGACCCGACTGTTCCTGAAGTCGTAACTCTGTACGGCTGATCGCGGGGGTGCGCACCAGGCGGAGCGCACCCCCGCGGTTCCGTGAACCCGCCCCACACCGTCTCCGCAGAGAGCAGCCCTCCCGCCATGTTTCAGTTCATCATCCGGCGCACGGTCGGTGCCGCCGTCACCCTGTTCCTGATCGGTGCGGTCACGTTCTTCCTGTTCGTCGCCGCGCCGTCCGACTACGCCTCACTGGCCTGTGGCAAGGACTGCTCGCCCACGAGACTCGAGGAAATCCGAACGGCACTCGGCCTCAACCTGCCGCTGCACACACAGTTCTGGGACTTCATGTCCGGCATCGTGGTGGGCCGTGACTTCCCCACCGGTCACTGCCCCGCCCCCTGCCTCGGTCAGTCGTTCTACTCGGGCGAGTTCGTCTGGGACACGATCATGGACCGCTTCCCGCTGACCCTTTCGCTGACGGTGGGCGCGCTGATCGTCTTCCTGTTCGTGGGCATCGGCGCCGGCATGCTCGCCGCCTTCAAGCGTGGCTCCATGGTCGACAAGGTCGCCACGGGTGGGTCCATGGTGCTCAGCTCGTTCCAGATCTACTTCCTCGGCCCGATCGCGCTGACCGTCCTGGTCTACCAGACCGGCTGGATGGAAGACCCGAAGTACGTGCCGTTCACGCAGGACCCGTTGGGCTGGCTCGTCGGACTGTCCATCCCGATGGTCGTGATGGCCACCATCTTCACCGCGCAGTACACGCGTATGGCGCGCGCATCGATGATCGAGCAGCTCGCGGAGGAACACGTCCGCACCGCCCGCGCCAAGGGCATGTCACAGAAGTACGTCTTCTTCCGCTACGCCTGGCGCGGCTCGCTCATCCCGATCGTCACCGTGCTCGGCATCGACATCAGCGCCCTGCTCGGCGGCGGTGTCGTCACGGAACTGACCTTCTCCCTCCAGGGGATCGGCCGCCTCGCCGTGAACGGCGCGGTTACCAAGGACCTCCCGCTGACGATGGGCGTCATGCTGTTCGGGGCCTTCTTCATCCTGATCCTGAACATTCTCGTCGACATCGCGTACGCCTACATCGACCCGCGCGTCCGGCTCTCCTAGGAAGAACGAACCACCGTGACCACACTGACCAAGCCCGAGGGTGCACCGGCCCCGACCGGTCCGGACAGCTTCCTCTCGGTCCGCGACCTGAAGGTGCAGTTCTCCACTGAGGACGGCCTCGTCAAGGCGGTCGACGGGCTCTCCTTCGACGTCGAGCGCGGCAAGACCCTGGGCATCGTGGGGGAGTCCGGATCGGGCAAGTCCGTCACGAACCTGACGATCCTCGGTCTGCACAACGCGCGGACCAGTACCGTCGACGGCGAGATCGTCCTCGACGGCAAGGAACTCGTCACCGCCACGGAGAAGGAGCTGGAGCAGCTCCGCGGCAACAAGATGGCGATGATCTTCCAGGACCCGCTGACCGCGCTCTCCCCGTACTACACGGTGGGCCGCCAGCTGTCCGAGCCCTACATGAAGCACCGGGGCGCCTCCAAGAAGGAGGCGAAGGACCGGGCGGTCCAGATGCTGGAGAAGGTCGGCATCCCGCAGCCCAAGACCCGCTTCGACGACTACCCGCACCAGTTCTCCGGCGGTATGCGCCAGCGCGCGATGATCGCCATGGCGCTGATGTGCGACCCCGACCTGCTGATCGCCGACGAGCCCACCACCGCGCTGGATGTGACGGTGCAGGCCCAGATCCTGGACCTGCTCAAGGACCTCCAGCAGGAGTTCGGCTCCGCGATCATCTTCATCACGCACGACCTCGGCGTCATCTCGAACATGGCCGACGACCTGCTGGTGATGTACGCGGGCCGGGCCGTGGAGCGCGGCTCCGTCAAGGAGGTGCTGCGCACGCCGAAGCACCCCTACACCTGGGGCCTGCTCAGCTCGATGCCGCGCCTGGACGGGGACATCCACCAGGCCCTGGACCCGATCCCGGGCAGCCCGCCGTCCCTGCTCAACCCGCCCTCCGGCTGCCCCTTCCACCCGCGCTGCGCCTTCAAGGACCAGGTCGCGGGAGACCTCTGCTCGCAGGAACGGCCGCCGCTGGCCGCAGGGCGCGCCGCTGCCTGTCATCTGACGGCCGAGCAGAAGCAGACCATCTTCATCGACAAGATCCAGCCCCGGCTGCGCTAGGGAGCACCGAGACATGAGCGACAACCTCACCCTCCCCACACAGCAGGGATCGACCGACACCCCGTCCGCCGAGCCGCTGCTGAAGGTCGAGGGCCTGACCAAGCACTTCCCGATCTACGGCGGCTTCCCGATCAAACGGAAGGTCGGTGCGGTCCAGGCCGTCGACGGCGTCGACCTGACTGTCGGCGTCGGCGAGAGCGTCGGCCTGGTCGGCGAATCGGGCTGTGGCAAGTCCACCACCGGCCGGCTCATCACCCGTCTGCTGGAGCCCACCGCAGGAAAGATCACCTACTCGGGGCAGGACATCACCCACGCCTCGCGCCGCCAGCTCGCACCGGTGCGCTCCGAGATCCAGATGATCTTCCAGGACCCGTACTCCTCGCTGAACCCGCGGCAAACCGTCGGCACGATCATCAAGTCGCCGATGGAGGTCAACGGGATCAACCCGGCGGGCGGCCGGGAGGCCAGGGTCCGCGAGCTGCTGGAGCTGGTCGGCCTCAACCCTGAGCACTACAACCGGTTCCCGCACGAGTTCTCCGGCGGCCAGCGTCAGCGCATCGGCGTGGCCCGCGCGCTGGCTCTGGAGCCGAAGCTGATCGTGGCGGACGAGCCGGTCTCCGCGCTGGACGTGTCGATCCAGGCGCAGGTCGTCAACATGCTCCAGAAGGTGCAGCGGGAACTCGGCATCGCGTTCCTGTTCATCGCACACGATCTGGCCATCGTCCGGCACTTCTCGCAGCGGGTCGCGGTGATGTACCTCGGCAAGATCGTCGAGGTCGGCGACCGTGAGTCGATCTACAACGGCCCCCGGCACCCGTACACCCATGCTCTCCTCTCCGCCGTCCCCGAGGTGGAGATCGCGGAGGAGGGTCCCGCCCGTGAGCGCATCCGGCTCTCCGGTGACGTGCCCTCGCCGATCCACCCGCCGTCCGGCTGCCGCTTCCGCACGCGCTGCTGGAAGGCGCAGGACAAGTGCGCGACGGAGGAGCCCCCGCTCGTCCAGATCTCCGGCAACCGCCCCGGCCACCTGACGGCCTGCCACTTCCCGGAGGACCCCACCACGGAGCCCCGCGACGAGGACGTCATCCTCGACCCGGCTCTCAGGGCGCTGGAGGAATCGGCCACCAAGGAGTAGTCCGCCGCGCGCGTGGAGACGCAGACAGGGGGCGGGAGCCTGTGCTCCCGCCCCCGATGCGTGCCCGATGGGCCCACGGATCCTGGGACCGCTCGCCGGCGGCCTCGCGGCTGGTGGCCCACGAAGATTCACTTCGCTGTGGCGGGCGGATCGCGGCTATGCCATCGACTGTCCGTGCTCGGCCCAACAGTTCGACGCTGGCGTCGGCGTAAGCAGGTGCGGCCCGGACCCGGCCCAGGCAGGGCACCGCCGACAACGCTCGACTGGGGACCCCAGCCGAGCGTCTCGCCGAGCTCCTGGTCACGACTGGGTGGCCAGGTGTCCGCAACCCCCGGCTTCCCTCAGGTCAGGCAGGGGTTCAGATGATTGGTGCTGGGTCTTACGCCTTGCCCTTGCAGTACGACGTGGCGTCCCCACCCGGCGTGCCGATTCCCATTATGACCGTACGGCCTTCGGGGATGTCGAAGTCCATGGTCTTCGATGTGCCGGTGCCCAGGGTCCAGTCCCACGACTTCTCGAGACGTGAGCCGTTTGCCCAGTCGAACCTGAAGGTCATTGAGGCCCCGGATTTGTTGTATATGTACAGGGTCTCGTTCTTGCCTCTGAAGGATGCGTATGCATGCTTGCTCGCATCGTTACGCCTCCACAGAGTGCCGACCATGTCGTTGGCGCCAGGGTCGGAGGTGGCAGCTGACACGTCGCAGTCGCCGATCCAGTAGGAGGCCGCGTTTGCCGTTCCCGGCACGGCGAGAACGAGCGTTGCGACGGCTGTGGTCGTCAGCCCCGCAATGCTCGTCAGAGCGGTCTTCTTGGTGATACGCATAGGTCTGTTCTCCAGCTTCTCGCATAAAGCGAATCCAGCGGGACAACAGGGGTCTCACGTCCATTGTGGGACGCGTTCTTTCCCCCTGCACTTCGAAGGCTGTTGCCCTCGCGGCAATGACACTTCCATGATCCGCTTGGCCGGGCAAGGCTGAACTGGATTATTTGAGGGTTGCTTGAGCATCATAGCCTCCAAGAAATTTCTCCTGTTGCCATGAACAGCCGAGTCCCGGCGGGTTCGCAACGCTCGAACCCGCTGTTGATCGAGCTGTGTGGATTTGGTGAAGGCCGAGATGGAGACATCGGCGGGCGCCGTGAGGTGGGCGGCGCCGGATAGCAGTCGTGGTCGCGGCTGTTCGTCCTCCGGCAGGTACCAATCCGATTCTGAATCCGCCCGACGGGGCGGGCTGGCGCGGGTGGATATATGCGGATGGCGGTGGCGTCGCTGCGGTATGCGAATTCATCGGTCCGGGAGGGTTGTGGACGCAATTGATGGGGGCCAACAAATAGGCGCCGATAGCGGACTGGGTGGGAAGATCCCCTCGGTCGGATGGCCGCAGAGCGTACGGCGACCGCGGTTTTCGGTTTCCCGTCAAGCGCATACCGGTATCACCTTCGAGTTAAATCCCGTGTATGTCACATAATTTTCCGGAGGGTTGACTCCCTGCCGTGGCGGTGAGCCGGATTGCCGGAACGGCCACGCCGTAGCACCCGCTTCGTCCCCGCAGTGGCAGGCCGATCGCTCTGTCCGGGCGTTGATCTGGTGGAGACCGTGGCGTGCGCATCAGGGCGGCGCGCACACCCGGACGGGTGGCGCGCGTGTGCGCCATGCACCTTTTGCCTTGATATTGGCCGATAAAGGATCAGTACGTCGATACGGACGTCGACACCGACGGCACAGCGCTCAGGTGAAGCGCGGTCAAGAGGAGGCATCCATGCGTGGAGCCACGCACGCCAAGTGGGCCGCATGCGCTGCGGCCGTAGCCCTCGTGGCGACGGCCTGTGGGGGCGGGGGCGACAGCGGGGGCGACAGCGGCGCGGTGCTCAGCTCCTCGTGGGGCGACCCGCAGAACCCGCTGGAGCCGGCCAACACCAACGAGGTGCAGGGCGGCAAGGTCCTCGACATGATCTTCCGGAGCCTGAAGAAGTACAACCCGGAGACGGGCGAGGCCGAGGACATGCTTGCCGAGAAGATCGAGACCTCGGACTCGCAGAACTTCACCATCACCGTCAAGGACGGCTGGACCTTCAGCAACGGCGAGAAGGTCACCGCCAAGTCCTTCGTCGACGCCTGGAACTACGGCGCCAGCCTCAAGAACAACCAGAAGAACGCGTACTTCTTCGGGTACATCGAGGGCTACGACAAGACGCACCCCGAGGACGGCAGCGCGCAGACCGCCGACACCCTCTCCGGGCTGAAGGTCGTCGACGACAAGACGTTCACGGTCAAGCTCAGCCAGAAGTTCTCGACCTTCCCCGACACCCTCGGCTACCCCGCCTACGCCCCGCTGCCCCAGGCCTTCTTCACCGATCACGCGGGCTGGCTGTCCAAGCCGGTCGGCAACGGCCCCTACGCCATCGACTCCTACGCCAAGGGCTCCCAGATGAGCCTGCGCAAGTGGGAGGAGTACCCCGGCGACGACGCTGCGGAGAACGGCGGCGTGGACCTGAAGGTCTACACCGACAACAACACCGCCTACACCGACCTGCTGGCCGGCAACCTCGACCTGGTCGACGACGTGCCGGCGGCCCAGCTCAAGAACGTCAAGAACGACCTCGGGGACCGCTACCTCAACACCCCCGCCGGCATCATCCAGACCCTCGCCTTCCCGTTCTACGACGAGAACTGGAACAAGAGCGGCTCCGACAAGGTCCGCACCGGCCTGTCCCGCGCCATCAACCGCGAGCAGATCACCGAGACGATCTTCCAGAAGACCCGCACCCCCGCCACCGACTGGACCTCCCCGGTGCTCGGCGAGGACGGCGGCTTCAAGGAAGGCCTGTGCGGGGACGCCTGCGACTACGACCCGGCCGAGGCCAAGAAGCTCATCCAGGAGGGCGGCGGCCTCCCCGGCGGCCAGGTCAAGATCACGTACAACGCGGACACCGGGTCCCACAAGCAGTGGGTCGACGCCGTCTGCAACTCCATCAACAACGCCCTGGACAACGACAAGGCCTGCGTCGGCAATCCGGTCGGCACCTTCGCCGACTTCCGCGGCCAGATCACCGACCGGAAGATGAGCGGCCCGTTCCGGGCGGGGTGGCAGATGGACTACCCCCTCATCCAGAACTTCCTCCAGCCGCTCTACTACACCAACGCCTCCTCCAACGACGGCAAGTGGTCCAACAAGGAGTTCGACGACCTCGTCGACAAGGCCAACGCCGAGAGCGACACCGCCAAGGCCGTCGAAACGTTCCAGCAGGCCGAGGAGGTGCTGCGGGACAACATGGGAGCCATCCCGCTCTGGTACCAGAACGGCAGCGCCGGCTACTCGGACCGCCTCTCGAACGTCAAGCTCAACCCGTTCTCCGTCCCCGTCTACAACGAGATCAAGGTCAGCTGATCCGCGATGGGGCGGTATGTGATCCGGCGTCTCCTCCAGATGATCCCGGTGTTCATCGGAGCCACGCTGCTGATCTTCCTCATGGTCAACGTGATGGGTGACCCCATCGCCGGTCTCTGCGGCGACCGGCAGTGCGACCCCGCCACCGCCGCCCAGCTGGAGAAGGAGTTCGGCCTCGACAAGCCGGTCTGGCAGCAGTACCTGACCTACATGGGGAACGTCTTCACCGGTGACTTCGGGACGGCGTTCAACGGCCAGCCGGTCACCGAACTGATGGCGTCGGCGTTCCCGGTCACCATCCGGCTGACGATCGTCGCGATCATCTTCGAGATCGTCATCGGCATCACCCTCGGAGTCATCACCGGCCTGCGCCGCGGCAGCCCCGTCGACAGCGGCGTCCTGCTGGTCACCCTCGTGGTGATCTCCGTCCCCACCTTCGTCACCGGCCTGCTGCTCCAACTGCTGCTCGGCGTCCAGTGGGGCTGGATCAAACCCTCCGTGTCCTCGGACGCCACCTTCGGCGAGCTGATCGTGCCCGGCCTGGTCCTGGCGAGCGTCTCACTGGCCTACGTCACCCGCCTGACGCGCACGTCCATCGCGGAGAACAAACGGTCCGACTACGTCCGTACGGCCATCGCCAAGGGCCTGCCGAGGCGCCGCGTCGTCACCCGCCATCTGCTGCGCAACTCGCTCATCCCGGTCGTCACCTTCATCGGCACCGACATCGGCGCCCTGATGGGCGGCGCGATCGTCACCGAGCGCATCTTCAACATCCACGGCGTCGGCTTCCAGCTCTACCAGGGCATCCTCCGCCAGAACACCCAGACCGTCGTCGGCTTCGTGACCGTCCTGGTCCTGGTCTTCCTGGTGGCCAACCTGCTGGTCGACCTCCTGTACGCCGTACTCGACCCGAGGATCCGCTATGCCTGAACCGATGCCGCCGGAGCCGTACCCCTCCGGCGGGAGCCGCGTCCCGGAGGACGGCGCCATCGCCGCGACGGGCATGGGAGGCGCGATGGACCTCGCCACCTCCGAGGGCGAGACCCTGGAGGAGCCCCCGGTCGGCCCGGACGGCACCGGCAGGCCGGAGAGGGCCCGTTCCCTCTGGTCGGACGCCTGGCGCGACCTGCGCCGCAACCCGGTCTTCATCATCTCCGGCCTGGTCATCCTCTTCCTGGTGTTCGTCTCCCTGTGGCCCTCGGCGATCGCCTCCGGCTCCCCCCTCAAGTGCGACCTCGCCAAGGCCCAGGAAGGCTCCCAGCCGGGCGCCCCGTTCGGCTACGACGGCCAGGGCTGCAACGTGTACACCCGCACCGTCTACGGCGCCCGTACGTCCGTCACGGTCGGCGTCCTGGCCACGCTCGGCGTCGCCCTGTTCGGCAGCGTCCTCGGCGGGCTCGCCGGATTCTTCGGCGGGGTGTGGGACTCGGTCCTGTCCCGGATCACCGACATCTTCTTCGCGATCCCCGTCGTGCTCGGCGGCCTGGTCCTGCTCTCCGTGGTGACCAGCAACACCGTCTGGCCCGTCATCGGGTTCATGGTGCTGCTCGGCTGGCCGCAGATCTCCCGCATCGCCCGCGGCTCGGTCATCACCGCCAAGCAGAACGACTACGTCCAGGCCGCGCGGGCGCTCGGCGCCTCCAACTCCCGCATGCTGCTGCGGCACATCACGCCCAACGCCGTGGCCCCGGTGATCGTCGTGGCGACCATCGCGCTCGGCACGTACATCTCGCTGGAGGCCACTCTGTCCTACCTCGGCGTCGGCCTGAAGCCGCCGACCGTCTCCTGGGGCATCGACATCTCCGCCGCCTCGCCGTACATCCGCAACGCCCCCCACGCGCTGCTGTGGCCCTCCGGCGCCCTGGCGCTCACCGTGCTGGCGTTCATCATGCTCGGCGACGCGGTGCGCGACGCCCTCGACCCGAAGCTGAGGTGACGTGCCGATGCTGCTCGAAGTGCGCGACCTGCACGTGGAGTTCCGCACCCGCGACGGAGTCGCCAAGGCCGTCAACGGCGTCACCTACGGCGTCGACGCAGGCGAGACCCTCGCCGTGCTCGGCGAGTCCGGCTCCGGCAAGTCCGTCACCGCCCAGGCGGTCATGGGCATCCTCGACATCCCGCCCGGCCGGATCACCGGCGGCGAGATCCTCTTCCAGGACAGGGACCTGCTGACGCTCAAGGAGGACGAGCGCCGCAAGATCCGGGGCGCCGAGATGGCGATGATCTTCCAGGACGCGCTGTCCTCCCTCAACCCCGTGCTCACCGTGGGCGACCAGCTCGGCGAGATGTTCGTCGTGCACCGCGGCATGTCGAGGAAGGACGCGCGCGCCAGGGCCGTGGAGCTGATGGACCGGGTCCGCATCCCGGCCGCGAAGGAGCGGGTCCGGCAGTACCCGCACCAGTTCTCCGGCGGTATGCGCCAGCGCATCATGATCGCGATGGCGATGGCCCTGGAACCCAAGCTGATCATCGCCGACGAGCCGACCACCGCCCTCGACGTCACCGTCCAGGCCCAGGTCATGGAGCTGCTCGCGGAGTTGCAGCGCGAACTGCACATGGGCCTCATCCTGATCACCCACGACCTCGGCGTGGTCGCCGACGTCGCCGACCGCATCGCCGTGATGTACGCGGGCCGGATCGTGGAGTCGGCGCCCGTCCACGACATCTACAAGGCGCCCGCACACCCGTACACCCGCGGCCTGCTCGACTCCATCCCGCGCCTGGACCAGAAGGGCCAGGAGCTGTACGCCATCAAGGGCCTGCCGCCCAACCTCATGCACATCCCGCCGGGCTGCGCCTTCCACCCGCGCTGCCCGATGGCCCAGGACGTGTGCCGCACCGACGAGCCACCCCTGTACGAGGTGGACGAGGAGCGGGGCAGCGCCTGCCACTTCTGGAGGGAGTGCCTGCATGGCTAGTACCTCAGCCGCCCCGGCCGCACCGGTCGCCTCCCCGACCGAGCCGATCCTGGAGGTGACCGGGCTCGTCAAGCACTACCCGCTCACCCGAGGCGTCGTGTTCAGGAAGCAGGTCGGTGCGGTCAAGGCCGTCGACGGCGTCGACTTCACTCTCAGCCGCGGCGAGACCCTCGGCATCGTGGGGGAGTCGGGCTGCGGCAAGTCCACGGTCGCCAAGATGCTGGTCAACCTGGAGAAGCCGACGGCCGGGCGGATCCGCTACAAGGGCGAGGACGTCACCAAGCTCTCCGGCCGGGCCCTGCGGGCCGTACGCCGCAACATCCAGATGGTCTTCCAGGACCCGTACACCTCCCTCAACCCCCGTATGACGGTGGGCGACATCATCGGGGAGCCGTACGAGATCCATCCCGAGGTGGCGCCCAAGGGGGACCGGCGCAAGAAGGTCCAGGACCTGCTGGACGTGGTCGGGCTCAACCCCGAGTACATCAACCGCTACCCGCACCAGTTCTCCGGCGGCCAGCGGCAGCGCATCGGCATCGCGCGGGGGCTCGCCCTGCGCCCTGAGGTGATCGTCGCCGACGAACCGGTGTCCGCGCTCGACGTGTCCGTGCAGGCGCAGGTCATCAACCTGATGGCGAACCTCCAGAGCGAGTTCGACCTCTCGTACATCTTCATCGCGCACGACCTGTCGATCGTGCGGCACATCTCCGACCGGGTCGCCGTGATGTACCTCGGCCGGATCGTGGAGACCGGCCGCGACGCCGAGATCTACGAGCACCCCACGCACCCGTACACCCAGGCGCTGCTCTCCGCGGTGCCCGTGCCCGACCCGGAGGCGCGCGAGCACCGGGAGCGGATCATCCTCTCCGGCGACGTGCCGTCCCCGACGAACATCCCGTCCGGCTGCCGCTTCCGCACCCGCTGCTGGAAGGCCCAGGACCGGTGCGCCCTGGAGGTGCCGGCCCTCGCCGTCCCTGCCGAGTTCCGCCACACCGGAGGCCCTGCGGCCCACGACTCGGCCTGCCATTTCGCGGAGGAGAAGCAGGTGGTCCCGCCCGAGGAACCCCGGGAAGATCATGGAAACGAGCGGGCATAGGGGTGCATTTGAGCCGTAATCGCGTTAACACGCAGGCAACTTGGCCGACGCGATTCCGATATACGGACGCGTCAGTCTGAACAGCGTACGGCCGTGCGGGTGCCGTAAACGGGCCGGGAGCGCCATGTCTCCCGGCCCGTTGCCCTTTTTTGCGCCTAAGCCGGCGCCGCTCTCGCGGAGGTGGCTGGTGCTTCGTCGTGGTTCCTCAATTATCGGTTCCGGTGCTCTGTGGAGTGTTGGTGCTCGGGCAGAGCGAGGGCGCGGCGCAGGAAGTCCAGTTGGAGGCGGAGCAGGTTCTCGGCGACCGTTTCCTGGGGGGTCATGTGGGTCACGCCGGCGAGGGGGAGGACCTCGTGCGGGCGGCCGGCGGCGAGCAGGGCCGAGGAGAGCCGCAGGGAGTGGGCGACCACCACGTTGTCGTCCGCCAGGCCGTGGATGATCATCATCGGGCGGGCCGGCTCCGCGGGGTCGACCAGTCCCGCGTCGTCCACCAGTGAGTTCCGCCGGTAGACCTCCGGCTGCTTACCCGGGTCTCCGAGATAGCGCTCCTGGTAGTGCGTGTCGTACAGGCGCAGGTCGGTGACCGGGGCGCCGACCACCGCCGCGTGGAACACGTCCGGGCGGCGCAGCACCGCGAGGGCCGCCAGGTAGCCGCCGAAGGACCAGCCGCGGATCGCGACCCGGCTCAGGTCGAGCGGGAAGTCGGCGGCGAGCGCCTGGAGCGCGTCGACCTGGTCCTGGAGCACGACGGCCGCCAGATCGTCCTTGATCGCCTTCTCCCAGGCCGGCGAGCGCCCCGGTGTGCCCCGTCCGTCGGCGACGACCACCGCGAACCCCTGATCGGCGAACCACTGCGAGGTCAGATGCGCGTTGTGCGCGGCGAGCACGCGGGGCCCGTGCGGGCCGCCGTACGGGTCCAGCAGGACCGGGAGCGAGGTGTCACCGAGGTAGTCCCTAGGCATAAGCACGGCGCACGGGATCCGCCGTGCGCCCCCCTGGGTGAGTTTCACGCGGGGGGAGAGGCCGGGATCCTCCGCATACGACCGGACAGTGGCTGCCGCCTTCCCGTCCCGCAGTACCCGCGCCCGGCTCCCAGGCCGGTCCAGGGACGCCGAGACCAGGACGGTCACGCCCCCGGCCCGTACCGCCGAGTGCACGCCGGGCTCGTCGGACAGGCGCTCCATGCCGAGTTCGTTGACGCGGTAGACGTGCACCTCGCCGATCTCGGGGCTCTCCGCCGACTCGCCGGCCGAGGCCGAGACCAGCACGTCGTCGGCCGTCACGTCCAGCACCGCGCGGACGTGCAACTGCGCTCCGGTCAGCGGACGTTCGCCGACCGCGAGAACCCGGGCACCGCCCTCGTCGGCGATCCGGACCAGCTGTCCCGAGGGGCTCCAGCAGGGCACACCAGGGAAAAGATCGAGCCAAATCGGATCTTCGTCGGCGTGCACCATCCGGGTCGCCCCGGACGCGGTGTCGACGGCCAGGAACAGCTGACTGCGCTGGTCGCGCGCCTGTACGAGCAGCAGCGGGGCACCCGCCGCTGACCAGTGCACTCGCGCCAGATACGGATAGCGCGTCCGGTCCCAGACGACCTCCGTGCGCGCCCCGTCGAGGCCGAACAGGAACAGCCGTACGTCCGCGTTGGGCGTCCCGGCAGCCGGATAGGGGACGTGTTGTGGGTCACGTTCCGGCTGGGACGGATCGGAGATCCACCACCGCCGCACCGGCGTGTCGTCCACCCGCGCCACCAGCAGCCGGTCGGACTCCGGAGCCCACCAGAATCCCCGCGAACGGCCCATTTCCTCCGCCGCGATGAACTCGGCCAATCCATAGGAAACCGACTCCGATTCCGGCTCGGCGAGCACCGTATCGCCCTCGCCCTCGGCGCCCACGACCCGCAGGGCACCCCGCGCGACGTACGCGACGAGCCGCCCGTCGGGCGACGGACGGGGGTCGATCACCGGCCCGGGAACACGGATCCCACGCGCCGTACCGGCCCGCAGCTCCGCCGTGAAAAGCCGCCCCGACAAGGCGAAAGACGCCAGTTCGACGGCCGCGTCGGTGGCGTACCCGACGATCCCCGCGCCGCCCTCCCGGCTGCGCTCGCGGCGCGCCAGCTCCTCGGGCGAGAGGTCCTCCGAGGCGCCGCCGAGGAGGGCACTCGGGTCCGCGGCCAGGCGCTCCCGGCCGTCCGCCGGATCGAGCACCCACAGCGCGTTGCCGCGGTCGTCGCCGGCGGAGGAACGCAAGAACGCCACGCGAGAGCCGTCGGGCGCCACGGTGAACGAACGCGGCGCGCCGAGCGTGAACCGCTGGGTCCGGGCGTGTCGGCGGGGGAAGGAGTCGGACTCGGTCGTCATCCCCCGACCATATTGGCCATGCGCCCCCTTGTGCGGCCGTGCGCCGAGAGATGCGCACGCACTCATAGTTATGATCACTAGCGCTGTGTGGGTATGAACCTGCTGGCTGTTGTACGGATCTACCGGTTCCCTAGCTTTGTCATTCCCTCACGTACCCGGGTTCTTGGAGGTGAGCCGCCGTGGCACTCTCGATTTCGGCGGTGGTGCTGCTGGCGATCATCGTCTTCTTGTTGATCAAGAAGTCTGGACTGAAGGGTGGTCACGCGGTTGTCTGCATCCTGCTCGGCTTCTATCTCGCCTCCTCGACGATCGCTCCCACCATCAGCGACCTGACGACGAGCGTGGCGAGCATGATCGGCAGCATCAAGTTCTGACCGGGCGGCCGAGTTCCGACCGGGCGGCCGAGCCCGCGTCCGTCTTCGCGCCTGCCCCTCGGGCGCAGATGCATGCCTGCCTCGTAGGGTTGACCCATGACGGAACTGCCAGCCCGGCGTCTGCTGCTGGTGCACGCGCACCCCGACGACGAGTCGATCAACAACGGCGCGACCATGGCCAGGTACGCGGCCGAGGGCGTCCAGGTGGCCCTGGTCACCTGCACCCTCGGTGAGCGGGGCGAGGTCATCCCGCCGCAGCTGCGGCACCTCACCGGTGCCGCCCTGGGCGAGTGCCGCCTGCGCGAACTCACCGCCGCCATGGGCGAACTCGGCGTGAAGGACTTCCGGTTGCTCGGCGGGGCCGGACGCTACGCCGACTCCGGGATGATGGGCCTGCCCGACAACGACGACCCCGCCTGCTTCTGGCAGGCCGACGTCGACGACGCCGCCGGATTCCTTGTCGAGGTGATCCTCGCCCTGCGCCCCCAGGTCCTCGTCACCTACGACGGCCACGGCGGCTACGGCCACCCCGACCACATCCAGGCCCACCGCGTCGCCATGCGGGCCGTGGAGCTGGCGGCGGAGGCCGGCTGGAGCGTCCCCAAGGTCTACTGGAACCGCGTCCCGCGTTCCGTCGCCGAGGCCGCCTTCGCCCGGCTCCGGGAGGAGCTGCCCGGCCTGCCCTTCTCCAAGAGCGCCGAGATCGACGACGTACCCGGCGTCGTCGACGACGAGAACATCACCACGGAGATCGACGGCGGCGCGTACGCCGCCGCCAAGGCCGCCGCCATGCGCGCGCACGCCACCCAGATCGAGGTCGCCCCCGGCGAGCGCCACTTCGCGCTCTCCAACGAGCTGGCCCAGCCCCTCTTCACCACCGAGTACTACGAACTCGTCCGCGGACAGCGGCCCCAGCAGCGGGAGACCGACCTGTTCGCCGGCATCGAGGAGGCCGTCTGATGCCGGACCAGGGTTCTCTGCTCGCCCAGCCCCTCCAGCGGCCCCCCGCCGGACGGATCGCCGCCTACCTCGGGCTCCTGCTGCTCGGCGCGCTCACGGCGCTGGCCGGGGCGCTCCTCCAGGCCGGCTGGTTCCCCGGCGGGCTGCTGCTCGCGCTCACGGGCGCCGCCGGGCTGTTCCTCGGCGGGGCCCGGGCCCTCAACAGCCGGGCCGGGGCCGTCGCGCCCGCCGCCGGCTGGATGATCGCCGTCGTCCTGCTCACCGCGGGCCGCCCGGAAGGTGACTTCCTGTTCGGCGCGGGAGGCGGTTCCTACCTCTTCCTGCTCGGCGGCATGGCGCTCGCTGTGATCTGCGCCACCATCGGCTGGGGGCGGCAACCGGTCGGCGACGGGGTCCGACTTGGCAAGTGACGTACCACTTCGCCGTGGCGCGGTCGTGCGAGTCCCGTGATGGTTTCCACGGCGGTCATGGGATACCGGCCAGAAGTGGCCAGTATGGTGGTGCGCGCCGCCGAGCTGCCCGTGAGGTCGTGGCGGGCGGCGGAGCCAACCTGGAGAACCTGCCTTGAGTCGTGAAACTGACAGTCCGTCCTCCGGGCCCAACGGGTCCAACGGGCGCGGCGGAGCCGCATACCCCTCGGGCACGCCGCCCTACGGAACCCCGATGGTGTCCGACGGCGGCCCGGACACGGGCCGTTCGGCCGCACGGCCGGAGGAACGCAAGACCGAGACCACGCTGACGACCCGGATCCGGATCAACATCCCCGGTTCCCGGCCGATCCCGCCGGTCGTCGTGCGCACGCCCGTCACCGACGCGGATTCCGCGGCCGACGGCGGCGGCACGGACGCGCAGGGCACCGGTCCCGCCGGAGCCGCGCCCGCCACGGGAGCCACCGGGCGACCGGGAGCCGACGGCACCGCCGAGGCACCCGGCGACCACGCGACGGCC
>NZ_MUBA01000098.1 GCF_002154575.1 Streptomyces bobili
ACCTGTGCGAGGCCGAGGAGCGGCTGACGCGGACGACGGTGTCGAAGCGGCACGGCGACCTGTACAAGGCGGCCAGGGACGCCGACTGGGGCGACGCCTGGCCGCCGCCCGCCTCCTGACCCGGTCCCGTACGCTGCGGGGCCATGAACGCCATCCGAACTGCTGAGAAGTCGGCATCGGGGCCCGAGTCGAGGATCGCGGTGGTGACCGGTGCCGGTTCCGGCATCGGCCGCGCGGTCGCCGTGGAGCTGCTGCGCGCGGGCTGGTCGGTGGCCCTGGCCGGCCGCCGCACCGGGACCCTGGAGGAGACGGCCGCTCTGGTACCGGACGCCGCGAGTCTCGCCGTACGGACGGACGTCTCACGTCCTGACGAGGTGGCGGCCCTGTTCGCCGCCGTGCGCGAGCGGTTCGGCCGCCTCGACCTGCTGTTCAACAACGCGGGCACGTTCGGTCCTGGCGGGGTCCCGGTGGAGGAACTCCCCTACGACGCCTGGCGGCACGTGGTGGACACCAACCTCAACGGGGCGTTCCTGTGCGCGCAGGCGGCGTACCGGCAGATGAAGGAGCAGGAGCCGCGGGGCGGGCGGATCATCAACAACGGGTCGGTCTCCGCGCACGCGCCCCGCCCGCACTCCGTCGCCTACACGGCGACCAAGCACGCGCTGACCGGCCTGACCAAGTCCCTGTCGCTGGACGGGCGGGCGTACGGCATCGCGGTCGGGCAGATCGACATCGGCAACGCGGCGACCGACATGACGTCTCGCATGCAGACGGGTGCGTTGCAGGCCAGCGGCGAGATCGCGCCGGAGCCGGTGATGGACGTGGCCGATGTGGCGCGCACCGTGCGGCACATGGCGGAGCTGCCGCTGGAGGCGAACGTGCAGTTCGCGACGGTGCTGGCGACGGCGATGCCGTACGTGGGGCGTGGCTGAATTGGCTGAATCGTCAACCTGCACAAGCGGAGTTGAACATTCCGCACCATAAGGGCCGGTCGGGGACTTATGCTCGACGCCTCCTCCACAATTGCTTCACAGTTGGAGGGCAGAGCTTCCGCCGACCACACCGAGGGGGGAGGCCGGCAGCCGTTCCGCCGCACCGGATGGGGGTGGACCTCGCGTGAATCGCCCGCGAGGTGCGCACCGGACCGCGGAACGGCTGCCGTCCACCATGGGGTACGCAGGCCGGCCCCACCCTGCCTCCCCGCCCCGCTAGGCCTGTCCGGTCTCGAAGCGGGAGATGCGGCCGTCGTCCTCGACGACGAAGCTCCACCTGGTGCGCATCTCGCCCCAGGTGTCGTTGCTGTAGCGGGCGAGGAAGGCCCGGCCGCCGTCCGACTCCCTGTCGACCTCCAGATGACCGTGGGAGGAGAAGATCTCCCGGTCGATCCATTCGGTGAGATCGCGGTCGGAGCCGTCGTCGGCCATGGTCGCGTCCGGGGTGAGCAGCTTCAGGAAGGCCTCCCGGTCATGGGCGTTGACCGCGGAGACGAAGGCCCGGACGGCCGGGTCGGTGAGTTTTCCGGCATGGATCGTCATACGCGTCAGCCTCACACCACGCCCATCACCCCGCCACCCGAACGGCTTCCGGGGCGGGGCGGTGACGTGCGAGGGGTGCGACGGTGGACACGCGGAGGGGGTCGTTCCGTTGTCCGCTGTCCGCTGTCCGCTCGCTGCCGTACGTCCGCTCATCCTCCCCTGGAGTCACCGTGACCTGTTACGACCGACGTGATCTGGGCCTGCTGCTGCTCCGGCTGGGAACCGGCGGGGTGCTGATGGCGCACGGCGCGCAGAAGCTGTTCGGCTGGTTCGGCGGCCACGGCCTGGAAGGCACCGGCCAGTTCATGGAGTCCGTCGGGTACGCGCCGGGCAAGGCGAGCGCCACGGCGGCGGGCTTGGCGGAGGCCGGCGGTGGCGCACTCCTGGCTCTGGGCCTGGCCACTCCGGCGGCGGGTTTCGCGGCGGCGGGTGCGATGGCGGGCGCCTCCGCGGTCCACGTGCCCAACGGTTTCTTCGCGCAGAGCGGCGGCTACGAGTACGCCGCCTCGCTCGGCCTGACCGCCGCCGGCCTCGCCGTCACCGGCCCCGGCCGCCTCTCCCTGGACCACGCCATGGGTCACACGGTCAACCGCAACTGGATGGTCCCGGCCGCCCTGGGCGTGACGGCTGCGGCCACGGCGGTCGTCGTGGGCCTGCGCACGAAGCGGCTGCGGCGGCGGGAGGAGGGTGAGCAGGAGGCGCTGTTCGAGGAGTGAGGGGGCGGCAGCGGCCGTTCGAGCGGTGAGAGCGCTGGGCAGGCTGCACCCATGAGCGACAGCCGCCTGGATGCCTCCGACTCCGCTGGAACCGATCTGTGGGAAACCGTCGACGCCCTGTGCGCCTGGCTCGACGCCGGTCAACCGGTCACCGGCCGGGAGGGCCTGCTACTGCGGATGCTGAAGCTGTCCGAAGAGGTCGGCGAAGTCGCCCAGGCGGTGATCGGCGCGACGGGCCAGAACCCCCGCAAGGGCACGTCCCATTCCTGGGAGGACGTCCAGTCGGAGCTGTGCGACGTGGTCATCACGGCCCTGGTGGCACTGCGGACGCTGACACCACAGGCGCGGGAGGTGTTCGCGGGGCACTTGGCGCGGGTGGCGGGGCGGTCACTTGGCACACCCAGGAGCGGATCCGCCGACTGAGAGCACAAGGCCCCAAACCCGCGTCGTTGCCATGCACCGGCAGGGGCGGACGCACGGGTTCCGCCGACCTGGTCCTCAGGACCGAAGGTCGCCGGCTTTCACCGCGACAACGAATGCCGCCCAGCCAACTGCCGAGAAGACCAACGCGGGCCCGTTGGACGCCTTGGAGTCCCGGACGGGGACACCCGCCTGATATCCGTCGAGCACCTCGACGCAACTACCGCCTTCCGGGCCGCTGTAGGACGACTTACGCCAGCCGCCCAACGCGGAACTGTCCTGGATCGTCTGCTCAGTCACGGTGTCCGTAGTCCTCTGCTATCGCCCGCATCATGCCCAACGACTCCTTGAGTGACAGTGCGTCGGTCAGTGCCAGAGCGTAGACGCCTTGAAGGCGTGTGACCACGGCCGGAGAGTCGTGCACCTTGCCGACCTGGACACCCTCCGAGTAGGCCACGGGAGGCTGGTCCTCGAACCACATCAAGGTGAGCAGGCCCTGAAGAAGTTGATACGCGCCGATGTCGTAGGGCATCACATGCACCCGCACGCGTCCACTCTCCACAAGCCGGACCATGTGCGTGATCTGGTCGGCCATGATCTCCCGGCTGCCCACGACGCGACGCAGTACAGCTTCGTCGAGCAAGGCCCAGACAGTCGGCCTGACCGGGTTGTCGAGGACCTTGGAACGGTCGAGGCGCGTGACAACGAGCCTGTCACATTCCTCTTCGCTCACAGGAGGAAAGGACGTGCTCAGAACCGCACGCGCGTACCTCGTGGTCTGGAGGATGCCCGGGACGAACGACGGGGCGAACTCCTGGATCGCCGTTGCCTGTTGTTCGAGCAGCCGAGCCGCCTCGAAGTACTCCGCGACCGCCGCGCCCTCGTCCGGCAGGAAACTGCTCAGCACGTCCCCGGTGTTCAGCGCCCTGTCCAGCCGTCGCGCGTCCTCCTTGGACGGGATGCGGCGGCCGGCCTCGATGTGCGAGATGTGCGAACGGGTCATGATCGCCTGATCGGCCAGCTCCTGCTGCGTCAGTCCAGCGGCCTCACGCTGAGCCTTCAACCAGTCTCCGTAGATGTTACTCAACGTCAACCCCCATGTGACGGACGGCTTGTCACCCGCTAACCCCTGGCGAGGGTGACCCGCCTCGTCTCACTCTGTAAGCGGATCACTACACAGCGATGTCCGTCGGTGGCCCCGCCCGCAAGGCCCGCCGCCCCCACCAACCGGAGTCCGACAAAGTGC
>NZ_MUBA01000099.1 GCF_002154575.1 Streptomyces bobili
CCCCTGCCCCTGCTCCGGACGGCACGGCGCTCCCCACCACCACGTCCGCCTCCGTCAGCCACTCCACCAGGCCGCCGTCGACGGCCGTCACGACCGTCTCGCCGGTCGCGGCGCCCGGTACGCGTCCGGCCGCGAGGTGGGTGGCGATCAGCGGGCCGGGCAGCAGCACCCGGCCCGCCTCCTCGAACGCCAACACGGCCTCGGGCAGGCCGAGTCCGACGCCGCCCTCGGACTCCGGCAGCCGCAGCGCGAAGAACCCGGCGTCACCCAGTGCCCGCCACAGGGCCCGGTCGAGCGCGGGCGGCCCGTCGGCCGCCGCCCGCAGTTCCCGGGGCCCGAAGCGGCGCGCGAGCACCTCCCGCACCCCGTTCCGCAAGGCCCGCTGGTCCTCGCTCAGTTGGAAACGCACGTCATCGTCCCTTCGGCAGCCCCAGGATCCGTTCGCCCACGATGTTGCGCTGGATCTGCGAGGTCCCGGCCGCGATGGTGTACGACAGGGAGGTCAGGCGGTCGAGCACCCACGGCCGGTCGAGGTCGAGGGCCGCGTCACCGAGGACCTCGGCGGCGGTGTCGTACAGGTCCTGGCGCGCCTGTGAATACCTCAGTTTGAAAACCGAACCCGCAAGGCCGGGCACGCCTCCGGAGGCCTCCGCCGCGCTCACGTTCCACTGGGTGAGCCGCCAGAGCGCCCGGAACTCGGCGTTGAGCCGGCCGAGCCGGCGACGCAGTGCGGGATCGTCCCAGCGGCCGTTGTGCCGCGCCTCGTGGGCGAGTTCGCCGAGGACCCGTCGGCAGGCGACCACCTCGCCCGCGAACGCGGTGCCGCGCTCGAAGGACAGCGTCACCATCGTCACCCGCCAGCCGTCGTTCTCCGCCCCGACGCGGTGGCCGACCGGCACCCGTACCTCGTCGAGGAACACCTCCGCGAACTCGGTGGACCCGGCGAGGGTCCGCAGCGGCCGTACCGTGATGCCGGGGGCGTCCATGGGCAGGGCGAGCCAGGTGATCCCGCGGTGCCGGGGCGCCTCCGGGTCGGTGCGCACCAGCAGTTCGCACCAGTTCGCGACCTCGGCGTGCGACGTCCAGATCTTGGAGCCGCTGACCACGTAGTGGTCGCCGTCGCGCCACGCGCGCGTGCGCAGCGCCGCGAGGTCGGAGCCGGCGCCGGGCTCGCTGAAGCCCTGGCACCAGACCTCCTCGCCGCGCAGGATCGGCGGCAGCCAGCGGGCCCGCTGTTCCTCCGTCCCCTCGGCGGCGACGGTCGGTCCGGCGTGCAGGAGTCCGACGAAGTTGGCGCCCACATAGGGCGCGCCGGCCTTCTCCGTCTCCTCCAGGAAGATGAGCCGGACGCCGGGCGGGGCGTCCCAGTGGACGTGCCCGTACCCGGCGTCGTAGAGCATCCGCTGCCAGCCGAGGTCGTACGCCCTGCGCCCCGGCCAGTCGGCGGGGGACGGCCTCGGCGGGAGGGTGGGGAGCGCCTTGCCCAGCCACTCCCGCAGCCGGGCCCGGAACGCGGCCTCCTCGGCGCTGTCGGCGAGGTCCATCAGCGGTCGAGGCCGAGGCCGAGCATGCGGATGGCGTTGCCGCGCATCAGCTTGTACACGGTCTCGTCGTCGAGGCCCTTGACGTGGTCGAGGGCGACCTCCTTGGTGTGCGGGAAGGTCGAGTCGACGTGCGGGTAGTCGGTCTCGAAGGTGGCGTTGTCGCGTCCGACGACGTCCAGCGACGCCACCCCGTGCTTGTCGCGGAAGAAGCAGCAGAAGATCTGCCGGTAGTAGTACGTCGACGGCGGCTCGGGAACGAGATCGCGGACGCCGCCCCAGGCCCGGTGCTCCGCCCACACGTCGTCGGCGCGTTCCAGGGCGTACGGGATCCAGCCCATCTGGCCCTCGGAGTAGGCCAGCTTGAGCGTCGGGAACTTCACCAGCACCCCGCTGAACAGGAAGTCCATCATCGAGGCCATCGCGTTGTTGAAGCTGAGCGCGGCCTGGACGGCGGGCGGGGCGTCCGGGGAGGCGGCCGGCATCTGGGACGAGGACCCGATGTGCATGTTGACGACCGTCCCGGTCTCCTGGCAGACCGCGAAGAACGGGTCCCAGTGGCCGGAGTGGATGGACGGCAGGCCCAGGTGGGTGGGGATCTCGGAGAAGGTGACCGCGCGCACCCCGCGGGCCGCGTTGCGCCGGATCTCGGCCACCGCCAGTCCGATGTCCCACAGCGGGATCAGGCACAGCGGGATGAGCCGCCCGCCGCTGTCTCCGCACCACTCCTCGACCATCCAGTCGTTGTAGGCGCGCACGCAGGCGAGGGCGACCTCCTTGTCGTGCGCCTCGGCGAAGGTCTGCCCGCAGAAGCGGGGGAAGGTCGGGAAGCAGAGGCTGCCCTCGACATGGTTGAGGTCCATGTCCTTGAGCCGCTCGGCCGGATCCCAGCAGCCGGGCCGCATCTCCGCGCGCGTGATGCCCTCCAGGGTCATCTCGTCCCGGTCGAAGCCGACGGCGGCGATGTTGCGTTTGTACGGGAACCTGAGGTCCTCGTAGATCCACCAGTCGGTGGGCGGGCCGTCCGGGTCCATGGTGATCCGGTACTTGCCGCCGACGTAGGCCAGCTCGCCGATACCGGCGGTGAGCGGCTTCGGCCCGCGGTCGCGGTACTTGTGCGGCAGCCAGGTCTCGAAGAGGTGTGCGGGCTCGATGACGTGGTCGTCGACGCTGATGATGCGGGGCAGTTCGGTCATGGGTCCCCTCCGCCGGGCCGACACGGTCCGCTCTTTCTGACGGTCCGTCAGTTCAGGTCTACGGGCAGGCTAGCCCCGCACCCCTGGACCGACAAGGCACCCGGCCCTACGCTCTGCCCACGATCTGACTAGGCGTCAGTTTGCTGGAGGGGCCACCGTGACCGATATCGCCCACACCCTGAGCGCGTCCCGCACGCTCTGGGACCTGCTCGCCCGCCGAGCCGCGCTCACCCCCGACCGCCCGGTCCTCCTCCAGGACGACCGCGCCCTGACCTTCGGCGCCCTGCGCGAGCGCGCCGAGCGCACCGCGGCGGGCCTGTACGGCATGGGCGTACGCCCCGGCACGGTCGTCGCCTGGCAGCTCCCCACCCGCCTGGAGACGGCCGTCCTCTCCTTCGCCCTGGCCCGCCTCGGGGCCGTCCAGACCCCCGTGATCCCCTTCTACCGGGACCGCGAGGTCGGCTTCGCCCTGCGCGAGTCCAAGGCCGAGTTCTTCGCCGTACCGGGCGTGTGGCGCGGCTTCGACCACACGGAGATGGCCCGGCGGCTGGGCGCCAAGGGCGTCTTCGAGGCGTACGACGACCTTCCCGAGGGCGACCCCGCGGTACTCCCCGCCCCGCCCGCCGAGGGCACCTCCGTGCGCTGGATCTACTGGACCTCGGGCACCACCTCCGACCCCAAGGGCGTCCTGCACACGGACCGCTCCCTCCTCGCCGGCGGCGCCTGCCTCGCCCACGCGCTGCGCCTCACGGCGGACGACGTCGGCTCGATGGCCTTCCCCTACGCCCACATCGCCGGCCCCGACTACACGGTGATGCTGCTCCTGTACGGCTTCCCTGCGGTGATGTTCGAGCACTTCGCCCTGCCGGACGCGCTCACCGAGTACCGCAGGCACGGCGTCACGGTGGCGGGCGGCTCGACGGCGTTCTACTCGATGTTCCTCGCGGAACAGCGCGAACGGCCGGGCGTCCCGGTGATCCCGACCCTGCGCCTCCTCGCGGGCGGCGGCGCCCCCAAGCCCCCCGAGCTGTACCACCGCGTGGTCCGCGAGATGGGCGTACAGCTCACCCACGGCTACGGCATGACCGAGGTCCCGATGATCACCATGGGCGACCCCGACGACACGGCCGAGCACCTGGCGACGACGGAGGGGCGCCCGCCGGAGGGCATGGAGATACGGATCGTGGACGGCGAGGTACGCCTGCGCGGAGAGGCCGTCTGCCAGGGCTACCTGGACCCGGCCCAGACGGCGGAGGCCTTCGACCCGGACGGCTTCCTCCGCACCGGCGACCTGGGCCACGTCACCGGCTCCGGCCACCTGGTCCTCACCGGCCGCCTCAAGGACGTGATCATCCGCAAGGGCGAGAACATCTCGGCGAAGGAGATAGAGGACCTCCTCCACACCCACCCCTCGGTGAGAGACGTGGCGGTCATCGGCCTGCCGGACCCGGAACGGGGCGAGCGCGTGTGCGCGGTCGTGGAACAACCGGAGGGAACCGAGCACCTGACCCTGGCCACGGTCACGGCCCACCTGCGAGCGGCGGGCCTGTCGGTGCACAAACTCCCGGAACAGCTGGAGGTGGTGGACTCACTGCCACGCAACGAGACGCTGAGGAAGGTACTCAAGTACCGGCTGCGGGAGCGGTATTCGGCGCCGGGAAGCTGAGGGGCGGGGCGCTGGCATCGATCGCGCCCCGTGGGCTACGTTTGCGCGATGACCACCGGGACGGCCTTGCGCCACACACGGATAGGTGACCCGGCGCCGCTCTGAGCGCCGCACGGGCTCCGCCTCCTGTCGTGTCGACCACAGCTCGATACGCCGACCACGACAGGAGAACGCACACTCATGCCCAGCGACAAGACCCCGCACATTCCCACCCCGGACGGCCTGGCCGACGCTTACGCCGCCTTCCCCGACGGTGGCGGGCGGCACCCCGCGGTGCTGATGTACGCGGACGGCTTCGGTATCCGTCCCGTACTGCGGGAGATGGCCCGCGAACTGGCCGGGCACGGGTATTACGTGCTCGTCCCCAACGTCTTCTACCGGCACGGCCCTGCACCGGTGATCGAGCTTCCCGAGTACATCGGAGAAGAGGCCCGGCCCGCGGTCATCGCCCAGCTGATGCCCCTGATAGAGGCGCACACCGCCGAACGCACCCTGCGCGACGCGGACGCCTACCTCAGGTTCCTCACCACACAGCCCGAGGTCGCTCCCGGCCCGGTCGCGGTGACCGGCTACTGCATCGGCGGTCTCCTGGCGACCCGCACCGCCGCGGCCCACCCCGGCCAGGTGGCCGCCCTCGCAGCGTTCCACGGCCCCGTGGGCGCGGACGGCCCCGACTCCTTCACCGGCATCACCGCCCAGGCCCACTTCGGCCACGCCGAGAGCGACCTGACACCCGAGACCCTGGGCAGACTCGGCGAGGCCCTGGACGCGGCGGGCGTCAGCCACACCTCCGAGATCTACCCCGGCACCGCCCACGGCTTCACGATGTCCGACACCGACGCCTTCGACTCCACCGGCCTGAAACGCCACTGGGAGCGCCTGCTCCCACTTCTCGACCGCACGCTCGCGGGCAGTCGCTAGGTCCGTCTCCGGCCCGGATCTGCCCATTGCCTGACCCGCGGGATTCGCCGACAGCGTCTGGGCCTCACGCCGGGGGTCCGGAGGCGGCGCCCCGTGGGTCGGGTTACTCCGGGACCGTGAAGTAGCGGGCGAACGCCGGGACGACCTCCGCCTCTCCCACGAGTCCGTCCGCGTCGGTGTCCAGCAGCGCCGCCGCCCCGCGGGCGGCTTCCTCGTTCGCTCCCAGGGCCCTCAGGACCCGCACCGTGTCGTCGATGGTGGCCCGCCCGTCGCCGTCGCCGTCCGCGATGTCGAGCGCGGCGTGCAGGAAGGGCCGGGCGATCTCGGCGAACCGCTCGGGGTTGTCGCGGAGCCGCTTGACGGCCCCGCCCACGAACTCGTCGCGGCTGATGCGCTGGTCCCCGTCCCGGTCCGCGATCCCGGCCATGCCCTGCCAGAACGCCTCGGCTCCGCCGTACAGCGCCTGTCCCTTGTCGGAGCGGGCCGGGACGCCGAACTCGGCGAGGACGGCCTTGGCCGCGGAGGCGAAGTCCACGCGGTCGATGCAGCCGTTGCCGTCCTGGTCGAAGGTGGCGAACCGGGCGGCGATCCTGCGCTCGTACTCGCTGCTCACCATGTCTCTGGGCCGCCTTACGTCATCACGTCGGGTGTGGGTCTTCCGCAGGGGAGCGTACGACGCCGGCGACACCCGGGCGGCGGGAAGGTGACACCTGTGCCAAGACCGAGGGAATTCCGGTACGAGAATGTGGCGGAAAGCGTGACGCGGTTCACCTGATCCGGTCAGGCGGACAGCGGCTCGGCGCCGTCCTCGACGGCCTCGGCGACATCGCCGTACACGTCGAAGAGGCGGCGCACGCCCAGCGCGCCCAGGACGCGATTGACGTGGGAGTCCTCGACCGCGCCGCGGGCCGGCAGGATCAGCCGCAGGCGTCCCCGGCAGGAGCGGATCAGCCGCCGGGAGGCGATGAGGACGCCGACCCCGCTGGAGTCGCAGAAATGCACCTCGGAGAGGTCCAGGACGAGACTGTGGCGGCCCTCGGCCACCTCGTCGTGCACCCGTTGACGCAGCACGGGTGACGTCACCAGGTCCAGCTCGCCCGACACGCGGAGCACGGCCCATCCGCCCCGCTCACCGCCGGTCACTTTGAAAGCCACCCACCAAGCCTTTCATCCGCCCGAACGGAAGCTGTCCCTTCGCTTCCTCGCAGCGCGGCTGCCCAGCGGCCGTTCCCCGAAACGCCGGGTGAAAAACAGTCGGCGAGAGAAAGAGGCTTGTTCCAGTCGGTATCGGTCCTGTTCGATCCACTTCGATCAAGCCTGATCGCGAGCAAGGCGGGTAGACGCGCGGAGCACGCCTTTACCACCCTCCGCGGCACAGGGGGCGCACATTGCAGCAAAGGGGCGTGCGTCGTCGGACGTGCCGACTACATTTCGAGGTGACGATGCACGCAGGCTGGACAGGGACAGGCCCCGGTGGGAGCGCCGGGCACGGGCAGGGCTGAGGGGGCCGCATGGCGAACAAGGACGCACCGCCCCGCTGGGACCGCAAGATGCAGCAGCGGCTCGCGCGCGGGGAGGCCGCCGCCCTCGGTGAGCTGTACGACCGGTTCGCCTCGCTCGTGCACGGCCTCGCCCATCGCGTGCTGGGGGACGAGCGGGCCGCCGACGGCGTCACCCGCGAGGTCTTCGCGCACGTGTGGGAGCACCCCGACTCCTACGACCCCCGGCAGGGCCCCCTGCGCAGCTGGGTCGCCGCCCTGACCCACCGCCTGGCCGTGCAGCGCCTGCGCGCCACGGAGAGCGCGGCGCTCGCGCTGGACGGCTCCGGCAGCACCGAGGAACTGGAGAACAAGGTCCGGCACGCCTCGGTCGCCGCCCGCGCCGACTACATCGTCCAGTCGATGCCGACCCCGCTGCGCGCCGCCCTGGAGCTGGCGTACTTCCAGCGCCGCGACTACCGCCAGACCGCCGCCGACCTGGGTGTCACCGAGGACGAGGCCCGTCGCCGCCTCCGCCTCGGCCTGCAACTGCTCTCCACGGCCCACGACGCCGCCGCCCCCGGCGCCCCGCCCGGACGCTACGGGGGTGCGGCATGACCGACGCGGACCATGGCGGCCACGCCGGGCCGTACGCCGCCGAGAGCGGCGCGGGCGCCCAGGCCGGGCCGCTCCGCCTGGAACACCCCGTCCTCAAGGCACTCCTGGGCGCCTGGGCGCTGGCCGCCTGCTCGGCCGAGGAGACCGCCGCCGTCGAGGACCACCTCGGCGACTGCGGGGCCTGCGCCGACGAGGCCCGGCGGCTGCGTGAGGCGGTCGGCCTGCTCCAGCGCCCCGACAGCCTCGACCTGGACCCGGCCCTGCGCACCCGCGTCCTGGAGAGCTGCCTGGACCGGCGCCCGCCGCGCATCCCGGTGCCCGACTGGGCGATGTCGTACGACGCCGAGACCGCGCGGCTGGACGCGCTGCTCCAGGACTTCGGGGACGCGGAGTGGCACGCGCCCGTGCGCCTGCGCTGGTTCCGCGGCGCGGACGCCACCAGCCGCCGTACGACCGTCGCCGGCGTCATCGCGCACCTGATCGCGGTGGACGGGCTGGTCGCCGTCGCGCTGGGCCTCGACGATCCGCTGGGACCGGTCACGGGCGGCTCGGCGGGCAAGCCGGTGGGATCGCCGGCCGAGCGGACGGAGGCGTTCTGGGACGCCTCGCACTTCCCGCCCACCCGGTCCGTGCGCGGCCCCTGGCGGGACCAGACCCACGCGGTCGTCCGCACGGCGTGCTTCACGGGTGGGGGCACCTCCCGCGCGAGCGGAGCCGAGCGTGGGGGAGGCTCCGGCACCATGCCGGTGTCGTACGGCGACTTCGAACTGCCGCTGCGGGACGCGCTGGTGGACCGGGCCTTCGAATGCTGGGTGCACGCCGTGGACATCGCCGAGGCCGTCGACTACCCCTACGAGCCGCCCGCGCCGCGTCATCTGCGCGGCATGATCGACCTGGCCGCCCGGATGCTGCCCGGCGCCCTCGCCGACCGCCGCCGCGCGGGACTCACCTCACCGGGCGATACGCGGCACCTGGTGACCGCCGGCCGCCCCGGCCGCAGCCTGCGGCTGGAGATCGAGGGACGGGGCGGCGGCGAGTGGCTCATCCCCCTCGACTCCCCCGCCGCGGTGGGCTCCGCCGACCACGAGGTGGCCCATGTGGCCCTGGACGACGTGGAGTTCTGCCGGCTCGCGGCAGGCCACGTCTCGCCGGAGGAAGCGGCGGCGGGCCAGGTGGGCGACCGCAGGGCCATCAGCGACGTACTGTCCGCGGCGGCGTCCCTGAGCCGGATGTAGGAGCCACCCGGCGCGGGGCGGCCCCGCTACGCGAAGACGACCGTGCGTCGCCCGTTCAGCAGGATCCGCCGCTCCGCGTGCCACTTCACGGCACGGGCCAGCGCCTGGCACTCCACGTCGCGCCCGACGGCCACGAGCTGGTCCGGCGTGACGTCGTGCCCCACCCGCTCGACCTCCTGCTCGATGATCGGCCCCTCGTCGAGGTCGGCCGTCACATAGTGCGCCGTCGCGCCGATCAGCTTCACGCCCCGCGCGTGCGCCTGGTGGTACGGCTTCGCGCCCTTGAAGCTCGGCAGGAAGGAGTGGTGGATGTTGATGATCTTCCCGTTGAGCTGCTTGCACAGGTCGTCCGACAGCACCTGCATGTAGCGGGCCAGGACGACCAGCTCGACACCCTCCTCGCGGACGATCTCCAGCAGCCGCGCCTCCGCCTCGGCCTTGTTGTCCTTCGCCACCGGGATGTGGTGGAAGGGAACGCCGTACGAATCCACCAGCTCGGCGAAGTCGGTGTGGTTGGACACCACGGCCGCGATCTCCACCGGCAGCGCGCCGGTCCGGGCGCGGAACAGCAGGTCGTTCAGGCAGTGGCCGAACCTGCTGACCATGAGGACGATGCGCATCTTCTCGTCGGCCCGGTTGATCTGCCAGTCCATGTGGAAGGCGTCGCCGATCGCCGCGAAGCTCGCCCGCAGCTTGTCCACGGTCACCGGCGACTCCGCCGAGAAGTGGACCCGCATGAAGAACAGTCCCGTGTCGTGGTCGCCGAACTGCTGGCTGTCCTCGATGTTGCAGCCGGTCATGAACAGGTAGCTCGACACGGCGTGCACGATGCCCTGCTTGTCGGGGCAGGACAGTGTGAGGACGTACTGGTCGGCGAGGGTCGCCGTGGCGCGGGTGGACTGCTCACTCATGCAGCACAGGGTCTCATGACAGGTCACACACGCAGGAACGCCGTCCGCAGGACGGAATCACCCGCCGGTCCCCGTCACGCCGCCCTCGTCATGATCCGCCGCACTTCTCACGCCGTCCTCGTCATGATCCGCAGCACTTCGAGCGTGCGCGGCGGGACGTCCGGCTCCTCGCCGTCGGCCACCGCCAGGCGTACGTGGGCGTCGCGCGCCGCCCGTACGGCGTCGGGCCAGCCCTCGTGGTCGACGTACGCGGAGACCGGGGCGTCGGGGCCGACCTGGTGCATGATCCGCAGGACGCGCAGCACGGCGGTGTCGACGAGCGCGGCCTCCTGGGAGTCGCGGAAGATCGTGCCGACGTACTTCTCGGCGGACCAGTTGTCGAGCCAGGTGTCCTCGACCAGGCGGTACACGGCGTCGGTGACGTCCCCGTACCCGTCGACGCCGGCCAGCCAGACGTCCCGCTGGAACACCGGGTCGGAGAGCATGTGCAGCGCGGAGCGCACATTGCTGCGCCAGCGCCACCACGGCATGTCGTTGAGTGGCATGCCGCCCATGGTGGGGGAGCGACGGCCGCGACGGGAAGAGTTCTCCGAACCTTGCACGGTCATCGATCGTACGTTTCCCCGTCCCGCCCGCCTCACCAGCCCCCGCAATTCACCTCCCTGTCACCCGGCGTTGACCGTGGGTCACTCGGAGGTTGGTCATGTGGCGGAATCGTGCGTGGACATGACCGGCAGGCAACGCATGCGAAGTACCTTCCTCCCCAGGTCCCTCCGCCCCACCAGGTCCTTCAGATCCGCCGCGCTGTCGGCGGGCGCCCTGGTGGCCAGTGCGTCGCTCGCCGCGGGATGCGGGCTCGTCCCCGGGGCCACGGGGGGCTCCGGGGACGACTCGATCGTCGTGATGACGTGGGCGCCCGAGGGCACCGCGGCCACCAACAAGCCCGGCATGCCCGCCTTCGCCCGCGCCTACGCCCGTTGGATCAACGCCAACGGCGGCCTCGACGGCCGTCAGCTCAAGGTACTCACCTGCAACGACCACAACGACACCGTGGACGCCGCGAAGTGCGCCCGGCAGGCCGTGAAGGCGAACGCGGTCGCCGTGCTCGGCTCCTACAGCCAGCACTCCGAGTCCTTCCTCCCGCATCTGGAAGGCGCCGGCATTCCCTACATAGGCGGCTACGGCGTCACCAACGAGGAGTTCATCAGCCCGCTCTCCTACCCCGTCAACGGCGGCCAGCCGGCGCTGCTGGCGGGCCTCGGCAAGGAGCTGGCCGCGGTCTGCGGCCCCGTCGCCCTCGTCCGCCCCGACACCATCGCGGGCGACACCCTGCCCGCCATGCTCGACGCCGGACTCACGGCGGGCGGCCACGGCAAGGTCGTGGACCAGCGGGCCGCGGAGGACGCCACCGAGTACTCGGCGCAGGCCGACGCCGCGCTGAAGGAGGCGACCGTCGAGGACGGTTCCGGCGAGAACGACAAGGGATGCGTGATCCCCGCCCTCGGCGACCGCACCGGCACCTTCATGGACTCCTTCCGGCGTGGCCGCGAGGACTACCCCACCGTGCGCACCGCGACCGTCCTCGGCAGCGTCGACCAGACGGTGATCAACTCCACCGGTGGCGCGTCCAGTGCCTTCGAGGGGGCCTACGTCACCGGCTGGTACCCGGTGGCGAGCGACCCGCGGTGGGACCCGATGAAGAAGGTGATCAGCGAGAGCGCCTTCTCCGACACCCGGATCGACCCGGCGGACACGGGCGTGCAGACCACCTGGATCGCCTACACCGTGTTCAGGAAGGTCGTGGAGTCGCTCGGGGCCGGCGCGGTGACCGCCGACACCGTCACCGGCGCCCTCGACGACGGCCTGAAGGTCAGCACGGGCGGGCTCACACCGACCCTGCGCTGGGAGTTCACCGACCAGCTCGCCTCGATCGGCTTCCCGCGCCTGGTCAACGCCGACGTGACCCTCCAGACGGTGAAGCAGGGCAGGCTGGCGGCGGCCAAGGAGGGCTTCGTCGACGTCACGAAGACGCTGGAGAACGCCGACGTCGACTGAGCCGACGCCGGCCGCTCACAGCTGCACCGGCTGCCGCTCTGTCAGGCCGTACGTCTTCGCGATCGCGTTCCACAGTTCGGCGGCCTGCTTCTTCTGGGCGCTGGCCGTGCCGCTCGCGCGGTTGGCCTCCTGCGTCCGGCCCGTGGAGCGGGCCTGGCCCTTCTTGCAGAGCTTGCCCCTGTCCGCGGCCACCTGGTCGGCCCAGGCCGCGTAGTGGTTGTCGGCGGAGGCGGAGGCCTGCCAGGCCTTGGTGAGCGCGGTGGTCAGCGCGGCATGCTCCGGCAGCTGGTCGACGGTCAGGCCGGACAGTTTCGTCACCAGTTCCGTGCGCTGCTTCGCCGCGTCCCGCAGGTCGGCCGCGGCCTTGCCGAGGTTGCCGCACTTCTTCACGTCGGCCACCGCGCCGATCACGGTCGCCCGGCTGCTGCCGCTGTCCGCGAGCAGCTTGTCCAGGGCGATCGCCTGCTGCTCGGCCGCGTCGGCCGAAGCCGACGCCGATTCCTCGGTGGCGGGCGCCGACGCGGCGACGGTCTTGTTGTCGTCGCCCTCGTCGGCGCCGCCCCCGCTGGAGAGCAGTGCGCCCGCGCCGACCCCGACGACGACGAGCGCCACACCGATCGCGGCGAACAGCGGCACCCGCGAGCCGCTACGGCCGCCGCCGTGGTCGTCGTCCCGCATCGCGCGCCGCCCGCCGGAGCCGCCGCCCGGCGGGGTGTGGCCGGGCTGGGTGTAGGCGGGCTGTGCGTGGGCGGCATGGGCATGGGCGGCGGGGTGGGCGCCGTATGCGGGCGGCTCGGGCTCCGAGAAGCGCGGCATCTGCTGGGTGGCCCCGGCCGGGCCGTCGTCACCGCCGCTGCGGAAGAGGTTGTCGAACTCGGCGGGCGGCTGCCGCTCGCCCGCGCCGTACGGACTCTGGCCGGTCACGGGCGGGATGTACTGGGTGGCCTCGGCGTCGGCGTGCGAGCCGTGCTGTCCACCGTGGGCGGGCCGCGCTCCCGGAGCGTTCTGCTGGGCGCGGCCGAGGAAGTGGGTGGACTCGGCCGGCGACTCGGGCGGCAGGGCACCCGGCGCGACCGGCGGAATGTACTGCGTCGCACCCTCGTCCACCGGCGCGGGGACGGGCGGCAGGTACTGGGTGGCGCCCTCGTCGGCGTGTGCCGGGACGGGGGGTATGTACTGGGTGGCGCCCTCGTCGGCGTGCGCGGGGACCGGCGGTATGTAGCGGGTGGCGCTGTCCTCCATGGGCGGCAGCGGCGCGGCCGGCACGCCGTGGCCGTACGACGGCGGTGCCGGGGCCCCCTCGGGCGGCAGCGGGCCGGCGCCCGGGCCGGGTCCGGCCTGCGGGGCGGCTCGCCACGCGTCGGGGCCCGTCGGCTGCGGGGTGTCCCACTGCCGGTCCCCGTCCCACTGCCGCTGGTCCGCCGGGGGCGGCCAGGACTGCCCCTGCTGCCCCGCCTGCCGCTCGGGTCCCCAGGGCTGCCCCCAGGTCTGCCCGCCGGCCGGCGGGCCCGCCGACGGCGCGGGCGGCTGCTGGCCGCCGTACTGCTGCTGCCCGGCGTAGGGGTCCTGCCCCGGACCGTTCGTCGTGCCCGGCAGCAGGGGTTCCCCGCCGTCGGAGGGCAGCACGATGCCTTCGCGCGCGGTCCGCGCCGAGGGCTCCTCGCCCTGTCCACTCTGCGTCACCGGGACTCCTACTGATGGGGGACCTTCGGAATCGTCGGCTCACGCTACCGGGTCCCCGGAACCCCGTGCCACGCAGCTCAGGTCATGGCCTCCTCCCGGTGCCCCGAGTAACGGAACCGGGACGCCGTGCGCTGTACACGCCGCCGATCGTGCGGCGGCGGGCCGTTTCCCGGCCGTTCACGCCACGGCGCCCCGGATGTTCACGCGGCTGCCTGGAGGCCCAGTCGTGCCCCGAACTCCCTGACCACCGGCTCCTCCTGGAACGGCCCCAGCCGCGACTGGAGGTCCTCCAGGTACTCGGCACCCCGGTTGGAGCGGAGCGTGTCCAGCAACTCCACCGCCTTCAGGCCGGTGTTGCAGGCCTGCTCGATCTCGCGCTGCTGCACCTGGGCCGTGGCCAGCAGCACATATCCGATGGCCCGTCGGCGGGCCCGGCTCTCCGGATGCCCGGCCAGCGACTGCTGCGCACAGCGCGCCGCCGCCTCGGCCTGCCCGAGGTCGCGGTGACAGTGCGCCAACTCGTCGGCGAGATAGGCCTCGTCGAAGTGGGCGATCCACGCGGGATCGTCCCCGGCCGCCGGATCGGCCGCCTCCAGCGCGGCCACGGCCCGCCCGGACGCCGTCTGTGCCGCCCGGACGTCACCCATGAGCGCGTGCCCGCGGGCCTCCGCGGCGTGGAACATGGCCTCCGCGCGCGGCGTCACCCGCCCCCGCGCGCCCTCCTGGGCCGCCCGCGCCAATTGGGCGATCTCGCGCGGGTTTCCGAGCTGGGCGGCGAGGTGGCTCATGGAGGCGGCGAGTACATAGCCGCCGTAGCCGCGGTCCCCGGCCGCCTGGGCGAGGCGCAGGGCCTGGATGTAGTAGCGCTGGGCGAGGCCGGGCTGGCCGGTGTCGATGGCCATGTAGCCGGCGAGTTCGGTCAACCGGGCCACGGCGGCGAAGAGTTCCCGCCCCACCGCCTCCCGGTACGAACCGGCGAGCAGGCCGGACACGACGCTGTTGAGGTAGTGCACGACGACCGGGCGGACATGCCCGCTGCCGTACTGGTGGTCCAGTTCGACGAGCGCCTGGGTCATCGCCTTCACGGCCGCCACGTCGGACAGGCCCACCCGGGGGCCGGCCGAGCGCGCCACCTGCGCGTCGGGCGAGGAGATCAGCCAGTCGCGGCTGGGCTCGACGAGCGCGGAGGCGGCCACGGAGGACCCCGAGAGGAAGTCGCGGCGGCCCACGTCACTGCGCCACAGCTCGCAGACCTGCTCGATGGCCCCCAGTACCGTCGGCGAGAACTGGAGACCGACACCCGACGCGAGGTTCTTGCCGTTGGCCATGCCGATCTCGTCGATCGTGACCGTACGGCCGAGTTTGCGGCCCAGGGCCTCGGCGATGATCGCCGGTGCGCGCCCCCGCGGCTGCTGTCCGCGCAGCCAACGGGCCACGGACGTCTTGTCGTAGCGCAGATCGAGACCGTGCTCGGCGCCGCACATGTTCACGCGGCGGGCGAGTCCGGCGTTCGAGCATCCCGCTTCCTGGATGAGCGCCTGCAACCGTTCGTTCGGCTGCCGCGCGACGAGCGGCCTTGCGGCCATGGGCACTACCCCCTGTGGCTGCGGTGCCTTTCCCGCGCACCGAGTTGATGTGTCTTCCACCGAAAAATTCCGGCCGCGAAGATCAATGCCCCGCGGATACGACGAGAATGCGAGACATGCCAGGATTGCCTTGGTAAAGACGGAAGCCGCCCCCAAGCGTGACTACCCGCTCCCGCGCTCATTCCTCCCGCGCGCCCCCGCCCATGCACCCGTGCGCCCCGGACGCCGAATCGATGCTCCTCCCCCGCGCACGTCGGCGGGCCGTAACCCCTGGTGACGCCCAGAGTTGTGTTCATCGTGGAAGACACCATCGCGGGCGCCGAGGCCACCCAGATCCCGAAGCAGCGCGGAGAATCGCTGCTGGAGACCGCTGTTCGCTACGCCGAAGAACGTCACTGGGACGTCTTCCCCGGCACCTGGCTGGAGGCCGTCGACGGGACGCAGCGCTGCTCCTGCGACGACCCGGCGTGTCCGGTGCCCGGGGCGCATCCGACCCGGCCCGAGTGGGCGACGCAGGCCACGGGCAGCGCGACCGCCGCGCGGCGCATGTGGCAGAAGCAGCCGACCGCGTCGATCCTGCTCCCGACCGGGCGGACCTTCGACGCGATCTCCGTGCCGGAGACAGCCGGGTTCCTGGCGCTGGCGCGGATGGAGCGCATGGAGTCGACGCTGGGCCCCGTCACGTTGACGCCGGACCGGCGGATGCACTTCTTCGTCCTCCCCGGCGCTTCGGTCAAGGTGCCCGATCTCGTACGCAAGGTGGGATGGACGCTGTCCTCCCTCGACCTCGTCGTACTGGGCGAGGGGGCGTACGTGGCGGCGCCGCCCACCCGGTTCGGTTCACGGGGGGCCGTGCAGTGGGCCTGCCGGCCCACGCCCGCCAACCGGTGGCTGCCGGACGCGGAGGAGTTGATCTCGCCACTGGCGTACGCGTGCGGGAGGGACCGCTAGGAGCCGCCCCGCTGCGCGTCCCTTCGGAGCACGGCGGGCCGCCGTAGGGTGCAGCCATGACGTCCGTGCGCGTACGAAACCTCTGGAAGCGGTTCGGGCGACAGGTGGCCGTCGCCGGGATCGATCTCGACCTGCCCGCGGGGAAGTTCATCGGGCTGGTCGGGCCCAACGGGGCCGGGAAGACCACGACGCTGTCGATGGTGACCGGGCTGCTGCGGCCCGACCAGGGCACGGTGGAGGTGGTCGGGCACGACGTGTGGCGGGACCCGGTCGAGGTGAAGGCCCGGATCGGGGTGCTGCCCGAGGGACTGCGGCTGTTCGAGCGGCTGTCCGGGCGTGAACTCCTGAGGTACACCGGCCTGTTGCGGGGACTGCCCGGTGCCGAGGTCGAGAGGCGGGCGACCCAGCTGCTCGGCGTCCTCGACCTCGCCGGCGCGCAGCACAAGCTCGTCGTCGACTACTCGACCGGGATGCGCAAGAAGATCGGGCTCGCGGCCGCGCTGCTGCACAATCCCGAGGTGCTGTTCCTCGACGAGCCGTTCGAGGGCGTGGACCCGGTGTCCGCGCAGATCATCCGCGGGGTGCTGGAGCGGTACACGGCGTCCGGCGCCACGGTCGTCTTCTCCTCCCACGTCATGGAGCTGGTCGAGTCGCTGTGCGACTGGGTGGCCGTGATGGCGGCCGGCCGTATCCGGGCCCACGGCACGCTGGCGGAGGTGCGTGGGTCGGCGCCCTCGCTGCAGCGGGCGTTCCTCGAACTCGTCGGCGCCGAGGGCCGCGACACCGGCTCCGACCTCGACTGGCTGGGCGGCGGCGCCCGGTGACCGGGCTGACCTCCACCGTCGTACGGCTGAAGCTGGCGCTGTTGCGCAACGGGCTGCGGCAGTCCGGTGGGCGGCGGGCCGCGTACGTCGCCTCGGCGGTCGTCACCCTGCTGTTCGCCGCGTTGCAGCTGATCGGGCTGATCGCGCTGCGCGGACATGAGCACGCGGCGTCGCTGGTGGTGCTGCTGGTGGCGGTGCTGGGGCTGGGGTGGGCGGTGATGCCGTTGTTCTTCCCGAGCGGCGACGAGACGCTGGACCCGACCCGGCTGGTGATGCTGCCGCTGCGGCCCCGGCCGCTGGTGCGGGCGCTGCTGGCGGCCTCGCTGGTGGGCGTCGGGCCGCTGTTCACGGTGCTGATGCTGGTGGGCTCGGTGATCGCCGTCGCACACGGCGCGTTCGCCTACGTCCTGTCGGCGCCCGCCGTCCTGCTCGGGCTGTTGGTGTGCGTGGCGTTCGCGCGGGCCGTGGCCACCGCCAACATCCGGCTGCTGACCAGCCGCAGGGGCCGTGACCTGGCGGTGCTGAGCGGGCTGGTCATCGCGGTCGGCGCGCAGATCGTCAACTTCGGCGCGCAGCGGCTGGGTTCGGCGGGCCTCGGACAGCTCGATCCGGCGGCGGACGTACTGGCCTGGGTGCCACCCGCCTCCGCGGTCGGCGCCCTGGACGCGGCGAGCGAGGGGGCGTACGGCATCGCGGTCGGGCGACTGGTGGTGAGCGCGGGGGCGCTGGCACTGCTGGTGGCGCTGTGGGCGCGGACCCTGACCCGGCTGATGACCGCGCCGGACGGCTCCACCCTCCAGGCCGCCGAACCGGCCGCCCGGGACCGGCGGACCTCGGCGGGGCTGCGGCGCCTGCTGCCGGGCGGGCGCACCGGCACGGTCATGGAGCGCAGCCTGCGCTATGTCTGGCGCGATCCCAAGACCAAGGCGGCCTGGGTGACCTCGCTGGCCATCGGCCTGATCGTGCCCGTGTTCAACGCGCTCCAGGGCACCGGCTCGATCTACTTCGCCTGTTTCGCCGCCGGGATGCTCGGCATCCAGATGTACAACCAGTTCGGCCAGGACACCTCCGCCTTCTGGATGGTCGCGCTGACCATCTCCTCGACCCGCGACGCCTACGTCGAACTGCGCGCGCGTGCCCTGGCACTGCTGCTGATCACCCTGCCGTACGCGACGCTGGTGACCGTCCTGACGACGGCCCTGCTCGGCGACTGGGCGAGACTGCCGGAGGCGCTCGGGCTGTCCTTCGCGCTGCTGGGCGCGATGCTGGCGACCGGCGCCTGGACCTCGGCCCGCTTCCCGTACTCCATCCCGCAGGAGGGCCACAAGAACGTGGCCCCCGGTCAGGCGGGGCTGGCGTGGATCTCGATCCTCGGCGGCATGGTGGCCGCCGCCCTGCTCTGCGCCCCGGTCATCGCCGTGACGGTCTGGCTGAACGTCAGTGCGGGCGGCGACCGGTGGAGTTGGGCGCTGCTACCGCTGGGGGCGGCGTACGGAGCCTCGGTCACGCTGCTGGGCCTGCGCCTCGCGGCGCCGCGCACGGCGGCCCGCCTGCCGGAGATCCTGACGGCGGTGAGCAGGGGCTGAGGGGCCCTCCCTGGCTCTCCGGGCTCCTGCGGCGGGCTCCTGCCGCGGGCTTCCGCGCTCCTGCTTCCGGGTCCCCGTCAGCCCGCGTCCGCCCCCGTCAGCCCCCGTCCGCCCGCGTCCGCTCAGCGTGCGAGCACGCCGTCCAGGAACGGCTCGATCGCCTCGCGCCAGCCCTCCGGCTGGTCGTAGTGGACGAGGTGACCGGCGTCGGTGACCTCCGCGTACTCACCGAGCGGCAGCACCCGCACCATCTCCTGCGCCTCCGCGCGCCCCAGCTCGCCGTCCAGTCCGCGGACCACCAGGGTGGGGCAGCGGACCTGGGTGAGTTCCTCCCAGTGGGCGTCGTAGACCCAGGTCTCGCGGGACTTCAGCATCTGCTCGGGTTCGAAGACGGGACGCCAGCCGTCGGGGGACTCCTGCATCACCTCGGCGTAGAACTCGCCACGCGCCGGGTTGGGCCGCTCGACCCAGGGGTCGTCCTCGCCGAACCACTTGCGGACGTCGGCGAGGGTCGCGAAGGGGACGGGCCACGACTCGAACCAGTCGGCCCACTCGCGCTGCGAGGCCGCGCCGAGTGCGGAGGCCCGCATGTCGCAGATGATCAGTCCGGAGACCAGGTCGGGGCGCTTTGCGGCGAGCTGCCAGGCGGTCAGGGCGCCCATCGCGTGGCCGATCAGGACGGCGGGGCCGAGGCCGAGCTGTTCGAGGGCGGCTTCGGCGTCCTCGACGTACGCCTCACGGGTGAAGGCGGCCTTCGGCGGCTTCTCGCTCCGGCCGTGCCCCCGCTGGTCGAGGGCGACCGCGCGGTGCCGCTCGGAGAGCCAGCGGGCGGTGGACGCCCAGTGCGAGGCGCGGCCCATCAGGCCGTGCAGTAAGAACACGCCGGTGGTGCGCTCGGGTGACGCCGTCGGCTCGGACCGGGCCCCGTCCTCCGCGCTCGGCTCGCCGGTCGGCTGGCGGCCGGCCGACTGGACCGGAATCAAGGCTTCCGACCTGTTGTCCGTCGGGTGCCCGGCGTCCTTCCTGTCGGTCGGGTCCTTCTTGGGCGGGTCGCCGAACTCCCAGGCCGCCAGGCTCACGCCACCGGCCCCGATCACGTCGATGCGTCGCGCCATAGGTCCAGGCACCCCCCTCGCTCCGCTCGGACCCCTCGCTCCCGCTCGAGCCGGCCGGTCCGGTCACCCTCGTGTCTGCCGTCGTACCGCTGTGCCGCTTATTTCACCCGCAGGCTATCGAATACTCATTCGAAGAAACCCGCTTCCGCGAGCAACACCCCTCGTTCGAGTGACCATGCTCAAGGAATGATCGCCGCTGCCCGGGGGAGACCTTCAGCGGGAGGCGGACCGCTCGGGGAAAACGGTCCGAGGGGACCGACCTTGAGAGCTCGGGGCTCCAGGTCGGAACAGGGGAGGACAGGCCCCGGCGCCGCGAGGCGCCGGGGCCCTCCCATGATCTGCGGCACATCGTCCCGCCCCCTCAGGTCATATGCCTCACGCGACAGACTGGCACGCGCAGCGCCGGAGCGCTGCGATTCGACACAGGGAATCACCGATTCGGCCACATCGACAGAACGCCTCAACTACACCGACAGCCCCACGAGTTGAACAACGCTCAGCATTTCGCCCCTGCTCGGGTCAACGCTTGGCGACGAACACGTGGGAGGCGACGTCCGCCTCCAGCTCGGCCGCCTCACCCCCGCTGCCCACCAGCACACCGCCGGCCGACTCGGTCACGCTCACCACCGAGCCCGGCTGCACACCGGCCCGCCGCAGCGTGTACATGAGCTGCGCGTCCGTCTGGATCGGCTCGCCGATGCGGCGGACGACGACCGTCTTGCCCTCCAGGCCCGGGTCCAGGTCGGCGAGCGACACCATGCCCTCGTCCAGGAACGGGTCGGCGATCTCCTTCTCCCCCAACTCCTCCAGACCCGGGATCGGGTTGCCGTACGGCGACTCGGTGGGGTGGCGCAGCAGCTCCAGGACCCGGCGCTCGACGGCCTCGCTCATCACGTGCTCCCAGCGGCACGCCTCCGCGTGGACCTGCTCCCACTCCAGGCCGATCACGTCGACGAGGAGGCACTCGGCCAGGCGGTGCTTGCGCATCACGCGCGTGGCGAGGCGGCGGCCCTCGTCCGTCAGCTCCAGGTGCCGGTCGCTGGCCACGGAGACCAGGCCGTCCCGCTCCATGCGGGCCACCGTCTGGCTGACCGTCGGACCGCTCTGGTCGAGCCGCTCCGCGATCCGGGCGCGCATGGGGACCACACCTTCCTCCTCCAGCTCGAGGATGGTGCGGAGATACATCTCCGTGGTGTCGATCAGTCCGGACATACGTGCCCCTTGATGAGATTGCCGGAGGCTGGACGGCTCTCCGGCTCGTGCGCTGGCCCTGGCTTCAATTCTGCCGGATACCACTGACAAGCGTGCCGCGCCGTGGAAACGAAGGCGTTACGCCAGGGTTCATGCCCCCCGCGGCGTCACCCCGGACGACCCTGCCACCTTCCCGGACGGCCGCGCACCTTCGCAGGGGGCGCCGCGGGCCGGTGGGGGCGGCCGTCCCCCTCCCCCGCCGTATTGACAGCGCGCTGGTCCAGACCGCACGGTGATCCGCGACACGGACACGGACACCGGATACGGCAAAGGGGCCCCTCGGATGAGTGACCGCACGCCCGCCGCGCAGTTCTTCGACGCCGCGATCGGCCTGTTGCAGCGGGTTCGCGACGAGGAGGCGGTGGCCGTCGAGGCCGCCGGTGTCCTCCTCGCCGACACCGTCGCCGCCGGCGGACGCCTCTTCGCCTTCGGCGCGGGCCACTCCTCGCTCGCCGCGCAGGACGTCGTCTACCGCGCGGGCGGTCTGGCCCTGATGAACCTGCTCGTCGTGCCGGGCGTCGTCGGCGTCGACGTCGTGCCCGCCACCCTCGGCTCCGCCCTGGAGCGCGTCGAGGGTCTGGCCGGCGCCGTCCTGGACACCTCGCCGGTGCGGGCGGGCGACGCCCTGGTGATCGTCTCGCTGTCGGGCCGCAACGCGCTGCCCGTGGAGATGGCCCTCAACGCGCGCGCCCTGGGCGTGAAGGTCATCGGCGTGACCTCGGTCGCGTACGCCACCGAGACGACGTCCCGGCATGTGTCGGGAACCTTCCTCAAGGATCACTGCGACCTCGTCCTCGACTCGAAGATCGCGGTCGGCGACGCCGAGTTGAGCCTCGACACCGTCCCCGCGCCCTTCGCGCCCGCGTCCACCGTCGTCACCTCGGCCCTCCTCCAGGCGGTCATGGCCACCGCGGCGGCCTCCCTCGCCGAACGCGGCATCGAACCCCCGCTGCTGCGCTCCGGCAACATCGACGGCGGCCACGAGTGGAACGGCCGGATCATGGACGAGTACCGGGACCGGATCTTCTACCGGCGCTGAGCCCGGGGAACGGCACCGGGTCGAGGGTCACGCGCGCGTCATTCGTCGTCACCGCGCTCGGCGGAACCGGCTGAGCCCGTTGAGCCGGCTGAACCGGCGGTACCCGCCGAACCGGTGAGCTGGACGAGGTCGGCCAGGTCCAGGCCCGCCGCCACCCGGACGGCCACATCCTCGGCGTACGTCGAGTCGAACCGCTCGAAGGCGGTACGGCCCGACGTGCGCAGGAACGTGACGACGCCCAGGGTGCGCCCACGGCTGCGCAGGACCGCGCACAGCGCGTGCATCGTGTCCTCGGGCCACTGACGCGCGCGGGCCCACTCGCGCGCCCGGTCCGGGGCCACACTGCCCGCGGAGGCGCGCACCGAGCCGGCGCGGGCCAGGCACTGGAGGGCCGGGTGGCCTTCCGTGTACCCCACGGGCAGGCCGGCGTGGCCGGTGAGGACGCTGGGGCCCGGCGCGCCCGAGGGCGTGGCCGCCACCCGCACCAGACGCTGTGGGGCACCCGGCTCCCCGTCGGCCCTCGGCGGGCCCGCGACACGGTCGATCACGGCATGGTCGGCGAACCCCGCGAGAGCGAAGTCGAGATGGACCGTCGCCGCCTCCGCCGGGTCCTCGCACTCGGCGGCCGCTCTCGACGCCCGGTGCAGCTGGTTCGTCCGGAACCGCAGCAGCGCCGCCTCCTGCTCGCTCTGCTTGGCCTCGGTGACGTCCTGGAAGAGCCAGCCGACGCCGAGCGGCACCGGCTCCTCGGCGAGCGGCGAGGCCAGCCGCACGAACCCGCTGCGCCAGCAGCGCCGCTTCTCGCCCTCCGGGGTCCGCACGCCCACCCACATCTCGGCGGGCGCGGGCGGGGCGCCCTCGGCGAGGACGTGCGTCAGCGCGTTCTCCAGCTCTTCGACGCCGCGGGTCAGCAGGTCGCCCAGCGGGCGGCCCAGGACCGCCGTACGGCCCGTGCCGAGCGCGCGGGCCGCGTGCGCGTTGACCACGGCGGGGCGCAGGTCGGCGTCGACGAGGACCACGCCCCAGGACGCGTCCTCGAAGAGGGCCTCGCTGAGCGCGATGGAGCGCTCCAGGTCGATCTGGGTGTGCACCTCGCTGAACGCGCAGTACAGCCCGGCGGGCTTGCCGTCGGGGCCGCGGACGGCGGCGGACTGGGTGCGCACGAGGACCCGGCCGCCGTCCTTGGTGAGCAGCGCGAACTCGTGCACCTGCCGGCCGGGGGCCCGCATGGCCGCCATCAGCCGGCCCTCGATCTCCTCGGCGTCCGCCTCGCGCACCGCCCAGCCGGCGAAGCCGGGCCGGCCGACCGCCTCCGCGGCGGTCCAGCCGAGGATGCGCTCGGCCTCGCGGTTCCAGTGCGTGACGACGCCGTCGGCGTCGAAGGCGCACAGCGCCGCGTCCATTCCGTCGAGCAGCGCGGCGAGCAGATCCGAGCCGTCCGGACCCTCCGGGCCGGGCCGCTCGGGCTCGTCCGGTCCCAGTTCGTCGGTGGTCCCACTACGGCGGGAAGCACTCACCTGGACCCCCTCAGGTTCGCTCACGTGCCCTCATTCAACTTGAACGTGACGCAGCCCACATATGGTTCCCGCAAGATTGCAGAGGAATCGTTGTACGCCGGTCCTGCCAGGTACGTACGTACGTCCCGTACCCCGGACGGCGCGGCTAGCGCGCGGCCAGCCGCAGGTCGACCCAGACATCGCTCTCGCCGTCCAGCGTGTAACGCTCCGTCTCGGTGAACCCGCGCGCCTCGGCGAACCGCAGACCGTCCTCGTTGACGGCCAGCACGCACGTCTCCACGACCCGCGCGCCGAGCCCGCGCGCGTGGGCGAGACCGTGGTCGTACAAGGCCGTTCCGTGCCCGCGACGGCGGTACGGCGGCAGCACGCGCGCGATGACGGTCGCCACCGCCTCCTCGCCGTCCGGGGGCCGTACCGTCGAGCAGCCGACGAGGACGTCACCGAGGTAGGCGTTGTCCAGGCGGTAGCGGTCGCCTCGCGCGCGTGCCTCGTCGAGGGACATGGCGGCCGGGGGCACGATCGTGTTGTGGACGTGCCGCCACTGTTCGAGCATGGCGTCGCCGACGACCGGCGCGATACGAAGACGAAGATCGGTCACGGCCCCAGGCAACCGTGCGGCCGGGCGGACGTCAACGGGGTTGCCGTCCCGCTACGCGGGGCGGCGGGCGTACACCTCGATCTCGATCCGCATCCGGGGGTCGGCCAGGCCGCACACCATCATCGTCGCCGCCGGCCGCACCTCTCCGAAGCAGCCGCGCAGCACCGGCCAGCAGGGCTCGAAGTCGGCCCGCTCGGGCAGCAGATAGCGCACCCGCACGACGTCTTCGAAGCCGCACCCGGCCTCCGCCAGGGCCGCGCCGATGTTGCGCAGACACTGCTCGGCCTGTTCGACCACGTCGTCCGAGATGGTCATCGTCGCGTAGTCGTAGCCGGTCGTCCCCGACACGTGCACCCAGTCGCCGTCGACGACGGCACGCGCGTACCCGATCTGCTCCTCGAAGGGGGAACCGCTGAGGATGGCCCGCCGCTCGGTCACGCGGGAGGTCGTAGTGGCGGAGGTCGCTCTGGGAGAAGTCATGCGGAGACCCTAGGCCCGGAAAAAAGGGGTTGATCGGGCGGCGGAACGGTTCTTAAGGTGGCGGCACACGCTGAAAGGAGGTGATCCGGTAGATGTGTGATTCCCGGACTCGTGAGGTGACTGCGGGCTAGCGGCCCGCCACCACACCCCGTAGTGGGTGCCGGACCAGCGTGCGCGCGACGCACGCAGCCGGCCAGTTCCACGCAGTCACCCGACCCGCGAGTCGCCGGTAAGTCCGGCCGGCCCTCCCCGGAGGACCAGACTCGCGGGTCGCCTGCGTTCACGGACCCTGCCGTCCGAGCCGCCCCCGCCGTGGAATCTTCGGTGCGTGATGTGCGCCACTTACGGATTTACGGGCGAGGAGTACTCTGAGCGCATGCTTCCGCTCGTTCGACGCCGCCACGTGGACTACGTCCGCGTCACGAGCATGGGCTGTCGACGCTCCCTCTGAGCTGTCCGGCCCCCTTCGCGGTTCAGCAGCCGCCCGCGTTTCCCCCTCTCTGCCCACTTGGCACCCGTGCGCCCGCCCCACCCACGGCGCTCGCGCGGGACCCGTACACCTTGCGGACGCACCATGACGAACGTGTCGACGAACCCGTCGTACCAGCAACTGCCGATCATCGATCTCTCCGCCGCCGACCGTGGGCCGCAAGCCCGTGCGCTGCTGCACGCGCGCTTGCACAGCGCCGCGCACGACGTGGGGTTCTTCCAGCTCGTGGGGCACGGGGTGAGCGAGGAGGAGACCGCTGCGCTGACCTCCGCGATGCGGCGGTTCTTCGCGCTGCCCGAGGCCGAGCGGCTCGCGATCGACAATGTGAACTCGCCGCACTTCCGGGGCTATACGCGCACCGGCGACGAGCGGACCGGCGGCCGGCAGGACTGGCGCGACCAGTTGGACATCGGGGCGGAGCGGCCGGCGCGGGTGCCGGGGCCCGGAGAGCCCGCCTACTGGTGGCTGGAGGGGCCCAACCAGTGGCCCGCCGGGCTGCCCGAGCTGCGGGTGGCCGCGCTGCGGTGGGTGGAGCGCCTCAGCGGGGTCGCGGAGAAGCTGCTGCACGAACTGCTCGCCGCGATCGGGGCGCCCGCGGACTTCTACGACCCGGTGTTCGGGGAGCGCGCGCATCCGCACCTGAAGCTGGTGCGCTATCCGGGGAGCGCGGGCGACGGCACCGGCCAGGGGGTCGGCGCACACAAGGACTACGGGTTCCTGACGCTGCTGCTCCAGGACCAGGTGGGCGGGCTCCAGGTGCAGCGCGAGGACGGGCTCTTCCATGACGTGCCGCCGCTGCCCGGGGCCTTCGTGGTGAACCTCGGTGAGCTGCTGGAGGTGGCGACGAACGGCTACCTGCTGGCCACCAACCACCGGGTGGTGTCGCCGCCGAGCGCGGTCGAGCGGTTCTCCGTGCCGTTCTTCTACAACCCCCGGCTGGACGCGCGCGTGGAGCCGCTGCCCTTCCCGCACGCGTCCGCCGCGCCGGGTGTGACCGACGATCCGGCCAACCCGCTGTTCGCCGAGTACGGGTTCAACGAGCTGAAGGGCAAACTGCGGGCCCATCCGCTGGTCGCCGAGCGCCATCACGCGGAGCTGCTCAGCCCCGCGTGACGACCGCCGTTCCGGCTCAGTGGGTCACGCCGCTCAGCGGGCGATGTCGTCGAAGCCCTCGATCTCGCGCGGGCCGCGGGAGCCGGGGCCGATGTAGCGGGCGGAGGGGCGGACGAGGCGGCCGGTGCGCTTCTGCTCCAGGATGTGCGCCGACCAGCCGGCCGTGCGCGCGCACGTGAACATCGACGTGAACATGTGCGCGGGGACCTCGGCGAAGTCCAGGACGATGGCCGCCCAGAACTCCACGTTGGTCGCCAGGACGCGGTCCGGGCGGCGGGCGTGGAGTTCGGCGAGGGCCGCCTTCTCCAGGGCCTCGGCGATCTCGAAGCGGGGTGCGCCCAGCTCGCGCGCGGTACGGCGCAGCACGCGCGCGCGGGGGTCCTCGGCGCGGTAGACGCGGTGGCCGAAGCCCATGAGGCGTTCGCCCTTGTCGAGGGCCTGCCTGACGTAGGCGTCGGCGTCGCCGGTGCGCTCGATCTCCTCGATCATGCCGAGGACGCGGGAGGGGGCGCCGCCGTGCAGCGGGCCTGACATCGCTCCCACGGCGCCGGACAGGGCGGCGGCGACGTCCGCGCCGGTGGAGGCGATGACGCGGGCGGTGAAGGTGGAGGCGTTCATGCCGTGCTCAGCGGCGGACGTCCAGTAGGCGTCGACGGCGGCGACGTGCTTGGGGTCGGGCTCGCCGCGCCAGCGGATCATGAAGCGTTCGACCACGGACTGGGCCTTGTCGATCTCGCTCTGCGGGACCATGGGGCGGCCCTGGCCGCGGGCGGACTGGGCGACGTACGACAGCGCCATGACGGCGGCGCGGGCGAGGTCCTCGCGGGCCTGCTCGGCGTCGATGTCGAGGAGCGGCTTGAGGCCCCAGACCGGCGCGAGCATGGCGAGCGCGGACTGGACGTCGACGCGGATGTCACCGGAGTGGACGGGGATGGGGAAGGGCTCCGCGGGCGGCAGTCCGGGGTTGAAGGCACCGTCGACGAGCAGGCCCCATACGTTGCCGAAGGAGACGTGGCCGACCAGGTCCTCGATGTCGACGCCCCGGTACCGGAGTGCGCCGCCCTCCTTGTCCGGTTCGGCGATCTCCGTCTCGAAGGCGACGATTCCTTCGAGGCCAGGTACAAAACCGGGGTCGAAGTCGGACATCAGGCGGCTCCTCGTGATGTGTGCGACAGATGGCGCCGGTGGATCCACGGTCCGTGCGGGGACTCGCGGTCCTGGGCGGTCACCCCAGTGATGCCCGTTGCGGTCGGCGGTCACCCAACCGGGATGGCATCAGCACCATATCCCCGAGTGCCACCTTTGGGGAGTGGCGCGGCACTCAGTGCCACCTTCGGGTGGGGGAGGCCCCTGCTGCCGGGGGCCCGGGTGCGGCAAGATGACGGCGTGGACCACGCAGAAACCGTCTCTCCCGATCCCGCCTCCATGCGCAAGCAGTACCGGGCGGAGGGCCTCGACGAGGCCGAGCTGGCCGCCACGCCCCTGGAACAGTTCGCGCGCTGGTTCAAGCAGGCCGCCGCGGAGGCGCACCTGTTCGAGCCGAACGCCATGGTCGTCTCCACGGCGGACGCCCAGGGGCGGCCCTCCTCCCGCACGGTGCTGCTGAAGCACTTCGACGAGCAGGGCTTCGTCTTCTACACGAACTACGACTCCGGCAAGGCCCGCGATCTCGCGGAGAATCCGCACGTCTGCCTGCTGTTCCCGTGGCATCCGATGGCCCGGCAGGTCATCGTGCGGGGCGTGGCGCGGCGTACGCGCCGGGACGAGACGGCGGCGTACTTCCGGACCCGGCCGCACGGCTCGCAGCTCGGCGCGTGGGCGAGCGTGCAGTCCGCGGTGATCGCCTCCCGTGACGACCTCGACGCCTCCTACGCCGAGTTGGCGGCCCGCTATCCGGAGGGCGAGCAGGTGCCGGTGCCGCCGCACTGGGGCGGTTTCCGGGTGGCGCCGGAGTCGGTGGAGTTCTGGCAGGGCCGGGAGAACCGGCTGCACGACCGCCTGCGGTACGTGGCGGAGGCGGACGACGGCTGGCGGGTGGAGCGGCTCAGCCCGTGAGAGGGGGGCGGCCCGCCGGTCCGGTGGATCGCCCGGCCCGGTCGCTCAGCGGCCGAGGTTCTGTTCCAGCAGGGCCGCCCACTGGGAGACGACCCGGTCGCGGCGGGGGGCGTCGTCGGTGAGCAGGTTGGCGAGACCGAGGCCGCGCGCCATGTCGAGGAGGCCCTGGACGGTTTCGCGGACGCCGGGCGCGGACTCGTCGGCGCCGAGCAGCTCGACGGCTATGCGGTGGGTCTCGCGGCCGACGCGGGCCTCCAGCTCGGTGACGCGCGAGCGGAGCTGTTCCTCGTTGGAGGCGGCGACCCACAGGTGCAGGGCGGCCCGGAAGAGGGGGCCGGTGTAGAGGTCGACGAGGGCGGAGACGACGGCGCGCCGGTCGACGTGACCCGCGCCCGCCGCGCCCTGCGGGAACAGGGCGCGCAGGGCGAGGGAGCGTTCCTCGGCGACGTACTCGACGGCCGCGGTGAAGAGGTCCTCGCGGGTGGGGAAGTGGTGCTGGGCGGCGCCGCGGGAGACACCGGCCCGCTCCGCGACGACGGAGACCGTGGAGCCCGCCCAGCCGCGTTCGGCGAGGCAGGCCACAGCGGCTTCCAGGAGCCGCTGCCGGGTGGCCCGGCTGCGGTCCTGCTTGGGGGCGCGGTCGCGGTCGACCGGGCTCACAACACCCATGCGGGTTCCCGTCGTTCGAGAAATGCCGTCATTCCCTCGCGGGCCTGCGGAGAGGCGAACAGTTCGGCGGAGAGCGCGGTGAGGTCGGCCGCGTCCCGCTCGAACGCCTCCAGCACCCTAACCGTGAGCAGTCGCTTCGTCTCCGCCAGGCCTTGCGGCGCGGCCTTGCGCAGACCGTCAAGGACCGGGGCGAGTACGGCGTCGACGTCGTCGGCGGTCGCGGTGAGCAGGCCGATACGGGCCGCCTCGGGGGCGTCGAAGCGTTCGCCGGTGAGGTAATAGCGGGACAGGGCGCGGGGGTCGGTGCGCGGGAGGAGCGGCAGGGAGATGACCGCCGGGGCCACGCCGATGCGTACCTCGGTGAAGGCGAACGTCGACCCGGTGGAGGCGGCGGTGATGTCGCAGGCGGCGAGGAGGCCGAGGCCGCCGGCGCGGACGTGTCCGGTGACGCGGGCGACGACCGGTCGGGGCAGTTCGACGAGCTGCCGCAGCAGGGCGACGAAGGCGTCGGGGGCGGGAGGGTCGCGCAGGTCGGCGCCGGCGCAGAAGGTGCCGCCGGTGTGGGTGAGGACGACCGCGCGGACGTCGGGGTCCTCGGCGCAGTCGGTGAGCGCGTCGGCGAGTGCGGCGAGGAGGGCGGCCGAGAGGGCGTTGCGCGTCCCGGTGGCGTCGAGGCTGAGTGTCTCGACGCCACGGTCGCGGGTGCGGCCGATCAGTGAGGTCATGGACGCTTCTCCCGCCGTCTGCGTGCCGGGCGCCTCTTCCCGCGCGGTCATGGGCGGCCCCTCAGTTCGCGGCGCAGTATCTTCCCGGAGGCCGCGCGCGGGACGGTGTCGATGAAGGTGACGAGGCGGACGCGTTTGTACGGTGCGACGCGTTCGGCGACGTACATCGCGACCTCTCCCTCGGCGAGGTCGGGGGCGGTCGGCTGGCGGACCACGTAGGCGTGCGGCACCTCGTTGCCGTCGTCGTTGTACTCGCCGATGACGGCGGCGTCGGCGATGCCGGGGTGGGTGAGCAGCAGGGCCTCCAGTTCGGCGGGGGCCACTTGGAAGCCCTTGTACTTGATGAGTTCCTTGACCCGGTCGACGACGAACAGCCAGCCCCCACCGTCGACGCGGCCGATGTCGCCGGTGTGCAGCCAGCCGTCGCCGTCGATCATGGCGGCGGTGGCGTCGGGGCGGCCCAGGTAGCCCTTCATGATCTGGGGGCCGCGGATGAGGATCTCGCCCGTTTCACCGACTCCGAGGTCCTTGTCGGGGTCGTCGAGGGAGACGATGCGCATCTCGGTGCCGGCGATCAGCTTGCCGACGGTGCCGGCGGGGGCCTCCCGCATGGCGTCGAGGGGGACGACGTGGGTGCCGGGCGACAGTTCCGTCATGCCGTAGGCCTGGCCGACGGGCGGCAGGTTCAGGCGGGCGGAGCAGGCGGCGGCGAGGCCGGCGTCCAGGGGTGCGGCGGCGCTGATGACGTATCGCAGGGACGACAGGTCGTACTGGGCGACCGCCGGGTGTTTGGCGAGGGCGAGGACGATCGGCGGGGCCACGTACAGGCCGGTGATGCGGTGGTTCTGGATGGCCGCGAGGAACGTCTGCAGGTCGAAGCGGGGCAGCACGACGACGGTGGCGCCCCTGCGCAGCGGCGCGTTCATGAGAGCGGTGAGGCCGTAGATGTGAAAAAAGGGGAGTACCGCGAGGATGCGGTCGCCGGGGCCCGCCGTGATCGCCGGTTCGAGCTGGGCGAGGTTGGTGGCGATCTGCCGGTGGGTGAGCATCACGCCCTTGGGGACGCCGGTGGTGCCCGAGGAGTAGGGCAGGGCGGCGACGTCCTCGACGGGGTCGATGGCGATCTGCGGCTCGGGGGCGGCGCAGGCCAGCATGTCGATCAGTGAGCGGTGTCCGGAGGCGCTGTCGCAGACGAAGATCTCCTCGACGCCGCCCGCCAGTTCGGCGGCCCGGCGGGCCGTCTCCAGCAGCGGGGAGACGGTGATGATCCAGCGGGCGGCCGAGTCGCCGAGCTGCTTGGCGAACTCCTCGGCGGTGGCGAGCGGGTGCACGGTGGTGACGGTGGCCCCGGCGCGCGTCGCGGCGTAGAACGCGGTGGGGAAGGCCACGGTGTTGGGGCTGTGCAGGGCGAGGACGTCACCCTTGCGGACGCCGGCCTCGGCGAGGGCGGCGGCGATCCGCCGGTGGAACCGGTCCACCTGCTCGTAGGTGAGGGTGGTGCCGTCGGTGCCGTCGACGAGGGCGGGCAGGTCGCCGAACTCGGCGGCATGGCCCAGCACGGCGTCGTGGATGGGGAGGTCTACGGGTGGGACGTCTGCGTACTCGCTGCGGAACACGGTTCCTCCTCGCCGGCCGGCTGGTGACCGGACGGTCAGTACGACTTGGGCAGGCCCAGGGTCTGGTGGGAGACGTAGTTGAGAATCATCTCCCGGCTCACCGGAGCGATACGAGCCACGCGCGAGGCCGTTATCAGCGAGGCGAGGCCGAACTCGCGTGTGAGTCCGTTGCCGCCGAGGGTGTGCACCGACTGGTCGACCGCCTTCACGCAGGCCTCCCCGGCCGCGTACTTCGCCATGTTGGCGGCCTCGCCCGCGCCGGCGTCGTCCCCCGCGTCGTACAGCTGGGCCGCCTTCTGCATCATCAGGCGGGCCAGTTCGAGGTCGATGTGGGCCTGGGCGAGGGGGTGGGCGATGGCCTGGTGGGCGCCGATGGGGGTCTTCCAGACGGTGCGCTCGCGGGCGTAGGCGATCGCCTTGCCGAGGGCATAGCGGCCCATGCCGATCGCGAAGGCGGCCGTCATGATGCGCTCCGGGTTGAGGCCGGCGAACAGCTGCAGCAGTCCCGCGTCCTCGTCGCCGACGAGGGCATCGGCGGGCAGCCGTACGTCGTCCAGGACCAGCTCGAACTGCTTCTCCACCGCCTGCAGTTCCATGTCGATGGGCCGCCGGGTGAAGCCGGGGGCGTCGCGCGGGACGATGAACAGGCACGGTTTGAGACTGCCGGTGCGGGAGTCTTCCGTGCGGCCGACGATGAGGGTGGCGTCGGCGATGTCCACGCCGGAGACGAACACCTTGCGGCCGGTCAGCAGCCAGTCGCCGCTCGCCTCGTCGCGGCGGGCGGTGGTGGTGATGCGGTGGCTGTTGGAGCCGGCGTCGGGCTCGGTGATGCCGAAGGCCATCAGGCGGGAGCCGTCGGCGAGGGCGGGGAGCCACTCCCGCTTCTGGGCGTTCGTGCCGAAGCGGGCGATCACCGTGCCGCAGATGGCCGGGCTGACGATCATCATCAGCAGCGGGCATCCCGCCGTGCCGAGTTCTTCGAGGACGAGGGAGAGTTCGGCGATGCCGCCGCCTCCGCCGCCGTACTCCTCGGGGAGGTTGACGCCGATGTAGCCGAGCTTGGCGGCCTCCTGCCAGAGGGTCTTGTTGTCGGCCGTGCTGCTGCGGCCCTTGGCGAAGGAGGCGACTGCCTCGCGCAGGGCATGGTGCTCGTCGGATTCGATGAGGATGGTCACTGTGGCTCCTTCGGTGCGGCTCCGTGGGTGGCTGGTCGCGCGGTTCCCCGCGCCTCTGGGTCGGACTCCTGCACGATGGCCAGGAGCGTCCCCATCTCCACTTGCTGTCCTTCCGTCACTTGCAGTGCCGTCAGCGTCCCCGCCGTCGGTGCCGAGATGACGTGTTGCATCTTCATCGCTTCGAGCCACACGATCGGTTCGCCCGCCTCGACACTCGATCCGGTGACAAGGCCGTCCGCGATCTTGACGACCGTGCCGGGCATCGGGGCCAGCAGGGAGCCGGGGGCGCGCTGGTCCTCGGGCTCGGGGAAGCGGGGCAGGGCGGTGAGGGTGGTGCCGTTCACGTGGACCCGGTCGCCGTAGCGGGCCACCCGGAACCTGCGCCGGACGCCGTCGGTCTCCAGTACGACGAGGGCCGCGTCGGCATGGACGACGTGGACACCATGGACGCCGTCCGCCGTGAGGCCGGTCCGGGTGTGGTGGTAGCGGACCTCGTGTTCCTCGCCCGCCAGGAGGTAGCGGCGGGTCTGCGGCTGGGAGGGCAGGTTGCGCCAGCCGCCGAAGCGGGAGCGGCCGTGGGCCTCGGCGAGGGCCGCCGCCAGCGGGGCGTAGGGGTCGGGGGCAGGTGCGGTGAGGGTCGTGAGGTGCCGGTCGTAGAAGCCGGTGTCCATGCGGGCGGAGGTGAACTCCTCGTGCCGCAGGGAGGAGACGAGGAGGTCGCGGTTGGTGACCGGGCCGTGGACGGTCGCCTTCTCCAGGGCGCCGGCGAGGGTACGGACGGCCTCCGCGCGCGTGGGGGCGTGGGCGACGACCTTGGCGAGCATCGGGTCGTAGTGGACGCCGATGGTGTCGCCGTCGCCGAAACCGGTGTCGAGGCGGACGCCGTCGGGGACGGCGAGGCGGTGCAGGGTGCCGGTCCCCGGGGTCCAGTCGGCGGCCGGGTCCTCGGCGTAGAGGCGGGCCTCGACGGCGTGGCCACGCGCGCGTGGCGGTTCGGCGGCGAGGGCGTGGCCCTCCGCGACGCGGATCTGCTCGGCCACCAGGTCGAGGCCGAAGACGGCTTCCGTGACGGGGTGTTCGACCTGGAGGCGGGTGTTCATCTCCAGGAAGTGGGCGCGGCCGTCGGCGACGAGGAACTCGACGGTTCCGGCGCCGGTGTAGTCGACGGCGCGCGCGGCCCGCACCGCCGTCGCGCACAGCTCGTCGACGAGTTCGCCGGGGAGTCCGGGCGCCGGGGCCTCCTCGACGACCTTCTGGTGGCGGCGCTGGAGGGAGCAGTCGCGGGTGCCGAGCGCCCAGACCGTGCCGTGGGTGTCGGCGAGGATCTGCACCTCGACGTGGCGGCCGTTCTCCACGTAGGGCTCGACGAAGACCTCGCCGTCGCCGAAGGCGCTCGCGGCCTCGGCGCGCGCGCCCTCCAGGGCGGGCTTCAGCTCGGCGAGGCGGCGTACGACGCGCATGCCGCGCCCACCACCGCCCGCGGCGGCCTTCACCAGGACGGGCAGGTCGGACTCGGTCACCTCGTCGGCGTGCAGGGGGGCGAGCCCCAGGAGCGCCTTCGCGCGCGTCTTGGACGCCATAACCTCGATCGCCTCGGGCGGCGGGCCGATCCAGACGAGACCGGCGTCCTGAACGGCGCGCGCGAAGCCGGCGTTCTCGGAGAGGAAGCCGTAGCCGGGGTGCACGGCGTCCGCGCCCGCCGCGACGGCGGCCTTCACGATCAGGTCGGCCCGCAGATACGTCTCCGCGGGCGTGGCACCCGGCAGCCGTACGGCCGTGTCGGCCACGCGCGCGTGCAGCGCGTTCTCGTCGGCGTCCGAGTACACGGCGACCGTCCTGATTCCGGACGCACGGCAGGTGCGGAAGACGCGGCAGGCGATCTCACCGCGGTTGGCGACGAGCACGGAAGTAATGGAAGTGATGGAAGTGATGGAAGTGGTCACTGGAAGGTCCCTCACATCCGGAAGACGCCGAAGCCGCCCCGCGCGCCCTCGTAGGGGGCGGTGTGGACGGCCGAAAGGCACAGGCCGAGAACGGTGCGGGTGTCGCGCGGGTCGATGACACCGTCGTCGTACAGCCGCCCGGACAGGAACATGGGCAGCGACTCGGACTCGATCTGCTGCTCGACCATGGCGCGCAGGGCGGCGTCGCCCTCCTCGTCGTAGGGCAGGCCCTTCGCGGCGGCCGACTGGCGGGCGACGATGGAGAGCACCCCGGCGAGCTGTTGCGGGCCCATCACGGCCGACTTGGCGCTGGGCCAGGCGAACAGGAAGCGGGGGTCGTAGGCGCGCCCGCACATGCCGTAGTGGCCGGCGCCGTAGGAGGCGCCCATGAGGACGGAGAGGTGGGGGACCTTCGAGTTGGAGACCGCGTTGATCATCATCGCGCCGTGCTTGATGATGCCACCCTGCTCGTACTCCTTGCCGACCATGTAGCCGGTGGTGTTGTGCAGGAAGACCAGCGGGATGTCGCGCTGGTTGGCGAGCTGGATGAACTGGGCGGCCTTCTGGGACTCGGCGCTGAACAGCACGCCCTGGGCGTTGGCGAGGACGCCCACCGGGTAGCCGTGCAGGCTCGCCCAGCCGGTGACCAGGCTCGTCCCGTAGAGCGGCTTGAACTCGTCGAAGTCGGAGGCGTCGACGATCCGGGCGATCACCTCGCGCGGGTCGAACGGCACCTTGAGGTCGCCGGGGACGATCCCGAGGAGTTCCTCCGGGTCGTACTTGGGCGGCTCGGCCGGTCCGGGATCGTCGTACGCCTTGCGGTGGTTGAGGCGGGCGACGACCCGCCGGGCCTGGCGCAGGGCGTCCTGTTCGTCGACGGCGAAGTAGTCGGCGAGGCCGGACACGCGCGCGTGCATCTCCGCGCCGCCCAGCGACTCGTCGTCGCTCTCCTCGCCGGTCGCCATCTTCACCAGCGGCGGCCCGCCGAGGAAGACCTTCGCCCGCTCCTTGACCATGATCACGTGGTCGGACATGCCGGGGACGTACGCGCCCCCGGCCGTGGAGTTGCCGAAGACGACGGCGACGGTCGGGATGCCGGCCGCGGACAGCCGGGTCAGGTCCCGGAAGATCGCGCCGCCGGGGATGAAGATCTCCTTCTGCGACGGCAGGTCGGCGCCGCCGGACTCCACCAGGCTGATGCAGGGCAGCCGGTTGGCGAGCGCGATGTCGTTGGCGCGCAGGGCCTTCTTCAGCGACCACGGGTTGCTGGCGCCGCCGCGCACGGTGGGATCGTTGGCGGTGATCAGGCACTCGACGCCCTCGACGACGCCGATGCCGGTGACGAGGGAGGCGCCGACCGCGTACTCGCTGCCCCAGGCCGCCAGCGGCGACAGTTCCAGGAACGGGGTGTCGGGGTCGAGGAGCAGCTCGATGCGCTC